>JBAZPK010000151.1:0-5954 GCA_041648235.1 Thermoleophilia bacterium
GAGCGCGCCGGCGGGCGCGACGGCACCCGCGAGCAGCGCCGCCGCCGCCAGAGCCGTGGCGAGGGCGGCGAGCAGCAGCAGCCTCATGAGACGGCCTCCGGACGTGAAGAGGATCGCATGACTCTCTTATCGTCGCCCGCGGCCCGCGAGTCAAGCCGGGCCTTGGCGCGGCGGGCGGCGGAGACGAGTCGCCCGCGACCCGGCAGGCGGCCGGCGCCTTCCGGCCGCCGCGTTCGGGTGGTCGGCTGCTTCCGGCGGACGTGCCCGGGACTCACGGCCGACCCAGCTTCCGTCGCGTGCACGCCGCATCATAGGATGGAGCACGAGATGGGAGGTCCACGATGATGCAGTCCGGCCGGCGCGCGGGGCCTCGGGCGGGGCCGGGCGGGGAGCGGCGCACCGGGAGGCGCGGTGAGCCCCAGATGAGAGCACCGCGGCTCGTCCTGGCTCTGGCGGCGCTGCTCGTCGTGGCGGCGGCCGGCGCGAGCCTGCGGCCGGCGCCGGCCGCCGCGGGCGCCCCGGCAGCGATCACCGCCGCGCTCGAGAAGAACGGCGTCGCCGGGCCGGGCACCGGCGTCTACGTCTGGGACCTCGACGCCGCGCGGCGCGTCTACGCGCGCGCCGCCACCACGCCGCTCACCCCGGCCTCAAACCTCAAGCTCGCCACGGCCGCCGCGGCGCTCGTCTACTGGGGGCCCGAGCACCGCTTCACCACCGAGCTCTACGTCCCCAACGTCCCCGTGTACCAGGGCGTGCTCTACGGCGACGTGTACCTCAAGGGGTACGGCGACCCGAGCCTCTCCACGAGGGCGTATCAGCGCGGCGCGCTGCACCTCAAGACTGCCTCCTTCGAGCGCTTCGCACGGCGCCTGCGCGGCCTCGGGGTGCGCCAGGTCAGAGGGCGCATCCTCGGCGACGAGAGCTGGTTCGACCGCCGGCGCACGGTGGCCGCCTGGAAGCCGGGCCTCGAGGACGAGTGTGGCCGGCTCTCCGCCTTGACGGGGAACGAGAGCCTGCAGGAGGACAAACGAGTCGCCGCGCCGGCCACGCACGCGGCGCGGCTGCTCGGCCGGGCCCTCAAAGCCGTGGGCATCAAAGTCTCCGGCCGGCCCGGCACCGGGCGCGTCCCCGCCGGGGCGCGCCTGCTCGCCGCCCAGCGGTCGGCGCCCCTCGGCGAGCTCCTCCAGCACATGAACAAGGCGAGCGACAACTTCTTTGCCGAGACGCTGCTCAAAGGCCTGGGCCGCGACTTCTACGGGGTTGGCAGCACGGAGTCCGGCGCCCAGCTCACGGCCGCCACGCTCGCCGCTGCCGGCCTCGCGGCCGGCAGCTACCGCGTCCTGGACGGCTCCGGCCTGAGCTACGACGACCGCCTCACGGCGACGGGCCTCGTGCAGCTCCTCGGCGCCCTGCGCCAGCGCGACGACTTCCGGACCCTCTACGACTCTCTGGCGGTGGCCGGCCAGGACGGCACCCTGCGTGAGCGCCTGCGCGGCTCCCCGGCGGAGGGCAACGCCCACGCCAAGACGGGCTCACTCAACATCGCCGCCTGCCTGGCCGGCTACGTGACGAGCGCCAACGGCCACCGCGTGGCGTTCGCCATCCTCGTCAACGGCGACCCCGCCGACTACGGAGCTGCCACCGGAGCCCAGGACGCCATCGTTGCGGCCTTGGCCAGAGCCGAGCTGCCGGGCGATCCGGTCATCCGCGTCACGCCCATGCAGCGCCAGAACGCGGTCTCAGCGTTCGAGGCCGTTCACCCGGTTGGCCGCAGCCTCCAGCCCTGCGTCCAGCCATAGCTCCACGGCATCGGCGGCCGCGGCCACGAGGCCGGCCACCGCGGCCTTGCCCTCGGAGAAGCGGCTGAGGACGTAGTCGGCCACCACATCCGGATCGTAGCTGTCCGGCCGGTCCACACCCACGCGCAGCCGCAGGTACCCGGGGCCGACGAGCCCGCTGATGCTCTTGAGGCCGTTGTGGCCGCCGCTGCCGCCGCCCTCCACGAGGCGCAGGCGGCCGAACGGCAGGTCGATGTGGTCGTGCACCACCAGCACCTGCGAGAGCGGCAGCCTGGTGGCCCGCAGGGCGGCGGCCACGCTGCGGCCGCTCTCGTTCATGAAGGTGGTGGGGCGCAGCAGCAGCACGCGGCGGCCGCCGATATCGCCTTCGGCGCAGCGGCCGTCGAACCCGCGCGCCGCCTTGGGAAACCCGTGGCGGCGCGCCAGCTCCTCGACGACGAGGGCACCCACGTTGTGGCGGGTGCCCTCGTAGCTCGACCCGGGGTTCCCCAGGCCGACGATCAGCTCGTCGATGGGACGCTGCGGGCGGAAGAGGCCCACGGTGCCGGCCGGGCGGTGGACCGCCGCGGGGCGGCGCTCAGCCGGCCTCTTCCTTGGCACCCTTGCCCACGATCTCCGGCTCGGCGGCCGCCGGAGCCTCGGCGAGCTCGGCGGCCTCTTCGGCCTCGGCCTCCACCTTGCGCGGCGGCAGCACGGAGCAGATCACGAGCTCCGGGTCGTCGACCAGCTCGATGCCCTCGGGCATGGCCAGGTCGCCGGCCTTGGCGACGTCGTTGAGGTCCATCGCGCTGATGTCGAGCACCAGGTGCTCGGGGATCGCCGTGACGACGCCCTTGACGGTGACTTCGCGCGTGGACTCGTCCAGCATGCCGCCGGCCTTGACGCCCACGGCCTCGCCCTCGAAGTGCACGGCCACCGTGGTCTCGATGGTCTCGTCGAGGCGGATCTCCTGCAGGTCGATGTGGGCCACGGCGGCCTTCACCGGGTCGAGCTCGAGCTCCTTGACGATCGCCTTGTGGGCGCGCTTGTGACCCTCCAGGGTGACGTCGAGCACGGCGTGCGTGCCGGACTCGGTGCTGAGCGCGGCGCGCAGGGCGTGCGGGTCGACGGCGATCATCGTCGCCGCCTTGCCGTGGCCGTACAGCACCCCGGGGATGAGCCCGGCCTTGCGCAGGCGCCGGGCGGCGCGGCTGCCGGTGACGTCGCGCGGCTGCACGACGAGGCTGACTTTTTCCATTGGTCGTCTCCTGCTAGAAGAGCTGATTGTCGCCGGCGAACAGCTCGCTCACCGACTCGTCCTCGAACACGTTCTTGATGGTGCTGGCCAGCGTGTCGGCCACCGAGAGCACCTTGATCTTGGCGTCGTCGGGGCCGAGCTCGATCTGCAGCGTGTCGGTGACCACGACTTCCTTGACCGGCGAGCGGCGGATGCGCTCGAACGCCGGGCCGCTGAAGATCCCGTGGGTGGCCGTGACGTAGACCTCCTTGGCGCCGTGGTCGTAGAGGGTGTCGATCGCCGTGGTGATCGAGCCTGCGGTGTCGATCATGTCGTCGACGATGATCGCGATCTTGCCCTGCACGTCGCCGATGAAGTGCATGGTCTCGGCGCGGTTGTGCTCAGGGCGCATCTTGGTGAGCACGGCGAGGTCGGTGTCGGGGAGGCGGCTGATGAAGCGCTTGGCGAGCTTGACGCCGCCGGCGTCGGCCGAGACGGCCACCAGCGGCGTGCCGCCGAAGTCCTTGTAGCGGAAGTAGTCGGCCAGCATGGGGACGGCGGTCATGTGGTCGACGGGGATCTCGAAGAAGCCCTGGATCTGGCCCTGATGGAGGTCCATCGAGAGGACGCGGTCGACCCGCGCCGCCTCGAGGAGCGTGGCCATGAGGCGCGCCGTGATGGGCTCGCGGGCGGCGCTCTTCTTGTCCTGCCGCGAGTAGGGGTAGTAGGGCACGACCGCGGTGATGCGCCGCGCCGAGGCGAGCTGCGCCGCCTGGATCATGATGAGCAGCTCCATCACGTGGTCGTTGAAGTGCGGGTGGGTGGGCGACTGCACGAGGAAGACGTCGGCGCCGCGGATGCTCTCGTCGAAGCGCGCGTAGATCTCGCCGTTGGCGAAGGTCTTGAGCAGCACGCCACCCATGTTGAGGCCGAGCTTCTCGGCGATCTTCTCGCTGAGCACGGGGTTGCTGCGCCCCGAGAAGAGCATGAGCCGTTTCCGCGAGGTCGTCACGCAGCACGAGCTATCGGCCACCGCATCCCCTTCCGTTGACTGGCTGCCGACTGAAAGATGATTGTACCAAAGCGGAGAGGGCGCCCGGCCCGCAGGGCTCGAGGAGCGGTGCGCCGTCGGTCCCCGCTCGTTCAGCCCGCCTGTGGCGGCTGCCCGGCGTCGCCCTGCTCGCGCAGCCGGCGGGCGGCGCGGCGCTCGGCGTAGCCCTCCAGGTTCAGCTGGCGGCTGCGGCTCACGGCGAGCGCCCCCGGCGGCACGTCGCCGGTGATCACCGAGCCGGCGGCGGTGAAGGCGCCGTCGCCGATGGTGACCGGCGCCACGATCGTCGTGTCGCTGCCCGTGCGGACGCCGTCACCGATGGTCGTGGGGTGCTTGTCGAAGCCGTCGTAGTTGGCGGTGATGTTGCCGGCGGCGATGTTGCTGCCCTTGCCCACGACGGCGTCGCCCACGTAGCTGAGGTGCGGCACCTTGCTGCCTTCGCCGATGCGGCTGTTCTTGATCTCGACGAAGGTGCCGGCCTTGGCGCCCTCGGCGAGCACCGTGTTGGGGCGGATGTAGGCGAAGGGGCCGACGCTGCAGCCCGAGCCGATCACGCACTCGTGCAGGTGCGAGCTCACCACGCGGGCGCGGTCGCCGACGAAAGCGTCGCGCAGGAAGCTCCCGGGGCCGATCTCGCTGGCCGCCCCGACGGTGGTGCGGCCCAGGAGGTGGGTGTTGGCGCGCAGCAGCGTGTCGCGGCCGACTTCCACCCCGTAGTCGACGAAGGTGGTGTCCGGGTCCTCCACGGTCACGCCGGCGAGCATGAGGCGCTCGAGGAGCCGCCAGCGCATGGCGGCGTTGACGAGCGTGAGCTCGACGCGCGAGTTGACCCCCATGCACATGTCCTCGTCGTCGCTCTCCAGAGTGGCCACCGTCTGCCCGGCGTCGATCACCTGGTGCACCGCGTCGGTGAGGTAGAGCTCGCCCTGGGCATTGTCGCTGTTGAGGCTCTCGAGCGCCGGGCGCAGGGCATCGCTGCGGAAGACGTAGAGGCCCACGTTGATCTCGTCGATCTGACGCTCGGCGGCCGTGGCGTCGCCGAACTCGACGATGCAGGCGACGCGGTCGTCGACGTCGCGCACGATGCGCCCGTAGTGCGCGGGCTCGTCGAGCCGCACCGTGGTGAGCGTGGCCACGGCCTCGGCCTCGAGGTGCCGCCGGAACAGCTCGGCGACGAAGTCGCCGTGCACCAGCGGCACGTCGCCGTAGAGCACCATCACGTCGCCCTCGAAGCCGCGCAGCGAATCGAGGCCCGCGCGCACCGCGTCGCCGGTGCCGCGGCGCTCCGCCTGCACGGCGCGCTCGCAGCCCACGGGGAGGATCTCGACGATGGCGTCCTGGTCGGGGCCGGTGACCACGACGACGCGCTCCGGCGCCACGCTCAGCGCCGCGTCGATGACGTAGGCGAGCATCGGCCGGCCGCAGACCTCATGCAGCACCTTGGGGAGGTCAGACTTCATGCGCGTGCCCAGCCCGGCGGCGAGGATCACGACGGCGAGGGGCGGGCGGGCGGCGGAGAGCTTGGTCATGTGCTTCACCTTGAAGGAGTGCTACCTGTCCTGTTCCGCCCTCGGAGGGATCGTGGCTGGGGCGGGAGGATTCGAACCTCCGGATGCCGGGACCAAAACCCGGTGCCTTACCGCTTGGCTACGCCCCAGTGCCCGGCGGCCGGGGGCGCTGCGAGGCGCCGGGCCGCCCTCCGCTGAGCGGCAGGGTATTGTATCACTCCGCGGCGGGCGGGCCCGCGGCGCCGGGCTGGCCCGCGGCGCCGGGCGAGCCAGAAGTGCCGGGCGAGCTGGCGGCACCGGGTGAGCCGGCGGCACCGGACGGGCGCCGCGTCTCCAGCGGCTGCAGGTCGGTGACGTACCAGGCGCGGGTGGGCGCCAGC
>JBAZPK010000152.1:0-5921 GCA_041648235.1 Thermoleophilia bacterium
CCGCGGCGCGGACGACCGCCGGGGTGAACGGCGGCACGACCCGCGCCGTGTTGTCCGCATACTGGCGGTAGGCCATGAGCGGGCGGGCGTCGACCGCGAGGCGCGCACCGCGCAGCCAGGCGGCCGTGGCCAGGTACCAGTCGACGGCGACCACGCCCGGCGGGGCGGGCAGGCAGGCGCGCAGCGTCGCCGCCCGCCAGGCCGTGTTGGACAGGCCGAAGACGTTGGCCCGCGGGAGCAGCCGCCCGAGGGCGTCGGCCGACGTGTCGGCGAGGGCGCAGAAGCGGCGCCCGAGCGGCGTGCCGGCGTGGTCGATCAGTTCCATCGCGCAGGCGGAGAGATCGGCGCGCGCGGCGCCTCCCCGGGCCCCGGCCACACGCTCCGGCGCCAGCAGGTCGTCGGCGTCGACGGCGACGATGAGCTCGTAGGCGCCAACCACCGCGGCGAAGAGCTCGTTGCGCACCTCGGCCGGGGAGCGGCCTGGGGCGGGATGCACGAACTGGACCTCCCGCCCCTCCCCGGGCAGGCTCGGGAGCTCCGCCGGGGCGACGCCGTCCAGGGCCACGCAGAGGTCGAAAGCCCGGTCCGACTGCGCGGCGACCGAGGCGCACCAGGCGGGCAGGAACGGCAGGACGCCCCGGTGCACGACGACGCAGAGGACGGCCTCGTGGGCTGGGAGGGTCACGGAGTGGCGGCCCGCGCCGCGACGGCCTCGACCATGCGCCAGTCGTCCTCGGTGTCGACGTCGAGCGCGTGCTCCCAGGGCATCACCCAGCCCGTGCGGCCGGGGACGTGGAAGGTGCCCGCCTCACGCAGCGCCGCGGCCTTCGCCCACCAGATCGCGCCGCTGGGGCAGTACAGCTCGGGCTGGTCCTGGCTGCGGTCGGCCAGGCGCGCGGCGAACAGGGGGGCCAGCACGCCCTGCGGCCCGAGCGACATCGCCCACCACGGGTTGAACCACCCGTACCGGCAGACGGAGAGCTGCACGTCGGCGCCCGACCCGGCGAACTGCTCCAGGCTGGCGCGCACGTCGGCGCTCGTACGCAGGGGGCAGTTCGGCATGAGCTGAGCGACCGCGGCGTAGCGCTCGCCGGCCGGGTCCAGCCGCTCGAGGGCGTCGACGGTCACGGCCGAGACGGGCGTGTGGTCGTCGGCGAGGCCGGCGGCGCGCGAGAAGGGGACTTCGGCGCCGCCGGCCCGCGCCGCCTCGGCGATCTCCTCGCTGTCGGTGCTCACCACGACGGCGGCGAAGACGCCGCTCTCGAGAGCGGCGTCGATCGTGTAGTGGATGAGCGGCCGGCCGCGCAGTGGCCGGACGTTCTTGCCGGGCACGCGCCGCGAGCCCCCGCGCGCCGGGATGACGGCGAGGAGAGAGACGCCCGGCGACGGCTGCGGCGGCGTCACGACGAGGCCTCCGCCGCCGCGACGCCCGGCGCCGCGAAGCAGGCGTCCAGCTTCGCGTGCAACTCCTCAGCGGAGCGGAACAGATTGCGCTGGTACTCGCCGAGCGCCTCCGGCAGCACGTTGCCGAGGGCCGGGTCGCTGAACGCGTACATGAACGAGCGCTCGAGGCCCAGGTCGATGCGCTGCCAGATGGTGCTCGAACGCAGGGCCACCGCCACGTCGGCCTCGTAGTGCGAGCTGCGCGAGTTGCCGGCGCGGTCGTCGATGGTCACCAGCTCACCGTCGGCGAGGCCGAAGTACGGCGGCTCGATGCCGTGCTCGTGCAGCAAGGTACGCTCGTAGGGATGCGGGTAGATGCGCAGCGTCCGCCGGCGCGAGGCGGCGTACTCGACGAGCCAGGCGAGGACCTCCTCGGCGTGGCGCTCGTAGACGTTGCCGCTGAAGGCGCCGGCGCGCACCTGCTCGATGTCGCGCGCCCAGTAGAGGCCGTCCTCACGGGCCCAGTCGCCAGAGGCGTAGAAGCCGATGTCGTACGTCGGGCTGGCCGCCACGAGGGCGGCTCGCTCCTCGACGAACTCGCTGGACCGGTACACGATCTCCGTGGCCCGGAACTCGCCGGCGGCGCGGAAGTACTCGGCCTCGGGGACGTTGACCCTGGAGGTGACCACGGCGGTGACGGGGACGTGCAGGCGGCGCTGATTGCCGTACAGCGGCATGCTCTGGTAGACGAGGCGGACCTCGGCGCCGGTATTGCGGCGCAGGAAGGTCGCCATGGCGTAGCTGCGGCGGTCCCAGGGCTTGGTCACGTAGACGGTATCGAACTGGTCGGCGGCCTGGGCGAACGTGTTGATCGTCGCGAACACGTGCCCCCACCAGCGGTAGCGGCGCCGCCGGTCGAGCAGCGTGGCCAGCGCCGCCACGCGGGCCCGGCGCCGCCAGGCGCGGGCCAGGCGGCGTTCGCGATCCGTCAGGCGGCGCGGCCCGCCGTGGCCTTTGAGGCGATGCGTGTGCAAGAAATCGACCTCGTCCCCGAAGTGGGTGCGGGCGAACGCCGACCGGATCTGCCGCAGCGGCTCCTTGGGGGCACCCACCTCGTAGAAGACGGCGCGGCTGGCGGGAGACGCCGGCCGCCGCGCCGCGGCGCGCTGGAGCCCCACGAAGACCGTGTAGAGAAGCGCGGCGCGGTCGAGCACCCAGCTCGCCGGGCCAGGCGCCGGCAGGTCGCGATCGTCGAGGGCGGCCTGGAACGCGTCGATGTCCTTGCGGCCGCCGTCGATGAGGCGAAGGATGAGGCGCTGCGCGTTCATGTCGCTGGTCTGCTCCCGACTCGGATGTGCCGGGGACAAGTCTAGCATCGGCCGCCCCACCCCCTCGGGGGTCGCGCGAAGCGGCCTTCGGCCTACCGGTATATCTGCAGGTCGAAGAGCCGGTGGTAGGCCCCTTCGCGCTCGAGGAGCTCGGCATGCACGCCCTGCTCCACGACGACGCCCTGCTCGAGCACGACGATCTGGTCGGAGTGCTGCACGGTCGACAGGCGATGGGCGATGACGATGAGCGTCTTGCGGTGCCGCATGGTCTCGAGCGCCTTCTGGATGTACTCCTCCGACTCCGAGTCGAGGGCGCTCGTGGGCTCGTCGAGGATGAGGATGTCCGGATCCTGGAGGAAGACCCGGGCCAGGGCCAGACGCTGGCGCTGCCCCCCGGAGAGGCGCACGCCGCGGTCGCCGACGTTCGTCTCGAGGCCGTTCGGCAACTCGTCGACGAACTGCGTGCAGTAGCCGGAGCGCAAGGCCGTCTCGACCTCCTCGGGCGACGGCTCGCGCTCGAGCCCGTAGACGAGGTTGTTGTAGATCGTGTCGTTGAAGAGCAGCGCGTCCTGCGTCATGAAGCCTACCGAGCGGCGGAGCGACCGCAGGTCGAACTCCTGGATGGGCCGCCCGTCGAAGAGCACGCGGCCCTCCGTGGCCTCGCGGAGGCGCGGGATGAGGTCGACGAGCGTCGACTTGCCGGCGCCCGACCTGCCCACGAGCGCCGTCTGCGAACGGCAGGGGATCTCGAGGTCCACGCCCCTGAGGACGAGCTCTTCGCTCTCGTCCAGGTAGGAGAAGCTCACGTTCTCGAAGCGGATGCCCTCGTGCAGGCCGGTGAACGCCGTCGGGCCGCCGACGATCCGCCGCGAGGCCATGGCCCGATCGATGACGCTGCGCACCGAGACGAGGCTGTCGACCAGGGACGAGAGGACCTGGCGGCCGCTGTTGAAATCCTTCGCCTTCTGGTTGAGCCGCAGGAGGATGAAGAGGAAGAGCCCGAGAGTCGCCAGCGAGGCGTTGAAGTACTCGGCGCCGGCGTAGATGACGACGAAGACGGTGAGCATCAGCAGGGGGTCGATGGTCACCTCGACGATCCCGCTGAAGATCGCGATGCGCACCTGCACCTCGGCCAGGCGGCGAACGACGCCCGTGACCTTGCGCGTCTCGTGATCCTCCTGGCCGAGCATCTTGATCAGCCGGATGGCGGTGATGCGCTCCCCGACCACCGAGTAGGTCTCGTTGTTGCGCCGCGTGGTCTCGGCGCCCAGCGAACGCGAGCGCGTCACCGCGCCCTTGACGAGCCAGGAGATGATCGCGATCGCCACGACGGCGAGCAGGGCCAGCCGCGCCTCGAGGACGACGAGCACGGCCACGTACACGACGATCACGAGGCCGGTGGAGATGAGCTGCAGGAACTGGAAGATGGCGACGCTGCTGCGCTGCACCTGCAGCGTGAGGGTGCTGACGAGGTTGCCGAAGCCCTCGCCGACGATGAACGAGAGGTCGCTGTGCACGAGGGCGGCGAAGCCTTCGGAGCGCAGGCGTATGGATGCCCCCTGCTGCACCCGGGCCGTGGCGTACGCATAGGCGAGGAACATCACCTGGCGCAGGAGCACCGGGACGAAGGCGAGGATCAGCAGGGTGAGCAGGTTCACGCGCAGGCCGAGCAGGTCGATCGTCCGGTAGAGCAGCTCGTTGAAGATCCCGCCGGCATGCGCGCCCGAGCCGAACTGGATGTACTGCAGCACGGGCTGCAGCAGGCCGACGCCGACGCCCTCGAGCATGGCCAGGATGAGGGCGAGCCCGATCAGGATGGCGACGTCCCGGCGGCGCACGGCCAGCATACGGATCATCTCGCGGCCGCGGCTGAGCCAGCCGCCCTTCTTCGTCACGGTCAAGGCGCTCCCAGCTCGATGACGCCCTGGAACTGGGCCGACTTGCCGGCCTTGAGGCGGCGGCCGGCGAGCCCGGCGGCGGGGACGGCGAGCGCCGTGAGCGGCTCGCCGTCGAGGCTCACGCCGCCCTGCTGGATGCGGCGCCGCCACTCGGAGCGCGTCTGCCCGAACCAGCGCTCGAGGACGGCCGGGAGGAAGACGCTGCCGTCCTCGAGGTCGCCGGGCTCGACGGCGAGCTCGCGCAGGTCGGCGGCGGCCTCGTGGCGGCGGAACACGCGGTCGAAGTGGTCTTCCGCCGCCGCCGCGGCCGCGGCGCCGCGCAGCCGCGTGATGATCTCGCGCGCCAGGCGCGCCTTGAGGTCACGCGGGTTGACGGCGCCGCTCTCGAGCTCGGCCGCCAGGCGCGCGAGCTCGTCGGCGTGGTGCCCGGTGAGCAGGCGGAAGTACGTCATCATCGTCGCGTCGGGGATGCTCATGACCTTGCCGTAGATGTCGCGCAGGTCCTCGGTGACGCCGATGTAGTTGCCCGTGCTCTTGCTCATCCGCTCGACTCCGTCGGTGCCCGGGAGGATGTCCATCGTGAGGATCGCCTGCGGCGGCTGGCCGAAGTGCTCCTGGAGGTCGCGGCCCATGAAGAGGTTGAACTTCTGGTCGGTGCCGCCGAGCTCGATGTCGGCGTGGATGGCCACCGAATCGTACCCCTGGGCCAGTGGATACAGCATCTCGAGCATGCTGATGGGCTGATGCGCCGCCCAGCGCTTGGCGAAATCGTCGCGCTCGAGGATGCGCGCCACCGTGGTGGTGGCGGTGAGCTCGAAGAGCTGCTCCATGGTGAGCGCCCCGAGCCACTCGCCGTTGGAGCGCACCTCGAGCTTGGCGGGGTCGTCGTCGAGGATCAGGAAGGCCTGCTCCTGATAGGTGCGCGCGTTGGCGTCGATGACCGCGGGGTCGAGGCGAGGCCGCGTCTTGCTGCGCCCCGACGGATCGCCGATGCGCGCCGTGTAGTCGCCGATGATGAGCACCGCGACGTGCCCCGCGTCCTGGAACTGGCGCAGCTTGTTGAGCACCACGGTGTGACCGAGATGGATATCGGGGGCCGTGGGGTCGACGCCAAGCTTGACCCGCAGAGGCCGCCCCTCGCGCTCTGCGAGGGCGAGCTTGGCCTCGAGAGCGCCCTCGGGGAGCACCTCGACGGCGCCGATGAGGAGGTCATCGATGAGTCGGCGGTCGGTCACGGAGACGTACCTCCACACGGGGTCGCGAGCGGCGCGCGCGACGCCCGCGCGGCCGCCGCGGATGATACCACAGCGGC
>JBAZPK010000153.1:0-5881 GCA_041648235.1 Thermoleophilia bacterium
CGCCGCGTCCGTGGCCGGCGCCGCCGCGCGGCCCGACCTCGCCCTTTTCGGTGAGGCTCCGACGCGCGTCCTCGTCAGCGTGGCGCCGGAGCTGCTCGGCCCGCTCGAGGCTCTGCTCGGCGGCCTGCCGCACCGCGTCGCCGGCCGGGTGACCGGGACGCACCTCAGGTGTACCATGGAAGGCGGGGAGCTCGTCGCCGTCCCGGTGAGCGAGCTCCATTCTGCTTACGAGTCGCTCCCGCAGCGGCTCGCCTGACCGACTGACACAGGGCATCTTGCAGGACGATCGTTTCCACGACAGCTGTGGCGTCTTCGGCATCCATGCGCCGGGGCGCGACGTCGCGCGCCTGACCTTCTTCGGCCTCTACGCCCTGCAGCACCGCGGCCAGGAGAGCGCCGGCATCGCCGTGAGCGACGACGGCCAGATCACGGTGATCAAGGATCTCGGCCTCGTCAGCCAGGTGTTCAACGAGCAGATGCTCACCAGCCTCAGCGGCCAGCACGCCATCGGCCACGTGCGCTACTCCACCACGGGTGCGAGCCACTGGCAGAACTCGCAGCCGCTGGTCCGCAGCCGCAACGGCGACGTCATCGCCCTCGGGCACAACGGCAACCTCGTCAACACCACGGAGCTGCGCGACGAGCTCGTCGCCGAGGGGGTCAAGTTCGCCGGCACCACCGACACCGAGGTGATCACGGCGCTCATCGCTCACGAGGCGGAGGGCGACCTCCTGGGCGCGGTGCGCACCGCCGTGGCCAAGATCCGCGGCGCCTTCTCGGCCACCGTCATGAGCGGCAACGCTCTGGTGGGCTTCCGGGACCCGTACGGAGTGCGCCCCCTCTGCCTCGGCGACTACGAGGGCCACCCGGTCATCAGCAGCGAGACGGCCGGGCTCGACATCATCGGCGCACGCTTCGTGCGCGAGATCCAGCCCGGCGAGGTCGTCATCGCCGACGCCGAGCACGGCTTGCGCAGCGAGCGCGTCGAGCTCGAGGGCTCGCGCCCGGCGCTCTGCATCTTCGAGTTCATCTACTTCGCGCGGCCCGACAGCATCATCTCGGGCCGCACCCTGCATCTCGTGCGCCAGGAGATGGGCAAGCACCTGGCCCTCGAGGCACCGGTCGCGGCCGACCTCGTCATCCCCGTGCCCGACACGGGGATGCCGGCGGCCATCGGCTACGCCGCCGCCTCCGGCATCCCCTACGCCGAGGGTCTGATCAAGAACCGCTACGTGCATCGCACGTTCATCCAGCCCGACGACCAGCTGCGCCAGGTGGGCATCCGCATGAAGCTCAACCCGCTGAGCGCCGTCATCCGCGGCAAGCGCCTCGTCGTGGTCGACGACTCCATCGTGCGCGGCAACACCACGAGCAAGCTCGTCGACATGCTGTACGCCGCCGGCGCCAAAGAAGTCCACCTGCGCATCAGCTCGCCGCCGATCCAGTACCCTTGTTACTACGGCATCGACATGGCCACCCGCGCCGAGCTCATCGCCGCCAACCTGAGCGTCGAGGAGATCCGCGCCAAGGTCGGCGCCACGAGCCTGCATTACCTCACCCTGGACGCCCTGCAGGCCAGCACCGGCCTGCCGCGCAGCCAGTTCTGCCGGGCCTGCTTCGACGGCGACTACCCCATCGCCGTGCCCGAGGAGTACGCGATGTGCAAGATGCGCTTCGAGAAGGGTGCGCCCGCCGCCTGCGAGCCGTGAGCCACCTCTGAGGCGCGCGCCCTGAGCCGCAGGGACTTTCGGCGCACGTCAGACCCCTGATCCCACGTGAGCGGGGGCCTCTCGCCGCCCTCGTCCTCATCTCCGCCGCGTACCGCGCAGGCGCGCCCGTGCCGTAGAATAACCCGGTCCGGGCGAAGGCCCGCGTCATCTCGCGACGAACGGAGCCCGATGGGGGACGACCAGGGATTCACGTACAAGGAAGCCGGCGTCGACGTCGAGGCCGGCAACCGCGCCGTCGAGCTCATGAAGCAGCGGCTCAAGAGCACCCGGCACCCGCTCGTCCTGGGCGGCCTTGGCGGCTTCGGCGGCGCGATGCGCCTCCCGAAGCTCAAGGACCCGGTGCTCGTCGCCGGCACCGACGGCGTCGGCACCAAGATCGAGCTCGCCCGCGCCATGGGCAGGCTGGGCAGCATCGGCATCGACCTCGTGGCGATGAGCGTCAACGACGTCTCGGCCTGCGGCGCCGTGCCCCTCTTCTTCCTCGACTACCTCGTCGTGGGCAGGGTCGTGCCCGAGGAGGTGGCGGAGATCGTCGCCGGCGTCGACGAGGGCTGCCAGAGGGCCGGGTGCGTTCTGCTCGGCGGCGAGACCGCCGAGCACCCCGGGCAGTTCCCCGGCGGCGACTTCGACATGGCCGGCTTCGCGGTCGGCGTCGCGGAGCGCGACGAGCTCTGGGGCCCGCAGCTCGTCGCCGAAGGCGACGTCCTCGTCGGGATCTGCTCCAGCGGCCTGCACTCCAACGGCTTCAGCCTCGTGCGGCGCCTCCTCAAGGAGCATGCCATCGACCTGCACAGCAAGTTCCTCAGCGAGGGTGGCGCCTTCTGCGTCCACGCCGGGCCCAACGCGAGCGTGGGTGAGGTGCTCCTCGTACCGACGACCATCTACAGCCCCGTGCTCGACGGCCTCGGCCACGCCGGCGGCGTGCACGCCGCCGCCCACATCACCGGGGGCGGCTTCCCCGACAACGTCGGCCGCGCCGTGCCGGAGCACCTGGCGGCGGAGATCGACCTCGGCGCCTGGCCGCCCGGGCCCGTCTTCTCCTGGCTCCACGGCTTGGGCGTGACCAAGGCCGAGATGCTCAACACCTTCAACTGCGGCCTCGGCATGGTGCTGGCCATGGACGCGGCCTGCGTGGAGAGGAACGTCGCCCTGATCGGCGAGAGCGGCCTTGAGGCGCGCGCCGTCGGCGGAGTCGTGCCGCGCGCCGACGGCCCGGCCGTGCGCTACCGGGGCGAGCTTCGCCTGTGAAGCCGGTCGACCTGATCGGCTGCGGCGCCCTCAACCTCGACCTCATCTACCGGCTGCCGCGCGGCTTCGCGCTCTGGGACGAGCTTGGGCCGCCGGGCGGCGAGCAGCTCCTCGACGCCGACGTGCGGCGCGCCGTCGACGAGGCGCTGGCTCACGTCCCGCCGACGCGCTCAGGCGGCGGGCAGGCCGCCAACACAGCTTTCGCGCTCGCTCGCCTGGGGTACCGGGCCGCGATGATCGGCCGCGTGGGCGCCGACGACGACGGGCGCTACCTGCTCGGCGAGCTGGCACCGGCCGAGGCCCGGCTGGTCGCTCGCAAGGGCGAGTCGGGGCGCGTCTACGTGCTCCTCGACGAGGACGGCGAGCGCCGCAACCTCGTCTGGCCGGCGGCCAACGACGCCTTCGCCGCCGCGGACGTGCCGCGGCGCCCACCCAAGACGCGGTTCGCGCTCTTCACCTCGTTTGTCGGCGACGAGCCGCTCGCGGCGCAGCTGGCGCTGCTCGAGCGGCTGCCGCCCGAAGTGGAGGTCACCTTCGACCCGGGCGAGATCTACGCCCGCAAAGGCGTCAAGCGCTTCCTCCCGATCCTGCGGCGCTGTGCCTACCTGTTCGCCACCGAGACGGAGCTCGAGATGCTCTGCGGCCTCTCACTCCCCGAGTCGCTCGATTTCGCGCTCAACGCCGGTGTCGGGCTCGTGGTGGTCAAGATGGGCGGCCGCGGCGCCAGGCTGGTGGGCCGCCGCGTCGACCTGTACGTGCCGCCACTGCCGGCCGAGGTGGTCGACGTCACCGGCGCCGGCGACCTCTTCGCCGCCGGCTTCATCGCCGGCATGATCGAGCAGGCCGGCCTCGAGAGCGCCGGGAGGCTTGCCGCCTGGGCGGCCAGCCGCGGCATCGCCGGCCTGGGGCGCAGCACCTACCCCGACGCCGCCGCCTGGCGCGCCCGGCTGGCCGAGGAGCGCGGCGGGTGAGGGTCGGCTGGCTCTCCAGCGGCCGCGACCAGGCCGCCTGCAACCTGCTCGCCGATGTCGTGGCGCGGGCCCAGCGGGACGACCTCCCGCTCGAGATCGGGGCGGTGTTCTGCGACCGCGAGCCCGGCGAGGCCTCGGAGAGCGACCGCTTCCTCGAGCTCGTCGAGCGCCTCGGGTTCGCCACCGTCACGCTGAGCAGTTCCGCCAGCTGGGCCGCCGCGCAGGAGCTCGGCGTGAGCCGCGGCACCTGGCGCGAGGAGTACCACAATGGGGTCATCGACCTCCTCGTGCCCTACCGCCTCGGCGTCCTCGTGATGGCCGGGTACATGCTCGTCGCCAGTGCGGCCATGTGCCGCCGGTTCGCCATCCTCAACCTGCATCCGGCGCTGCCCGGCGGCCCCACCGGCACCTGGCAGGAGGTCATCTGGCAGTTGCTGGGCGAAGAGGCCACCGAGACCGGCGCCATGATCCACCTCGCCACCGCCCAGCTCGACCGCGGGCCGGTCGTCAGCTGCTTCCGCTTCCCCCTGCGGGGCCCCGGCTGGGGCCCCCTGTGGCAGCAGTTCCGCCGGAAGCGCCGCACGCTGAGCGTGGCCGAGATCGCCGCCGCCGAGGGCGAGGCCGAGCCGCTCTTCGCCGAGATCCGCCGGCGCGGCGAGCTCCGCGAGATCCCCTTGCTCTACCAGACGCTGCGCCAGTTCGCCGAAGGGCACCTCAACACGTCGCAAGGCGCCGTGTTCGCCGAGGCCGCCCGCCTGCCGCTGGACCTCAGCGAGACGGTGGAGGCGGAGGTGGCGCAGCGATGAGCGCCGCCCCCGCAGCCGGCGCGGCGTGGTCCGGCGTGGCCCGACCGGCGCGCGTCTACGTCACGGATTGCGAAGGCCCGCTCACCCGCAACGACAACGCCCAGGAGATCGCCGAGCGCTTCATCCCCCACGGGGCCGAGTTCTTCGCGCGGCTGAGCCGCTACGACGACTTCCTCGCCGACGTCGTCGGCAGGCCAGGCTACCACGCCGGCGACACCCTGCGCCTGTTGCCGCCCTTCCTCAAGGCCTTCGAGGTCAGCGACGAGGACGTGGAGGAGTTCAGCGCCGAAGGTGTCCTGACGGTGCCCGGGGCGCTCGAGGCGCTGGCACGGATCGAAGAGGAGATGCCGGCCTTCGTCATCTCGACCTCGTATTCGCCGTACCTCAAGGCCTTGTGCGGCCTCTCCGGATTCCCCTTCGCCAACGTGCGCTGCACCGATCTCAGCCTCGACGACTGGCGCCTGCCGGACGAGGAGAAGGCTTGGCTGCGCGGCGAGGCCGAGCGGGTCGTGCGCCGCGGCGTCATCGAGATCCCGGAGGGGGCCGGCTCCGCCGCCGACCTCTCGCCCGCCGACGCCGCCACCGTGGCACAGCTCGACGACCTGTTCTGGCGGCGGATGAACGGGCGCCGGAGCGGCGAGCTGCTGGCCGCCGTCCACCCCGTGGGCGGCGGCATGAAGCTCGCCGCACTCGAACGCATCGTCGCCGCCGCCGGCGTCCGCGGCGCCGACGTGATGTACGTCGGCGACTCGATCACCGACGCGCCGCCGCTCGCCGCCGTCAAGGCGTGGGGCGGCGTCTCCCTGAGCTTCAACGGCAACGGCTACGCGCTCGCGGCGGCCGAGTTTGCGGCCGCGAGCCCAAACGCCGACGTGCAGGCCCAGCTCGCCGAGGCGTTCGCGGCGGACGGCCGCGAGGGCGTCGAGGCCGCCGTGCGCGCCTGGCCGAGGTCGCAGGAGGGCACGCAGCCGACGGGCCGGGCGCGCGCCCGGGTGGGCATCATCCTCGAAGAGCCCGAGGAGCTCGCCGAGGCCTCCGCCGCGCAGCGGCGGAGCGTGCGCGGCGAGCGCATCGCCCGCCTCGGGTGACGGCGCTCAGCCGAAGGCGCGTCACCGCCCGGGGCTGA
>JBAZPK010000154.1:0-5870 GCA_041648235.1 Thermoleophilia bacterium
CGGCGCCGACATCCTGGCTGCCATGCCCGAGGTGGCGGCGAGCACCGGCTCCGCCTGCCACGCCGATTCCATCACGCTCTCGCCGGTCCTGGAAGCGATGGCGGTGCCCCTCGCGGTCGGCGCCGGGGCCATCCGTTTCAGCCTGGGGCGGATGACGACGCGCGGCGAGCTGGAGGCGCTCGTGGAGCGCCTCACGGTCGCCGCCGAGAGATGAGGTGACCATGGGGTCCGCCGAGACGATCGCCATCGAGAACGCGCACATGCCACCCTTCTTCGCCAAGACGCCCATCTCGATCGCGCGCGGCGAGGGCGTGTACGTGTGGGACGAGGAGGGGCAGCGGTACCTCGACCTCACGGCCGGCTGGGGCGTGGCCTCCATCGGCCACGCCCACCCCGCCATCCAGGCCGCGCTGGCGGAGCAGGGGGCGCGGATCATCCAGAACCCCGACTCGGGCCTGACGTACTCGCCGGCGCGGGCGCGGCTCCTCGCGCTGCTCGCCGGCGTGTTGCCGGAAGGCCTCACGCGCGTCTTCTTCACCAACAGCGGCGCCGAGGCCAACGACGCCGCCGTCAAGCTCGCGCGCAAGGTCAGCGGCCGCACCGACGTGGTCTCGATGGACGGCAGCTTCCATGGGCGCACGATCAGCATGGTCTCGGCCACCGGCCAGGCCAGGCACCGGGACAAGTTCAGGCCGCAGATGCCCGGCCACCGGTTCGTGCCCTACGGGGACCTGGCCGCGCTCGAGCGTGCCCTCGACGCCGCGGTCGCCGCCGTGATCGTCGAGCCGATCCAGGGCGAGGGCGGCGTGCGCCTCCCGCCCGCCGGCTACCTGAAGGCGGTGTCGGAGCTGTGCCGGGCGAACGGCACGCTGCTCGTCGTGGACGAGGTCCAGACGGGCTTCTGCCGCACGGGCCCGCTGTTCGCGACGAGCGCCGCCGGGGTGCGGGCCGACTTCCTGACCCTGGCCAAGGGGATCGCCGGGGGCTTCCCGCTGGGTGCCTTCGCCCTCACGGAAGAGGTGTCGGCCAAGCTGGAGGCCGGCGACCACGGCGGCACCTACTGCGGAAACCCGCTCGCCTGCGCGGTGGCCTACGCCGTGATCAGCCACCTGCTCGACAATGACATCGGCACGCACGTCGAAGGGCTGGGGCGCGAGGCGCTCGAGGAAATGGCCCGCTGGCCGCGATCGTACCCGGGCCTCGTCACGGGCGTCCGCGGGGCAGGCCTCCTGCTCCTCGTCGACCTGGCTGACGAGGCGGCCGCCGCGGCGGCCGCCGCCGAGTGCCTCGCCCGCAAGGTGTTCGTGCGCCAGACCCAGGGCAACGGCATCCGAGTCTTCCCGGCCCTGACGATCGAGCGTGACCAGTTGATGAGCGGCCTGGCGACGCTCAGGGAGTCCATCGCGGCCGTCGCCGGCGCCGCCTGACCCGCCTCAGCGGCCCGCCTCGCGGCGCTCACCGTGGCCGCCGCCGCGCTGCAGCTCGAGCGCGCTGGTCCATCGTGGGAGACAGGTGCATCTTCGGGTATGCTCTCTGTCGTGGACGACGACTCTGGACCTGACGAACGCTGCGGCCCGGCGCTCCGAGTCTGCTCCAGATGCGCCGGGCCGGGACACTCCCGCGATCGGCCCGCAGTCGGTGAGCCCTCATGACGGAGGCGCTCCGCATCATCGCCGCGCTCCTGCTCGTCGGACTCAACGCCTTCTTCGTCGCTACCGAGTTCGCCATCACCCGTGTCCGGCTCAGCCAGGTGGTGGAGCTCGAGAAGCTGGGCAAGCCGGGGGCCAAGGCGGCGCGCCACGCCGTGGAGCAGATCGACGCGTACCTCGCCGCCTGCCAGCTCGGCATCACCATCGCCAGCATCGGCCTTGGGGCGCTGGCTGAGCCGGCCTTCGAGCACCTCCTGGAGCCGCTCCTTGGTGCGGTCTCCCGAAGTGTCGCCACCGGCATCAGCTTCGCCTTCGCCTTCGGGCTCGTGACGCTGCTCCACGTGGTGCTCGGCGAGCTCGCCCCCAAGTCGCTGGCGATCGCTCGTACGGCGCCCACCGTCCTCTTCGTCGCACCGCCGATGCGCGTCTTCTACCTCGCCACCAAGCCGCTTGTCGACGCCTTCAACGGTCTCGGCAACCTCGTGCTCAAGCCGTTCGGCATCCCGCCCGCCCGCGAGGTCGGCCACGCGCCTCACACCGAGGACGAGCTGCGCATGCTCCTTGCGCAAAGCGTGCGCGAGGGCCTCATCGAGACGTACGAGCGTGAGTTCGCCGAAAACGTGCTCGTCTTCGGCGACCTGCGCGCCCGTCAGGTCATGGTGCCGCGCCGGGATATCGACTACCTCGTGCTTGGGGAGAGCGTCACGGAAGCGGTGCAGCGCGCGAGCGGCAGCCTGCACACACGGCTGCCGCTCTGCGAGGCCGAGGATGGCCTCGACGATCCCGTCGGCGTCATCAACTTCAAGGAGCTGCTGCGCCTCGCCCTGGGAGGTGTGGAGACGGATCTGAGCGAGCTCGCGCGGCCACTCGCGCGAGTCTCTGAATCGACCATGGTCGATCAGGTACTCCGCGAACTGCGGAACAAGCGCCAGCACATCGCGCTGGTCGTCGATGAGTTCGGCACCACCGTCGGCCTGGTCACCCTCGAGGACATCCTCGAGGAGATCGTCGGCGAGTTCGAGGAGGAGGAAGACGGCGAGCACGCCGCCGAGATCCGGCGTGACGGCGACTCGTTAGTGGTGGCGGGGACCGCACCGCTTGGAGAGGTGGAGGACGAGCTCGGCATCGAGATCGAGAACGCCGGCGAGGCCACGATCGGCGGGCACCTGGTCGAGCTGCTCGGGCGCGTACCCGCAGTCGGCGAGATCGTTGACTTCGAAGGGCACGCGGTCGCGGTCACGGCTGTCGATGAGGCGCGGATCGTGGAGCTGCGGTTCTCTCTGGAGCCGCGGCCTGCCGCTGAAGAGTGACGGCCCGCGCCGGGTCGGCGCCGCGCGGCCGCCGGCGCGTACAATGGTGGTATGACTGGCCGACATGCCGAACACCATGCCGAAGCGACGGCGCGGCCGCGGGTCCTCATCGTGGACGACCATTCCCTCTTCCGCGCCGGCGTGCGGCAGCAGCTCGCCGACTTCTCGGAGGCCGTCGAGGTGGTCGGCGAGGCGGGCGACGGCGAGGAGGCCGTCGCCCTCGTCGCTTCGCTGCGGCCCGACGTCGTCCTCATGGACATCTCGATGCCCGGCATGAACGGGATCGAGGCGACACGCGTGATCAAACGGGACCAGCCTCGGGTCGCCGTCCTCGTCCTCACCGTGTACGACGCCAGACAGTACGTGACGGCGCTGCTCGACGCCGGCGCGGCGGGCTACCTTCTGAAGAACGTCGAGATCGACGATCTCACGCGCGCCATCCTTGACGTGCACGCCGGGGAGTCGGTTCTCGACCCGGCCGTGTCCCGTGCCGTGTTCGGGCGCTACGCGCGCCCGCCTGCGCCCGAGGGGCCGGTGTGCGAGCTCTCGGCGCGCGAGATGGAGGTCTTGCGGCTCGCCGCGGGGGGCTCCGCCAACAAGCAGATCGCCGGTGCGCTCGGCGTGAGCGTGCGCACCGTCCACGCTCACATGCGCCACATCCTCACCAAGCTCGGCGTTGGCTCGCGCACGGAGGCCGTGGTGCACGGCTTGCAGAACGGCTGGCTGGAGCTCGATGACCTTCCCTGACGCTGGGCTAGGCGTCGTGCGCCGGGCGCGGGGTGTGCCGTGGCGCGAGCGGCGCTTCTGGATGATCCAGGCGATCGTGCTGGCCATCACCGCCGGGCATGTGACGCTGGAGGTCGGCGGCCCTCTCCTCGGCTGGCCGCACCTCTACCTCATCCCCGTGACGACGTTCTTTGCCCCGGCGCTCTACGCGAGCCTGGCGTTCGGGCAACGAGGGGCGGTCCCGACGGTGCTGTGGTGCTGGGCTCTGTCACTGCCGACCATCATCCTCGTTCACACGCACACGCAGCAGGTCGGCATCAACCTCCAGCTCACGATCATGCTGGTCATGACCGTGATCGTCGGCCGCAGCGTCGACGCCGAGCGGCAGGCGGCCGCCGAGACTACAGCCGCCAACGCGCGCCTGCGCGAGCTCAACGCGACCGCGCTCGCCGCCAGCCAGTCGCTCGACCTCGACAGGGTCTTCACCGACACGACGCGCCTGATCGCCGGACAGCCGGGGACCCGGATGGCGTGGGTGGTCCACGCGCCGGACGGGTGGGACTCGCGCGTCGAGGTGGTAAGCGCGAGCTCCGGCGCGACGGCGGACGGACTGCCGCCCGCTCAGCTGGAGGCGGCGCGGAGCGTCATCGCCGCGGGCGCGCCGTTGACCCCTGCTGTGACCGCCGCCAGTGCGCCCGAGTCCGGCGGTGAGCACGTGGTCGTCCCGGTGCTGGCCGAAGGCAGGGTCACCGGCGCGCTCGGCATCGCCGGCCCGGCCGCGGCGTTCGCGGCGGTCGAGGCCGAGCAGCTCCTGGCGATCGCCCGGCAGCTCGGCTTGGCGGTCGCGAACATCCGGCACCTCGAGGAGGCCCACGCCGCGCTTCGCGATCTGGCCGAGTCGCAGGCGGCGCTGCAGAAGTACGTGCAGATCGCGGCCGACTCGGAGGAGGAGGAGCGCAGGCGGCTGGCGCGGGAGATCCACGACGAGACGATCCACGAGCTGCTCGTCGTCAGGGCTGGTCTCGTGCGCGCCTGCTCCCGGGACGGCAAGGGCGGCGAGCGGCTCGCGGCGACCGTCGCGAGCCTGGACGCCATCATCGCCGAGCTGCGCCGCCTTTGCTGGGACCTGCGACCCTCCGTCCTCGACGACCTTGGCCTGCCGCAGGCGCTCGACGCTCTGGTCTACGACCTTGGCGAGCGGTCGGGGATCTGCGTCAGCCTCACCTGCGAGGGCACCGAGTCGCGGGTCGATCCTCGGACCGAGCTCATCCTGTACCGCATCGCTCAAGAGGCGCTGCACAACGTCGAGAAGCACGCCGCGGCCCGGCACGCCACCGTCAGCCTCGTCTTCGATCGAGGCGCGGCGACGCTGCGTGTCGTCGACGATGGGCGCGGCTTCGGCCTCGGGGACGAGGGCGCCCGAGCTGCGGAAGCCGGACGCCTTGGACTCCTCGGCATGCGCGAACGGGCACGCTCGATGGGCGGCTCCCTGATTGTCGCCACCAGCCCCGGCGCCGGCACGAGCATCGAGGTTCGCGCGGCGCTCGCGTAGCGCCCCCGTCGCCTCCCGCCGCGCGGCGCTCGCGCAGCGCCCATCCCGCCTTCCGCCTGGGCCCCGTTGTGCGATCCCGTCGGCACAATTGCCGATTCGGCGCCGCCCCCGGCTCTCCATACTGACGCCGGATGCTTGGGGGCTCCCTTGCCTTCACGCGCATTCGCGAGGCCCACACGCGTTTCTGGCCCAGACAGCCCGCCGCCGCGCGGGCGCACGTATGAAAGGAGTGGGGACCATGATCACACCTCGTCGCCTGGCCTTCCTCGCGACGGTCGTGCTTCTCTTGCTCGGCGCGATCGCCGCGATGGGGGCGGGCGCGGCGCTGGCGGCGGACAACGCCATGTGTCTGTCGTGCCACGGCGCCGCGTCGACAGCGCCGTCCCAGACGATCGGCACCAAGACTGTCAGCCTGTTCGTCGACCCAGCCAAGTTCGGGAGCTCGACACACGGGGCCCAGCTGTGCACGGCCTGCCACGGCCCGTACTCCGACGCGCACGACAAGACTAAGGACCTATCCCTGTAGGGCCGCCGCGAGGCGTGCGGCGTGCGCCTTCTTGAAGGCGATCAGGCCGCTGGCCAGCTGGAGCAGAGCGAGGTGGTTCTCGGCCTTCTTCGACCAGCGGATGAGCA
>JBAZPK010000155.1:0-5849 GCA_041648235.1 Thermoleophilia bacterium
TACCCCGCCTGTGCCGGCGACGCCCTCGCGGCGGAGAGGCGGATCGAGTTGGGAACGCAGATGGATCTGACCAGTCACGAACAGGACATGCTGGCCGGGAAGCACGGCGAGGGTGTGGCGCTGGCGATGAAGGCCCAGGTCGCCGTCGGCAAGGCATTCGACGCACGTCGTATGGTCCCCATCACGCGCGCCCACGTCGCCCTGAGCGGGCAAGAGGGCGACATCTGGTTCGTGACCAAGCTGGTGGACGCCGGTGCCCACTGCGTCGTATCCCCGACCGTCAACCCCCACATCGACCTCGAGTATCTCGATGCGCACCTGTTCTCGATCCCCCAGGAGGGCAAAGACAGAGTCACGGCTTGCAACGACGCGTACACGCGCATCGGCGCCACGATGACCCTTGACTGCACACCCGAGCTGGAGAAGAACGTCCCCGCCTTCGGTGAGATCGTGGCCTTCTCAGAGTCGAGCGCGACGCCCTACGTCAACTCCGTCCTGGGCGCGCGAACCAATCGCGAGTCCTCCATCAGTGCGCTCTGCGCCGCCGTGACGGGGCTGGTCCCCGAGTACGGTCTGCTCCTGGACGAGGACCGACTGGGAGAGGTGCTGGTCGAGGTGGACGTGAAGATCGAGGACGACTTCGACTGGCGCCTGCTCGGCTACGCGTATCCGATGAAGTACCCGGGCCTCGAAGTGCCGGTTTTCACCGGCATCGAGTCACGGCCGACGCCCGAGGGCTTCGTCGGCTTCGGCGCCGAGCTCAACACGGCGGGCAACATCGCCATGTATCACATCGCCGGCATCACCCCCGAGGCGCCGACCGTCGAGGCGGCCTTCGGCGGCCACGAGCCCAAGGCACGCGTCACGATTACCGACGCCGACCTGCAGCGCGTGCGAGACGAGGTCTGCAAGCAGCCCGGCAAGATCGATTTCGCGATGTTCGGCTGCCCCCACCTCTCGATCCGCCAGGTCGGTGAGATCGCCGCGCTGGCCGACGGCAGACGCTTCGCGGTCGGGACATGGATCCTCGTGAGCTCACTCTCCCGGGAACTCGCCGAGCGGATGGGGTATCTGAGCATCATCCAGCGGGCTGGCGGGAACGTGGTCGCCGACACGTGCATCGACGTGCCGCCGTGCTGGGGACCAATCTACGGCAAGACCGGGGTGACCGACTCCCCCAAGTGCGCCTACTACCACGAGCTCAACCACACCATGTTCAGGATCAGGCCCCTGGCGCAGGCTATCGAGGCGGCCCTGATCGGAGAGGTGGTCCGATGACTGCCGACAGGGAGTTCGCCTGCCGCTCGATCTCGGAGGGCACCGGTGAGGGGGAGGTCATCGTCTCCCAGGACGCGGTGTGCTTCTACCTCGTCGAGCCCACCACCGGGGAGGTCATCGAGGAGAACCACGACCTGTTCGGCAAGAACATCGCCGGCAAGGTCCTCGTGATGCCGGCGGGCAAAGGGAGTTCGGTGGTCCAGGGCGATGGCCTCTACAAATTGATGACGCACGGCAAGTCTCCTAGCGCCATCGTCGTCGCGCAGCCGGATCCGGTACTCGTCTCAGGCGTCGTGGTAATGGAGATCCCGATGGTCGACCGTGCCGAGCCGGCCTTCTACCAGGCCGTCGAGGACGGCGACCACCTGCTCGTCGACGCCGTCGGCGGCAGGCTCGTCTTACGCAAGTAGGTCGCCGGCATCGGGCCGGCCGCCGCCGCCGATCATCGCTGCGTCGAGGACACTTTGTGCCCCAGACTGCGTTCGGCTGACGAGCCGCGGCTTCCCTGCGCGGGGTCATTGCGACTAGTCTGACGGCCAACGTACACACGTGCCGCTTCCCGCAATGAGCAACGGCACGACGATCTCCGGGAGGACACACACATGCTCGCAGACCTGACGCTCGGCGGTTTCGCAGATGAGGTGGGGGGACCCTCGCCCGCTCCCGGCGGCGGGAGCGTGGCCGCCTACGCGGGTAGCATGGCCGCATCCCTGGTCGGGATGGTGTGCCATCTCACGGCCGGCAAGAAGGGCTTCGAGGCTCGCGAGGAGGAGCTGCGCGGGGCGGTGAGCCAGGCCGAGGAGCTGAAGGCGAGGCTCCTGGCGGCGGTCGACGTGGATACGGACGCCTACCTGAGGGTCGCCGGCGCCTACCGCCTGCCCAAGACCACCCCCGATGAGACGGCCGTGCGGGCGGGGCAGATCGCGGCCGCCACCCGCGCCGCCGCCGAGGTGCCGCTGGCCACGGCCGAGGCCTGCCTCGAGGTCCTCGAGCTGGCGCGCAGTGTGAGCGCCGAGTTCAACGCCTCGGCCGCCAGCGATCTCGGGGTGGCGTTCCAGATGGCCTTGGCCGGCATGCACGGCGCCGCACTCAACGTCGAGATCAACCTCCAGCACCTCGACGTCGACGCCGGGACGGCCGCGCTCCGGCAGCGCCTCGCGGAGGTCACGGGTCGCGCGGAGCAGGTGACCGCGGAAGTCTGGCCGGCAGTCCACGCCCTGGTCCTCGGCTCGACCTGAGCGCGAGGAGGGCGCAGGCCCGCCGCGGGACCGTCGCGCCACGATAGCGCGCCGGGCTCCGAAAACTTGTCCCGCATGCTGGACAATCGTGGCCCGGTCTTGCCATCATGTGCCTTTGTGCGGCATATGCGTGTTCATGGGGACGGCTCTCTTCGAGCCGCGAATCCGTTGTCGAGGGCCGGGTACCTCAGCCCTCGCCGACACCGCGTCTGGCCGCCGCGTCACCGACCGGCGTGCCGGGCAGGAAAGGGGACACACGTGAGTACGAGAGACAGTGGATCGCAGCCAGGCCTCTTTCAGCAGCGCATTACCCGCCGCGACATCGTGAAGGGCGCGGCTTTGGCCGGCGCCGAAGACGGGTGGCCACCTGCGGGTCGGCGCCATCGGCGGCTCGGTCAAGGAGACGCTCGACGGCCAGGGGTTCGCCGCCACCGAGCCGATGATGGTGATGATCTTCAACATGTACGACTCGCTGCTGGAGTACAGCCCGACGGGCGAGCTCCAGATGGCACTGGCCGAGGACGTCACGGCGAGCCCCGAAGCGACTGAGTTCACCGCTCGCCTCAAGCCAGACCTCGTCTTCCACAACGGCAAGGCCGTCACGGCCGACGACGTCGTCTACAGCTTCCAGCGCATCCTCGACCCGAAGAACCCGCAGCAGGGGGCCACGCAGCTCATCGGGCTCACCCAGAGCGGCGTCACGAAGGTCGACGACCTCACCGTGGCCTTCAGGCTGGAGAAGCCGAACGCGGTGTTCAAAGAAGCCCTTGCCGCGTACAGCAACTGCATCGTGCCGGTCGACTACGCGCCCAAGGGATCTGATGGCGCCATCGGCACCGGTGCCTTCATGATCGAGGACTTCAGGCCCGGCCAGCAGGCCGTGTTCGCGAAGAACCCGAACCACTGGCGCGAGGGCCCGTACGTCGACAAGCTCACCGTGATCGAGTTCGCCGACCCGACCGCCCGCGTGAACGCGTTGATCGACGGCACCATCGACTATCTCAACCAGGTCGAGAGTGCCAACATCGCCGTGCTGCAGAGCGCCGGGGGCTTCGCCTTCCTCAAGGCCAACACCGGCATGTGGCAGCCGTTCACGATGAACACCGACGTGAAGCCGTTCAGCGACGTGCGTGTGCGCCAGGCACTCCGCCTGGTCGTCGACCGTCAGCAGATGATCGATCAGACATATAACGGTGACGGCTGGGTCGGCAACGACATGTACTCGCCCTTCGACCCGGCCTACCCAAAGGACTTTCCGCAGCGCTCGCAGGACTTCGAGCAGGCCAAGTCGCTCCTCAAGCAGGCCGGCTACGACGGCGACCTCGCCATCACGCTGACCACATCCGACGGCATCACGAGCACCGCCGTGGCTCAGGCGCAAGTCTTCGCCGAGCAGGCCAAGGCCGCCGGCGTCGCCGTCAAGGTCAACAAGGTCGACTCGGGCGTCTTCTGGGGCGACCAGTACCTCAAGTGGCCGTTTGCCCAGGACTTCTGGGGCACCCGGAACTACCTTGTGCAGGCCGCTATCGGCAGCCTGCCGGGGGCTGTGTACGACGAGACGCACTTCGGGACCAACAACGCAACGTGGCTGGGCATCGTCAAAGATGCGATCGCGACGGTCGACGACGCCAAGCGTAACGAGCTCATCCGTGCGGCGTACCAGCTCGAATACGATGAGGGCGGCTACATCATCTGGGGCTTCCAGGATATCCAGGACGCCTACAGCGATACGGTCGCCGGGGTCGTGGCCGACTATTCCGGGCTGTCGGGCAGTGCCGCCAGGTCCCGGTACCGCCTGGCCTACTTCGTCTGAGCCGGCTCCCCCGCCCCCAGGCCGCCCGCCGCTCCCCCCCTTGCCGGGGGCGGCGGCGGCGGGCGCCCCGGGCGGGGCCTGACCACGAGAGAAGGGACCGCTGTGCCACCGCTGCTCAAACTGATCCTCATCCGCCTCGGCCTCGGGCTCCTCACCCTGTTCTTGGTCAGCCTCGTGGTCTTCGCCGCCACCCAGGCCCTGCCCGGGGACCCGGCCCAGGCGATCCTCGGCCGGGAGGCCGCCGACAAGGCCCGCTACGAGGCCCTGCGCAAGCAGCTCGAGCTCGACCGGCCGCTGCTCGCCCAGTACGGCGGCTGGCTCGGCGGCGTCGTCCGCGGCGACCTCGGGAGCTCGATCGTCCAGCAGGGCATCCCGGTCACCGACCTGCTCCGCGAGCGGGTCCTGAACTCGGCCACCCTCGTCGCTCTCGCCGCCCTCCTGTCGATCCCCCTCTCGATCGTCATCGGCGCCTTTTCCGCCGTCTGGCGCGACTCCAAGTTCGACTCCAGCGTCAACCTCATCAACCTCGGCCTCGCGGCCCTGCCCGAGTTCGTCATCGGGATCGCCCTCGTGCTCCTCTTTGCGACCGCGGTCTTCAGCTGGCTGCCGGCCGTGAGCCGCATCGACCCCGACGTCGGGGTCGGCTCCCAGCTCGAGCTCTTCGTCCTCCCGGCGGTCACCCTCTGCCTCGCGGTGATCCCCTACGTGAGCCGCATGCTGCGGGCCAGCGCCATCGAGGTCTTAGAGAGCGAGTACGTGATGATGGCCCGCCTCAAGGGCCTCTCCGGGCGCGTCGTCCTCTGGCGCCACACGCTGCCCAACGCCATCGTCCCGACCCTCCAGGTGATCGCCATCAACCTCGCCTGGCTGGCCGGCGGGATCGTCACCGTCGAGTACCTCTTCGGCTTCCCCGGGATCGGCTATTCCCTGGTCGACGCGGTCGCCAACCGCGACGTCCCCATGGTCCAGGCCCTGGTGCTCCTCATCGCCGCCGTCTACGTGGTCCTCAACCTGACCGCCGACGTGCTCACGATCCTCATCAACCCGCGCCTGCGGACCGGCCTGCGATGAGCGACGAGATCCTCAAGGCCGAACCCGACCTGGCCCTCGAGCCCGGCCTCGCGGCCGCCGGCGGGGCCCGCCAGCGGGGCGAGTTCGCCCAGGTGCTGCGCGACGCCTGGCGCGTGAAGCGCACCCAGGTCGGGCTCGCGATCTGCGCCTTCATCATCGGCCTCGCCGTCCTCGGCCCCCTCTTTGCCCCGGCGAGCCCGACCGAGTTCGTCGCCCCGCCCTTCGCGGCGCCCTCCGCGGCGGCTCGCCTGGGGACCGACTACATCGGCCACGACGTCGCGACGCGGGTCCTCTACGGGGGCCGCACGGTGATCACCCTGGCTCTCGCGGCGACCGTCATCGGGCTCCTCGCCGGGGTCGGCCTGGGGCTCGTCGCCGGCTACGCCCGGCGCTGGAGCGACGAGGTCATCATGCGCCTCTTGGACGTCGTCCTCGCCTTCCCCTCGATC
>JBAZPK010000156.1:0-5762 GCA_041648235.1 Thermoleophilia bacterium
CCCCGGGCCGCAGGTCGGCCGCGGCGCGCGCCTGCGCCGTGACCTGCGGCTGGGAGTGGCCGCCGGGCTGCGCACCTTCTGGGAGCTGACCCGCGTCATGGTGCCCGCCTACGGCATCACCCTGGTCCTGCAGTATCTCGGGGTGATCGAGTGGCTTGCCCGGGCGGCTCGCCCCCTGATGGAGCTGCTCGGGCTCCCCGGCGACGCGGCCGTGCCGCTCGTCGTCGGCTACGTCCTCAACATCTACGCCGCCGTCGGCGCCATGCAGGCGCTGCACCTCAGCGCCCAGCAGATCACGGTGCTGGCCCTGGCGATCCTCGTCGGCCACAACCTGATCGTCGAGGGCGCCGTGCTCCACAAGGCCGGCATGAACGCCGTCGCCTTCGGCGCTCTGCGCGTGGTGGGCGGCCTCGCCGCGGCGGGCGTCGCCAACCTCCTCATGGGGTGGCTCTGACCGTGCTCGACCTGCTGCGCACCTTCGTGACCGGGTCCTTCGACCTGCTCCTGCGCGTGTTCCTGATCGTCGTGCCCATCATGGTCGCGCTCGAGATCTTCGAGGGCACGCGCCCCTTCCGCGCCCTGGTGCGGGCCTGGGCGCGGGTGGTGCGCCACGTCGGCCTCACCGAGCGTTCGGCCGCGCCGACGCTCATCGGCTTCATCTTCGGGCTCGCTTACGGCGGCGGCGTCATCGTCCGCGACATCCGCCGCCACGACCTCGGCCGGCGCCAGGTGTTCATCATGAGCACCTTCCTGGCGATGGTCCACGCGATCGTCGAGGACTCCCTCGTGTTCATCGCTCTCGGGGCGAGCGTCTTCTGGGTGGTGGCGTATCGCACTCTGTGGGCCGCGCTCGTCACGGTCGCCTTGACGGCGGTGATGGGGCTGATCGTGCGCCGCTACCGCCGGTGAGGCCGCCGCGGCCGCGGCGGCACGTTGACACGGCGCCCGCGGTTTCCCTATTCTTGACTAGAATTATCCAGTATGGCGTGAGTGGGGGAGCCGGACGGGCGTGAACATCTCCATGAAAAGCAGGTACGCGGTACGCGCCCTCACCGAGCTGGCGCGGCGCGAGCAGGGCGCCAGCGCGGCCCCCGTGCGCCTCGGCGACATCGCCGACAGCCGCGACATGCCGCTTCAGTTCCTCGAGCAGGTCTTCGCCGCGCTGCGGCGCGCGGGCGTGGTGCGCAGCCGCCGCGGGGCCGCCGGCGGCTACTCGCTGGGCCGGCCGGCGGCCGAGATCAGCGTTCTCGACGTGGTGGCCGCTCTCGACGGCGTGCCGTCCCCGGCCACCTGTACGCAGGGCCTCTGCGAGAGCATCGACAGCTGCGGCGCGGCCTCGGTGTGGATCGAGGCCCAGCAGGCCCTCGAGAGGGTCCTCGGCGGCACCAGCATCGGCGACCTCCTCGAGCGCGAGGACACGCTGCGCGGGCGGGCGCCGATGTACCACATCTGAGATCACGGCCGGGGCGGGGCGCCCCGGCGGCAAGGAGAACACATGAAGAGGGCCGGCGACATCACCGAGCTGATCGGGCGCACCCCGCTGGTGCGCCTCAACCGGGTCTCCGACGAGACCGGCGCCGAAGTGCTCGGCAAGCTCGAGTCTTTCAACCCGGGCGGCAGCGTCAAGGACCGCATCGGCCTGGCGATGATCGAGGCGGCCGAGCGTGAGGGCCGGATCGCGCCCGGCCGCACGACGATCATCGAGCCCACGAGTGGCAACACCGGCATCGCCCTGGCGATGGTGGCCGCGGCGCGCGGCTACGACCTGGTGCTCTGCATGCCCGACACCATGAGCGTCGAGCGCCGCACCATCCTCAAAGCCTACGGCGCGCGGCTCGTGCTCACCCCGGGCGCCGAAGGCATGAGCGGCGCCGTGCAGCACGCTCTCGACCTGGCCGCGGAGACCGGCGACGCCTTCGTCCCGCAGCAGTTCGAGAATGCCGCCAACCCCGAGGTGCACCGCCTCACCACGGCCGAGGAGATCTGGGCCGACACGGGCGGCGACGTGGCCGCCTTCGTGGCCGGAGTGGGCACCGGTGGCACGCTCACGGGCGTCGGCCAGGTGCTCAAGGAGCGCCGCCCCGGAGTCCTCGTCGTGGCCGTGGAGCCGTTCGAGTCCGCCGTGCTCACGGGCGGCCGGCCCGGCCCCCACAAGATCCAGGGCATCGGCGCCGGGTTCGTGCCGGCCGTGCTCGCCGCCGATGCCTACGACGAGGTGCTGACGGTGAGTGCGGACGACGCCTTCGCGGCGGCCCGCGACCTCGCCTGCCACGAGGGCGTCCTGGTCGGCATCTCGGCCGGGGCGAACATCTGGGCGGCCGCGCAGGTGGCGCGCCGGCCGGAGATGAAGGGGCAGACCGTCGTCACCGTGCTCTGCGACACCGGCGAGCGGTACCTCTCGACGCTTCTGTTCGCCGATCTGCCCGAGGGCGGGGCGTGAACCAGGCGCTTCGCGGGGAGCTCACGGGCGCGGAGGCGGCATGCTGATCGAGGGTCACGAGCGTCTGCGCTACGACTGCCAGCTCGTCCTCAAAGAGGTCGGCGAGCGCGGCCAGGACAAGCTGCGCAAGGGCTCGGTGCTGGTGGTGGGCGCCGGAGGGCTCGGGGCGCCGGCGTTGTACTACCTCGTCGCAGCCGGGGTCGGGAGGGTCGGTATCGCCGACGACGACGTCGTCGAGCTCTCCAACCTGCAGCGCCAGATCCTCTTCACCACCGAGGATCTGGGCCGGCCCAAGGCCGAACGTGCCGCGACGCGTCTCGCGGCGCTCAACCCGGACGTCAGGCTCGAGACCTACGGGCGGCGCCTGACCGCTGCCAACACGCTCGGCATCGTCCGCGGCTACGACGTGGTGCTCACCGCCGTCGACAACTTCCCGACGCGCTACCTGCTCAACGACGCCTGTGTGCTGGAGCGCAAGACCCTCGTCGACGGCGCCGTCCTGCGCCTCGTCGGCCTGGCGATGACGGTGAAGGGCGGTGAGACGGCCTGCTACCGCTGCCTGTTCCCCGAGCCGCCGCCGCCGGCCGCCGCCGTGAGCTGTTCGGAGGCCGGGGTGCTGGGCCCTATCCCCGGCACGATCGGCGCCATCCAGGCCCTCGAGGCCATCAAGGTGATCACCGGCGCCGGCCGGCCGCTCTACGACCGCCTGCTGCAGTTCGACGGCGCCGCCCTGACCTTCAACGAGGTCCAGGTGGCGCGGGCGCCGTCGTGCCCCGTGTGCGGCGACGCTCCCACGATCACCGGGCTGGTCGACTACGATGGCTGAGGCGGCGAGGGCTCCCGGGGCGCTCGCCCGGCTCGAGGCCGAGCTGGCGCGGCTGGGCTCGGTCTGCGTCGCCTTCAGCGGCGGCGTGGACTCGAGCCTCGTGCTCGCCGTCGCGGTGCGCGTGCTCGGGGCCGGCAACGTGGTCGCCTTCACCGCGGATTCCGAGACGTACCTGCCCGAGGAGCTGGCTCGGGCCCGCGGCCTCGCGGCGCAGCTCGGGGTGCGCCACCGCGTCACCCAGACGCGCGAGTTCGACGACCCGCGCTTCACCGCCAATCCGCGCGAGCGCTGCTATTTCTGCAAGGCGCATCTGCTGGAGGACCTCGCGCTGGTCGCCGCCGAGGAGGGCTGCGCCGCCCTCGTCGACGGTGCCAACGCCGACGACCTCGGCGACCATCGCCCGGGCCTGCGCGCCGCCGCGGAGCGCGGCGTCGCCCAGCCGCTGCTCGCCGCCGGCGTCGGCAAGGCCGAAGTCCGGGCCCTCGCTCGGGAGCTCGGCCTGCCGGTGTGGGACGCGCCCCAGCAGGCCTGCCTCGCCTCGCGCATCCCCTACGGGGAGCCCATCACCGTGGAGAAGCTGCGGGCCGTGGCGGCCGCTGAAGCCGTGCTGCACGAGCTCGGCTTTCGCCAATGCCGCGTACGTCATCACGGCGCCGTCGCCCGCCTGGAGGTGGAGCGGAGTGAGCTCGGGCGCGCCGCCGGTGCCGCTCGTGAGGAGCTTGCGCGCCGGCTCCACGCCCTCGGCTTCACCTACGTGACCGTCGACCTCGACGGCTTCCGCTCCGGGAGCATGAACGAGGCGTGATAGCGTACCGTACGGGCGAGCGGCCGCCGGCCGCCGACGACAGATCGACAGGGAGGTGACGGCCGTGATCCGCAAGCTGCTGGCGCTCGGGGGCGCAGGCGTGGCGGGCTACTGGTTCCTGGGCAAGGGGGGGCGCGGCTGCGGGCCTGCCGGCCGCGCCCTCGAGACGCTGCGCCGCGACGTCCGCACCGCCGTCACCGAGATCAGCGAGGACGTCCAGGCGGTGCAGGAGCGCGATCCGGCGGCTACCTCCAAGCTCGAGATCATCACCTCCTACGCGGGTCTGCACGCCCTCTGGCTGCATCGCCTGGCGCATCGCGTCCAGACCGCCGGGGTGCCCGTCGTCCCGCGCTGGATCAGCCAGGTCAACCGGTTTCTCACCGGCATCGAGATCCACCCCGGCGCGGTCATCGGGCACGGGCTGTTCATCGATCACGGGTCCGGAGTGGTCATCGGTGAGACCACCGAGATCGGCGACAACGTCACGCTCTACCAGGGCGTCACCCTCGGCGGCACGGGCAAGGAGGCCGGCAAGCGCCACCCCACGGTCGGCGACAACGTGGTCTTCGGCGCCGGCGCCAAGGTCCTGGGCGCCGTCACGGTGGGCGACAACGCCAAGATCGGCGCCGGCAGCGTGGTGGTCACCGATGTGCCCAGGAACTCCACCGTGGTGGGCAACCCCGGGCGCCCCGTGCTGCTCGAGGGCCAGCGCGTCGGGATCCCCGACATCGACTACCGTCACCTGCCCGACCCGGTGGCCGAGGCGGTCAAGTGCCTGGTGGCGCGCATCGTCGAGATGGAGCAGGAGCTCGACGAGATCCACCCGGAGCGTAAGGGGCGTCGCCAGGAGGCCGTGCGCCAGACGCAGGAGATGCTCGCCGAGCTGCTGCAGTTCGACGCCGGCGCCGGCATCTGAGCGACGGCCCGGCAGGCTGCGGGTGCCGGGCGGCCGCGGGTGGGTATGCTACGATTGTGGCCTCTTCGGCTATCTGTGAACGGAGCGTGATCACCCCATGAGCGAGGTCAGGCGTCTCGTGCTCGACGTCCTCAAGCCCCACCAACCCACGATGCTCGTGCTGGCCGACAAGCTCGGCGACCTCGAGGGCATCCACGGCGTCGACATCACGCTCATCGAGATCGACAACAAGGTCGAGAACATCAAGATCACGCTCGAGGGCGACGACATCGACTTCCAGGACGTGGCCGAGGTCGTGCAGGAGTCGGGCGGCAGCATCCACTCCATCGACAAGTGCTCCACCGGCAAGCGGCTCATCGACGAGGTGGAGACCCCGCAGGACGCCGGCGCCAGCTGGCTGCGCTGAGCGCCGCCGCGCCTGACAGCCCGGTGACCGACCCGTGAGCCTCCCGGCACTACCCAGCCTCGGCGCGCGTCTGCGCGAGCGTGCCGCGACCCTGCGTCACTACCACGAGATCGCCGAAGTCGGCGAGATCGCCCGGCGGTACTTCGCCATGAACGCCTTCGACGGCGTGCTCACGGCGCTCGGCGTGCTCGTCGGCGGCTATCTCGGCGGCGTCGACAGCCCGCGGGCGATCTTCGTCGTCGTCCTCACGACGGCCGTCGGCATGGGCGTCTCCGGGTTCTACGGCTCGTACCTCGTCGAGCGCGCCGAGCGTGGCCGCTCCATGCGCGAGCTCGAGGAATCGACCCTTTCGAGCCTCCAGGACACCAC
>JBAZPK010000157.1:0-5736 GCA_041648235.1 Thermoleophilia bacterium
TGCGCTGGCCGGAGGGGGCGGGCGTCCGCTCGCCCGCCCGCCGTGCGGGCGCCTACCTGGTGCTCGTCGGCGGCCGGCCGCTGCTGGCGGTCGAGTCCCGCGGCCGGGCGCTGCAGGTCTTGGACCCCCGGCCAGGCGCGGACCTCGACGCCGCCCTGGCGGCTCTCGCCGCGGCCGCCCGCGAGGGCCGGGTCCCACGTCTCGTCCTCGAGCGGATCGACGGCGCGCCCGCAGTCTCGGCGCCGCTCGGCCAGCGCCTTCTGGCCCTCGGCTTCCACATCGACCTGCGCGGGTACTCGCTCTCGCGCGGCGACGCCTGAGGCCGAGGCCGATGCCCGAGGGCGACACCGTCCACCACGCCGCCCTGCGGGTCGGCGCCGCCCTCGCCGGGCACGTCCCCGGCGAGCTGCTCACGCCGCACCCGCGCTTCGCCCGCGACGGCTGGCCGGGGCGCCTCGCCGGGCGCGAGATCGAGGCGGTCGAGGCGCGCGGCAAGCACTTGCTGCTCCGCTTCGCCGGCGGGCTCGTCGTCCACTCGCACCTGCGCATGACGGGCGCCTGGCGGGTCCTAGCTCGAGGCGAGCGCTGGCCGCGCCCGGCGCGCACCGCCTGGCTCGTCGTCCGCCGCGGCGAACACGAGGTCGTGCAGTTCAACGGCCCCGTGCTCGAGCGGCTCACGGCGGCACGCGTTCGCAGCGATCCGCGCCTGACGCGCCTCGGCCCCGACATCGTCGCGGCGGCGCCCTTCGACGAGGCGCGCTTCCTGCGCCGCCTGCGCGAGGCCGACCCCACGCGGGCCATCGGCGACGCGCTGCTCGACCAGCACGTCCTCGCGGGCATCGGCAACGCCTGGAAGTCGGAGGGCTGCTGGCTGGCGCGGCTTGACCCGTGGCGGCCGGCACGTGAGGTGCGCGACGACGAGGCGCTGGCGGTGGTGCGCGCCGTCCGCCCACTGATGCAGCAGTCGGCCGCCAGCGGCCGCCACGGCCGCCGCGAGGTCTACGAGCGGGCCGCCCAGCCGTGCCGGTGCTGCGGCCCGCCCCACGTCATCCGCGGCTGCGGCCAGGGCGACGACAACCGGACCACGTACTGGTGCCCGGCTTGCCAGCGCTGAGCGTCACCGTCGTGGCACCGAAGGAAGCCGATGCTTGCAGCGGCGGCGGGGTGGATATAACCTGATGCATACGTCCTATACACGGGAGAACGATGCCCGCGCAAGCCACCCTCACGATCGATCTTAAGAAGATCGCCGCGAACACGCGGCGCTTGGTCGCGCACCTGCCCGGCATCGAGGTGGTGGGCGTCACCAAAGTCACCTGCGGCGCCCCTGAAGTGGGCGCCGCGCTGCTCGCCGGCGGCGCCGTCGCGCTCGGCGAGAGCCGCCTGGAGAACGCCGAGCGCCTGCGCGCCGCCGGCCTCACGGCGCCCATCTGGCTGCTCCGCTCGCCGGCTCCCGGCCTGGCCGCCGACGCCGTGCGCCTCACCGACGTGTCACTCGAGAGCGAGCTCGAAACGGTGCGCGCTCTGGAGGCCGCGGCCGCCGCGCAGGGCCGCCGTCATGCCGTGATCGCCATGGTCGACCTCGGCGACCTGCGCGAGGGCATGCTGCCGGCCGAGCTGCCGGGCTTCGCCGCGGCCGTCGAAAGGCTCGCGCACGTCGATCTGGCCGGGGTCGGCGTCAACCTCACCTGCTACGGCGCCATCGAGCCCGACGCGCGCAACCTCGGCGAGCTGGCGCGCCTGGCGGCCGAGACCGAGCGCCTGCTTGGCCGCCCGCTCCGCTACGTCTCGGGCGGCAACTCCGGCTCCATCGGCATGGTCACCTTCGGCCGCATGCCCGCCGCGGTCAATACGCTGCGCATCGGCGAGACCATCCTGCTGGGCGTCGACACCCTCACTCGCGAGCCGGTGCTCGGCCTGCACCGCGACGCCTTCATCCTCGCGGCGCCGGTCATCGAGTGCCTCGTGAAGCCATCGCTGCCCGCCGGCACCATCGCCCAGGACGCCTTCGGCAACCGGCCGACCTTCACCGACCGGGGCCTGAGGCGGCGCGCCATCTGCGCCCTCGGGCGCCAGGACGCGCCGCCGGAAGGCCTTGTGCCCATCGATCCCCGGGTCGAGGTGTTGGGCGCCTCGAGCGACCACCTGATCCTCGACGTCGAGGCCGTCGAGCCGCCGCCGCGTCTCGGCGACGCCGTCTCCTTCATCCCCAACTACGGGGCGACGCTGCAGCTCTGCACGTCACCGTACGTCACCAAAGTGTTCACTCCGCCGGCCTGACACCAGGATCGTGGCGCGGAGGGACCTGCAACCACAGGAGTGAGCATGGCAGAGAGAACGAAAGTGCTGATCATGGGGGCCGCCGGGCGCGACTTCCACAACTTCAACACCTACTTCCGCGACAACGACCGGTACGAGATCGTGGCCTTCACGGCGACCCAGATCCCGTACATCAACGACCGCAGGTACCCGGCTCAGCTAGCCGGCAGCCTCTACCCGGACGGCATCCCGATCCACGACGAGTCCGAGATGCCCGAGCTCGTCAAGAGGCACGGCGTCGAGCAGGTCGTGTTCGCCTACAGCGACGTGCCCTACGAGTACGTGATGCACCGCTCGGCCATCGTGAACGCCCTCGGCGCCGACTTCCGCCTCCTGGGCCCCGACCACGTGATGGTCAAGAGCACCAAGCCGGTGATCGCCGTCTGCGCTGTGCGCACCGGCGCCGGCAAGAGCCAGACCACGCGCAAGATCCAGACCATGCTGCGCGAGGCCGGCAAGAAGGTCGTCAGCATTCGCCACCCCATGCCGTACGGCGACTTGTTCGCCCAGCGCGTGCAGCGCTACGCCACGGTCGAGGATCTCGCCAAGTACGACTGCACGATCGAGGAGATGGAGGAGTACGAGCCCCACGTCAAGGCCGGCAACGTGATCTACGCCGGCGTCGATTATGAGGCCATCGTGCGCGAGGCCGAGAAGGAGGCCGACGTCATCCTCTGGGACGGCGGCAACAACGACTTCAGCTTCTACAAGCCGGACCTCTACATCACCGTCGCCGACCCGCACCGCCCCGGCGACGGCCTCGTGTACTACCCGGGTGAGGTCAACCTGCGGCTCGCCGACGTCGTCGTGCTCAACAAGATCGACACCGCCGACCGCGCCGGCGTCAAGGCCGAGCTCGAGGCCGTCCGCTCGGTCAACCCCACGGCGCAGATCATCATGGGCGCCTCGCCGGTCACCGTGGACAAGCCCGAGCTGGTCAAGGGCAAGCGCGTCCTCGTGGTCGAGGACGGCCCCACGCTCACGCACGGCGAGATGAAGTACGGCGCCGGCACCGTGGCCGCGCAGCAGCTCGGCGCCGCCGAGCTCATCGACCCGCGGCCGTTCGCGACTGGCGAGATCAAGGCGACGTTCGAGAAGTACCCCGAGGTCGGCGTGCTGCTGCCGGCGATGGGCTACTCCGACCAGCAGCTCAAGGACCTGGAGGCGACCATCAACTCCTCCGGCGCCGACCTCGTCGTCATCGGCACGCCCATGGACCTGCGCCGCATCATCGACATCAAGCTGCCGGCCGTGCAGGTCAAGTACGACCTGCAGGAGATCGGCAGCCCGACTCTCGCCGACGTCCTGAGCGAGCGCGGCTTCATCTGAGAGCTTCGCGGCCGCCGGGCGTGCTTCGGGCACGCCCGGCGGCCGCCGGGCGCGGCGGGGGCCGAACGGGAGTCGTTTGGCCCTCGCCGCCGCTTTGGCGTCATACTGCACCAGTCCACCGTCGCTGCCGAGGAGATCGCATGACGAACGATTCGCTTCAGGCCTCCGTGTCCGAGCTGGACATCACCGGCCGCAGCTTCCTCACGATCCACGACTTCACCCCCGCCGAGGTGACGGCCCTGCTCGAGCTCGCCACGGAGCTCAAGGCGGCGCAGAAGCTGCGCGAGCCGCATGCTCTGCTCGCCGGCCGCGCCGTCGCGATGATCTTCATGAAGACCAGCACGCGCACCCGCATGAGCTTCGAGATCGGCATCGAGCAGCTCGGCGCCCAGCCCATGTTTCTGAGCGCCAACGACATCCAGCTTCGCATCGGCGAGACGATCAAGGACACCGCCAACGTGATGAGCCGCTACGTGGACGGCATCATGATCCGCACCTTCGCGCAGCAGGACGTCGAGGACCTCGCCGAGTACGGCCAGGTGCCGGTGATCAACGGCCTCACGGACCTCCACCACCCCTGCCAGGGGATGGCCGATGCGCTCACCATCAAGGAGCACTGCGGCCGCCTCGAGGGCGCGCGGCTCGTCTACTCCGGCGACGGCAACAACGTGGCGCATTCGCTGGCCGAGGTCGGCGCCAAGACCGGCATGCACGTCGTGATCTGCACCCCCGAGGGCTACCAGCCCGACATGGCGGTCATCGAGCGCGCCCGCGAGGACGCCAGGGCGACCGGCGCCACGATCGAACTGACCAGCGATCTGCGCGAGGCGGTGCGCGGCGCCGACGTCATCTACACCGACACCTTCACCAGCATGGGGCAGGAGGCCGAGCACGACCTGCGCCTCGCCGCTCTCAAGAGCTACCAGGTGGACATGGACCTCGTGCGGCACGCCGGCCCCCAGGTCAAAGTGATGCACTGCCTGCCGGCACACTGGGGCGAGGAGATCACCGAAGAGGTGCTGTACTCGCCCAGCTCGGTGGTCTTCGACCAGGCCGAGAACCGCCTGCACGCGCAGAAGGCGATCCTGGCGGCGGTGATCGGCTAGCCGGCCGCGCGGACGGCGCTCCCCGGCGGCGAGCCGCCGCCGGGAGCGCCCACCTCGCGGCGGCGCGCCAGCACGGCGAGCCCGGCTGCGCAGGCGGCGGCCAGCGCCGCGACGCCGGCGAGCATGAAGTAGACGTACTGCAGGCGGCCCCCGGCGGCGTCTGCCACGAGCCCGCCGGCATACGACCCGAGCGCCCCCACGCCGAAAGCCGTCACGCAGCTCACGGCGAAGCTCATGCCGCGCGCCTCGTGGGAGGTGTAGCGGGCGATGAGGACGTTCTCCAGCGGCTGGGTGCTGAAGTGCACGAAGCTGAACGCGACGAGGACCACGACGAGGGCCCAGTCCTGGAAGACGGCCGCCAGGGCGAGGCAGGCGGCATTGAGGGCGATGATCGCCGCATAGCGATGCTCCAGACCGGCGCGCCGCCCCGCGTGGCCGCCCCACCACGAGCCCCCGGCGCCGATCGCGAAGACGAGCGATGCCACCAGGCCGCCGCGCACCACGGCGGCGGCGGGCAGGAAGCCCACCCGCGTTCCGCTCATGGCCGGGAGGAAGGCGGCGAAGCCGGTGAACACGAAGCCGAGGGCGGCGCTGATGACCAGCACCAGGGCGAAGGAAGGCAGGTGGGTGCGGTGGGGCTCGTGGGCGGTCAGCTCTGCCACGGTGGCCCGGTCGTCGAGGTGCCGGGTGCCCAGCCACAGCCAGGCGGCGCAGGCCAGGCCCAGGGCCGCACCGCAGGCGAAGGGCAGGCGCCAGTTCGCCCACGCCGCCAGGAGGCCGCCGAAGGCCGGCGCAACCGCCAGCCCGAGGTTGCCCATCATCCCCCACTGCCCGAACAGCCGCGGGTCGCTGCGCCCGGCGCGGGTCATGATCGTGAGCGCGGCGGTGTGGTGGACCGAGCAGGCCGCGCCGAGCGCGACCAGGGCGGCCGCGAACCAGAGCGCGCTGGGCGCCGCGGCGAGCGCGCCCGCGGCCAGGGCCG
>JBAZPK010000158.1:0-5736 GCA_041648235.1 Thermoleophilia bacterium
GCCCAGGGTGCCGGCCGCCCAGCCGCGCGTGGCGTCGACGAAGTCGATCGCGGTCAGCTGATCGCCCTGGGGCGCGGGGTTGAGCCAGTCGAGCGCGCCGGGCGGTGCTCCGCCGCCGCTGCGCGCTGGCGCGGCCCGGCTGGGCGCCGGCGCCACCTCGGCGCCGCCGGAGAGGTCGCGGTCGGTCGCGAAGCGCCAGGACGCTCCGTGGTCCTCGGAGACGAGGAGCAGGCGACGTCGGTACGTGCCACGCCAGGGCTGTGCACGGCCGAGCACGCTCAGGCCGGCGGCACGCGCGCGGTCGGCCCACATGGTCTCGCCGCCGGTGTAGCTGCACGAAAGGAACAGGCGGTCGCGATGATCGAGGGCGAGCTTGTGATAGTAGACGGAGTAGCCGCGCGCCGGCGGGACGACGATGAGGGTCGGGGCCCCCCAGCTCGCGCCCGCCGGCCGGCTCTGGTGGATCAGGGCGGCGTAGTACCGGCCCTCGAAAGCGGCGTCCACCCCTCGCCGAGCCTGACGGGTGACAAGGTGAAGCGTGTCCTGCGAGTCGCAGACGAACGAGTCGTACGTCTGGCGCCCCAGGGAGCGGGGAGGATCCTCGCCGGTGGTGTAGCCCTCGCTGAGCACCGGCTCCGGCGGTGTCCAGCCGCCGTCACTGGAATAGGGGGAGAGCGAGCGCAGGTAGGGGACGGCGGTCCCGTGCGTGCCACCGACGACGTGCAGGTAGCCCTGGCTGTCGAGGCAGATCCCAGGCGTGTTGTGTGGGTCGTTGGCCGGCGGCGTGCGGGTCAGGAGCAGCGGTTCGTCGACCGCACCGCTGAGGTGGTCGTATCTGGAGACGTACTGGGGCACTCCCGGGGCATCGCGCGCTGCGGTGCCGGGCCACACGAACCACGTCGACTCGCCGTGCGTGACCGCGAAGGAGGCGCCGCCGGAGTGCCTGGTGAACCCGAGGCAGGCATTGGTCACGAGGGCTGGTGTCGGGATGACGAGATCGTCGCCCTCGAGCCGGGGCTGGGTGACCCAGAGCGTGTAGCGCCCGCCGTGGCGCCCGGCGTAGGGTAGGGACGAGGGCTGCCAGAAGGCCAGGAACGGCGGTCCGTCGATCTCGTTGTGGCCGACCCAGTGCTCGACCGCGAACTCGCCGTCCGGCAGCTCGAAGACCTTCCAGGTGCGGCAGAGGTCCCAGGAAACGAGCAGTACGTTGCGCGTCGCGCCGCCGGCGAGCTGGATGGTCAGCGGGTTGTACGCGCGGTCCTGGCGGTCGAACACGACCCCGTCGCTTCGCCAGCCGCCGGCACCCACCGTGCCGACGAAATCGGGGTAGGCGGCAAGCAGCGCCGCACTGAAGTCGAGTTGTGTCCAGGCTCCGCCTTCGAGCGTGGCGACGTACGAGGTCGTGTCTCTGGCAGCGGTCCGGCTGCGGATGTAGGCACGGTCGGCCGAGTCAAAGGCGGGGACGTTGCGGGTGTGCGGAGGGGCATAGCCGTACTGTGCGACGAGGCCGAGGCCGGGCGTGAGCGTAAACGGAGCCCGCCAGTCGGCGACGTCGCCCCGGGCGGGTGGCGCCGCGGCAAGGCCGGCGACGAGCAGCGCCGCGGCCACCACGGCGAGGAGCGCGCCGCCCCGCAGGACCGGCGCGCTCGTGACGGATCTCGAGGTGCCCCATGGCCTCGTCATCGACGACAGCTTACACGCTCTCGGAGTCGAGTGGCAGCCCCGGGGCGCGTGCGGCTGGTGAACGGCCGCCGCCTTCGCGGGTGGTCCGCCGCGGAAGGTCAGGCCAGTGTCGCCGCGACGCTGAGCACGACGTTGCCTTTGAGGGCGCCGCTGATGGGGCAGCCGTCCTTGGCCTTGTCCGCCGCGTCCCGGAAGCTGGCGGCGTCGATCCCGGGCACGGTGCCCTTGACCGTGAGCGCCGAGCTGGCGACCTTCCAGCCAGCCTCAGCCTCGGCGAAGGTCACCGTGGCGCTTGCCTCGAGCCTCTCGGGAGGCGTGCCGTTCTCGGCGAGAATATGCGAGAGGGCCATGCAGTAGCAGCTGGCGTGCGCCGCGGCGACGAGCTCCTCGGGGCTTGTCTTGCCCTCGGAGTGCGCGGTGCGCGCGGCCCAGGTGACGGGCAAGGGGCCGGCAAGCTCGCTGCTCTTGAGTGTGACGACGCCGCTGCCCTGGGCGAGGGAGCCCTCCCAGACAGCCTCGGCTCGCCGTTGTGCCTCGGCCATGACGGTACCTCCTGTGACGTCGAGATGCGGGCTGCGGCCGCGGGGCGGAGGGCGGCGACCGCAGCCCTCGCGGCAGACTTGCCCGCGGGGGGCTGGCCGCCAAACGTCGTCCGCCGGCTGATAGCATCGCCACAGGCGATGCGGCGTGGCCGGCGGGTCGGTGGCGACGCCGGAAGGGAGGCCCGGATGCGGCTGCAGCGGTTCCACCTCGAGCGCTACTTCGAGCCCTACGAGTTCACGGCTCGCCACCTGCTGTCGTCCTCCGACTGCGAGAGCTATGGCCTCGCCGAGCTCCTCGAGTGGGCCGACGACGAGTGCCACGAGCTCTGGCAGGGCCTGCGCCTGGGCTACACCGAAAGCCGCGGGCTGCCCGCCCTTCGGCGCGAGATCGCCGGCCTGTACGAGGGGGTCAAACCCGACGACATCCTCGAGGTGGTGCCTGAGGAGGGCATCCTCCTCGCGATGACTGTCCTGCTCGAGCCCGGCGACCACGTGATCGCCACGCACCCCGGCTACCAGACGCTGTACGGCATCGCGGAGATGCTCGGCTGCGAGGTCACGTACTGGCAACCCGATGAGGAGCAGGGTTGGCGCTTCGACCCGGCTTTCGTCCGCGCCCACCTCCGGCCCACTACGCGGCTGATCGTCGCCAACTTCCCTCACAACCCGACGGGGGCGCTCCTCACGGGCGCGGAGTTCGAGGAAGTGCTCGGCCTGGCCGCCGCGGCCGGGGCTCACCTCTTCAGCGACGAGATGTACCGCTGGCTGGAACGTGACCCCGCCGGCCGGTTGCCCTCGGCCGTGGAGAAGTACGAGAAGGCGGTGACGCTCTGCGGGCTCTCCAAGTCGTTCTCCTTACCTGGCCTGCGGGTGGGCTGGCTGGCGACCCGCGACCGCGAGCTCGCCGCCCGCGTCGCGGCGGCCAAGGACTACACGACCATCTGCGGCGGCGCGCCGGGCGAGGTGCTGGGGCTCATCGGGCTGCGGGAGCGGCGGCGGATCGTGGCTCGCAATCGTGAGCGGATCGCCGCCAACCTGGAGCGACTCTGCGGCTTCGTCGCGGCGCGCCCGGAGCTCCTCAGCCTCGTCCCGCCGCAAGCCGGCAGCGTCTGCTTCCCGCGCCTGCACGCGGCTGAGGGCGCGAGCGCCTTCTGCCGGCGGTTGGTCGACGAGGCCGGCGTGCTGCTGGTGCCGTCGAGCGCGTTCGCCTGCGGCGACGCGCACGTCCGTTTCGGCCTCGGCCGTGCCGGTTTTGCCGAGGGCCTGGCGGCGTTCGCGGAGTGGCTCGACGGGCGCTGAGGCGCCTGACGCGGCCGCGTCGCCGCCCGGCCGGGCGCCCCCCCAGCGGTCCTAAGGTGTAGCGCCCCGTGTTCCGATAAGAGGGAGGAGTCTGGTCCCTTTCGTGGAGGCAGCCGCATGCGGCGAGTGTCGACAGCTCTGACCCTGACCGTGCTGGCGGTGGCGCTCCTCGGCATCCCGGTGCTGGACTCCGCGCCGGCGGTGAGCCCGCCGGAGGCCCCTCCTGCGATCGCCGCCGTCGCTCAGGATGCGGCCCCCACCACCACAGGCCCTGCACCTCCGCCCTCGGTGGAACCGCCGGCGGCCGCGCCGCTCGCGGGCCCGCGCGCAGCGGCCGCCCCCGGGGAGGAGCACGTGATCGCCGGCGTGCCGGCGTACCTCTGGCGCGACGGGTGTGGCCCTACCTCGGTCGGCATGGTCGTCGGGTATTACGACGCCGCCGGTTTCGACGCCCTGGTACCGGGCAGCGCCGCGACGCAGACCGCCGCCGTGCAGCAGGCCATCGCCTCCCATGAGGAGACCAGTGGGGGAGCGCGCCACTACGAGGACTACGCGCTGCCCAGAGAGAGCGGCAGCTCGGTGCTGGCCGACCGAAGCGAGGCGCCGGCCGGCGACGAGCACGCCGGCGACAGCGTCGCCGACTTCATGCACACGTCCTGGAGTGTGGAGGGTAGCCCCTACGGCAGCAGCTGGTCGGACCGGGTGGGCCCAGGCTTCGTGGACTATGTGCACGGGCGGGACGCCGATGTGGTGGCTACCTACCGCGACTACCACTACGGCGGCTCCGGCTCCCTCGGCCTGACCTTCCCGGTGCTGGCAGCCGAGGTCGACGCCGGGCGCCCGATGGTGCTGTTCGTGGATTCGAGTGGCGACGGAGTCACCGATCACGCCGTCGCCGCCGTCGGCTACCGCGAGAGCAGCGGGTACCCGGAGTACGCGTGCCGGGACACCTGGTACACCAGCCTCCGCTGGCAGCGGTTCCGCGGTCTTTCGGCGTCCTACCCATGGGGAGTCTGGGGCGGCACGGCGTTCGCGCTCGCCGCCGCACCTTCAGCATCCCCGAGCCCCTCTCCATCGCCCACCCCGAGCCCCGACACGACGCCGCCGGTCACCACCGTCATCGGCCTGGACGGCCTCTGGCATGCGGGCCCCGTGACGCTGACCTTCTCGGCCAGCGATGACGCGAGCGGCGTGCAGCGCACCGACACGCGGAGCGGCTTCGCCGATTGGGTCGCCGGAGACGTGCTCGTGGTGCAGGGCCAGGGGACGCACCTGGTGCTCTACCGCTCGGTGGACCTGGTCGGCAACGTGGAGCCTGACCGCTCCTGCACGGTGAAGATCGACGGCGCGGGTCCGCGGACGACGGCGTGGGAGACGTCGGTGCGCCGCGGCGCCCGGGCGAGCCTGCGCTATCGCGTGAACGACCTCACGCCGACGGCGAGCGTCAGGCTGGTCATCAGAACGCGCGCCGGTGCCGTCCGCAAGGTGTTCCGGCTCGGCCCACGCGTCACCGGCACGCCGCTGGTCTACCGTTTCCGCTGCTACCTGGCGCGAGGGGTGTACCGCTACACCGTGTACGCAACGGACGAGGCGGGCAACCGGCAGTCGCTCGCCGGTCGGGCGCGGCTCACGGTCAAGTAGGCCGGAGGCGCCGCGCCGTCACCTGGCGGCGCAGCGCGTGCGGTAAGCTTGCCGTATGACTGACAAGATCCGCCTCACGCAGTACTCCGCCAAGAGCGGTTGAGCGGCCAAGCTGGGTCCGTGCGACCTGCAGGCCATCCTCGAGAGCATGCCGGCCGCGACCGGTGAGTTCGCCCGGCTGCTGGAGACGCGCGACGACGCCGCCGTCACGCGCCTCACTGCCGACCTCTGCCTGGTGCAGACGGTCGACTTCTTCACGCCCATCGTCGACTCGCCGCACTGGTTCGGGCGCATCGCCGCCGCCAACGCGCTCAGCGACGTCTACGCCATGGGCGCCCGGCCGCTGACCGCGATGAATCTGGTGGCATGGCCGGCCGAGCTCGGCATGGAGCTCCTGGGCACCGTCTTGCGGGGCGGCATGGAGAAGGTCCTCGAGGCCGGAGCCGAGCTGGCCGGCGGGCACTCCATCGACGACAAGGAGCCCAAGTACGGGCTCGCGGTCACCGGCGTGGCGCGCCCGGAGGAGATCGTCTATAACGGCGGCGCCGAGCCGGGTGACAGGCTGGTGCTG
>JBAZPK010000159.1:0-5707 GCA_041648235.1 Thermoleophilia bacterium
CGGGCAGCCGTCCGGTCCGGTGGCGGCCGACACGTCCGGCGCCTACCGGGAGCTGGTCGCGCGGGCCAACGGCCTCTACGACCAGGGCGCGCAGGCCTTCCAGAGCAAGAACCCGAGTGGCGCGGCGCAGTACTTCGCCGCCGCCGCGACCGTGTACGAAGCCGCCTGGGCCAAGCAGCCGGGCGACCCCAACGTCGGCACCGACCTCGCCACGTCTCTCTATTACTCCGGCGACACCGCCGCCGCGCTGAAGCAGGTCGATGCCGTCCTCGCCAAGACGCCCGACTTCCAGAGCGGCCGGCTGAACAAGGGCATCTACCTGCAGGCGGCCTCCCAGGACGCGCAGCAGAACGGACAGAGCGCCAAGGCGACCAAGCTCCTGGCGCAGGCGCGGGCGGAGCTCGAGAAGGCCGTCGCCATCGACCCGGCCGCGGCGGCGGGCAAGAAGGCGGCCGAGATCCTCAAGACGCTCTGAAAGCCGTCCGCCGGGCTGCGGCCGCGGCCCGGCGGACGGCCCGTGTTGACGGCCTCGGAGCCCGGTGCTAGGTTGATTCTCAGCAAAGTGGATGTACTTAGTCCACTTTAGCAGCGTGAGTGGAGGTCGCAGCCCCATGAAGTACCACCAGTCCGTCCTCGAGACGATCGGCCAGACGCCGCTCGTGCGCCTCAACCGGGTCACCGACGGCCTGCCCGTGACCCTGCTCGGCAAGTTCGAAGCGGTCAACCCGGGCGGCAGCATCAAGGACCGCATCGGCGTGGCCATGATCGCCGACGCCGAAGCCCACGGCCTCCTCAAGCCGGGCGGGACGATCATCGAGGCGACGGCCGGCAACACCGGGGTCGGCCTCGCCCTGGCGGCCGCGGTCAAAGGCTACCACTGCATCTTCGTGCTCCCGGACAAGATGAGCCAGGAGAAGGTGGCTCTGCTGCAGGCGTACGGTGCCGAGATCGTCCTCACCCCGTCGTCGGTGGCCCCGGACTCACCCGAGAGCTACAACGGCGTCGCCGATCGCCTGGCGCGGGAGATCAGCGGCGCCTTCCGCCCCGGGCAGTTCGGCAATCAGCGCAACCCGGAGGCGCACTACCTCACCACCGGTCCGGAGATCTGGCGGGACACGGAGGGCCGCATCGACGCCTTCGTCGCCGGCGTCGGCACGGGAGGCACCATCTCCGGTGTGGGCCGGTACCTCAAGGAGCGCAAACCGGAGGTGACGGTGGTGTGCGCCGACCCCCAGGGCTCGATCCTCTCCGGGGATTCACCGCGGGCGTACCTCGTGGAAGGCATCGGCGAGGACTACGTGCCGGCCACCTTCGACCGGCAGGTCGTCGACGAGTTCGTGCGCGTCAGCGACGCCGAGTCCTTCGCCATGGCCCGGCGGCTGGCGCGCGAGGAGGGGCTTCTGGTGGGCGGGTCGTCGGGCACGGCGGTGGCCGCGGCGCTCAAGTACGCGCGCCGCCTGCCCGCCGGCGCGGTGATCGTCGCGGCGCTGCCCGACACGGGCCGGAACTACCTGAGCACGTTCTACTCCGACCGCTGGCTCGAGGAGCACGGGCTCGCGCAGGCGGATCGGCCGCGCATCTCGGCCGGCGACGTGCTGCACGCCAAGCGGCGCACCGACCCGCTCATCTCCGTCGGCTCGGCGGCCCTCGTGATCGACGCCGTGCGCGCCCTGGAGCTCTACGACATCTCGCAGCTTCCGGTGATCGACGGCGGGGAGGTGGTCGGCAACGTGAACGAGGCGGCGCTGGCCAAGGCGCTGCACGACGGGGTGGACCCGCGCGCCACCTCCGTCGCCGACGTGATGGGCTCGCCGCCGCCGCAGATCGACGAGGCCACCGACATCAGCGAGCCGTACCGCCTGCTGCTCGGCGGCCACGGCGGCGTGCTCGTGGCCCACGCCGGCACGCCGGTCGGTCTTCTGACCCGGTACGACCTGCTCGACTACTGGACGGCGGCCCGCGACGACGTTCTGGTGGCGCCATGAGCGACGGCCTCGCCACCCGTGCCATCCACGCCGGCCAGGGGGCTGACCCGGCGACCGGCGCGACGATCACCCCCATCTACCAGACCTCGACCTACACCCAGCAGGGCCTCGAGAGCCACCTGGGGTACGAGTACTCGCGCACCGGCAACCCCACCCGGGCCGCCCTCGAGGCCTGCCTGGCCTCGCTCGAGGGCGGCGCCCACGGGCTGGCCTTCGCCTCCGGCTGCGCCGCGACCGCCGCAGTCCTCTCGCTGCTGCGCCCCGGCGACCACGTGGTGGCCGGCGACGACCTGTACGGTGGCACCTACCGGCTCTTCGAGACCGTCTGGCGGCCGCTCGGCGTGGAGTTCACGTACGTGGATCAGCGCGCCGCCGCCGCCTTCGGCCGCGCGGCGCGCCCCACGACCCGGCTCTTCTGGCTCGAGACCCCGTCCAACCCGCTGCTGCGTCTCGCCGACATCGCCGCCGTGGCGGGAGAGGCGCGCGCCGTGGGCGCGCGCCTCGCCGTCGATAACACCTTCGCCACGCCGGCGTTCCAGCAGCCGCTGGCGCTCGGTGCTGATCTCGTCGTCCACAGCACGACCAAGTACCTCGGCGGGCACTCCGATGTCGTCGGCGGGGCGGTGATCACCGGCGACGCGGACGTGCACGAGCGGCTCAAGGCTTACCAGAACAGCGCCGGCGGCGTGCCCGGCCCCTTCGACGCCTGGCTGGTCCTCCGTGGCCTCAAGACGCTCGCGGTGCGCATGGAGCGGCACGCCCGGAACGGGGCCGCGGTCGCCGCCTTCCTCAGCCGGCACCCCCGCGCCCGTGACGTCGTCCATCCGAGCTTGGCGAGCTACCCGCAGCGGGAGCTCGCCGAGCGCCAGATGAGCGGCTTCGGCGGCATGGTGACCTTTCGCCTGCCGGGTGGGCGGGCCGCGGCCGGCCGCTTCGTCCGCGCCCTGCGGCTCTTCTCCTTCGCCGAGAGCCTCGGCGGGGTGGAGTCGCTCGTCTGCCACCCCGCGACCATGACGCACGCCGCGATCCCGGACGCGGAGCGCCGCCGCCGCGGCATCGCCCCGGGGACGCTCCGGCTCTCGGTCGGGTTGGAAGATGCGGCCGACCTGCTCGCCGACCTCGAAGGCGCGCTGGCGGCCGCGGCCGCACCGGTCGCACCGGCCGCCGCCCCCTGAGCGCAGCCATCGCCGGCGGCGTCTTCACGGGCGCTTCACATCGGTCGTCTAGCATCCCGCCCCACGCCGCAGGCCCGATGCCTGCGCACCGATGAGGAGGACGCCGCTCTATGACGACACACCCCAAACGAAGCCCGTTCACCTTCCTGCCCGTCGCCCTCGGCGTGCTGCTGATCCTCGCCGCCCTGCTCGCCGGCTCCGCGTTGGCCGAAAGCGGCGACATGTCTGGGATGCCGGGCATGACTGACGAGGAGATGCAGGGCATGACGGGCGAGCCCGCCCAAGCGGCCGACGGCCATGAGGCCGAGGCCGCCGCCGACGCTCACGGCGGGATGGGCGGCGGAGCCGGAGACGCGGTCAACTGGCTGGTGATCGGCGGCTTCATCGCTCTGATCGCGGGGAGCACGCTCGCCGCGCGGGCCACCAAGCGCCACCTGCGCCGGCGGATCCTGACCGGCGAGCTCGCCCTGGCGGGAGTCAAGGATGTCTAAGCGCGCGTCCGCCGTCGCCGAGAGCGCCACAGCGGCACCGCCCGACGTGATCGACGAGCTCGAGGCGGCGCTCGCCGCCCCTTCGGCGCAATTGCCGCCGTCCGGACCCGAGCCGAACCTGCTCCACATTTCGTCTGTGCGACGCGTCTTCCACAGCCGCTGGTACCCCGGCGTCTTCCAGGCGCTCGGTCTCATCGTCTTCGGGGCGGTCATGCTGGCCACCCTCTTCGGGCCGACTGTAGTCGAGGACAACTTCGGCTCGACGATCGTCTGGATCCTCTGGTGGCCGCTGCTGCCGCTCTCGTACTTCCTGTTCGCGCGCTTCTGGTGCGCGGTGTGCCCGTACCCGGTAGTGGGTGAGTGGTTCCAGCGCCTCACCGGCGTGGACCTCAAGGCGCCCCGCTTCCTGAAGCGCTACGGCATCTGGATCATCGACCTGACCTTCCTGGCGATCACCTGGGCCGACCACGTGTTCGGCATCGTCGAGTCGCCGCGGGGCACCGGCTACCTGCTCCTCGCGATCCTCGGCGGCGCCATCGTCACGAGCCTCTTCTTCGAGCGCCGCGCCTTCTGCAGCCACCTCTGCTTCCTCGGCGGCCTGAGCGGCAACTACTCGATGACCTCGTCCCTCGCCCTGCGCGCCAACCAGGACAACTGCAAGAAGGTCGGCTGCAAGGATCTGTGGTGCGCCAACGGCTCGCCGCGCGCCGCCGCTTGCCCCCTCTATGAAGTGCCCCGCACGATGGACTCGAACCGCGACTGCAACCTGTGCGGCAACTGCGTCAAGTCATGCCCGCACGGCTCGCTGCGGCTCGAGCTCCGCAAGCCGACCCTGGAGTTCTGGAAGGTCCGCAAGCCGCGGCTCGACGTCGCCTTCCTGGCCGTCGTGCTGGTCGGGGTCGTGATCGTGCAGAACCTCACCATGCTCGGCATCTACCCGACGATCCTCAGTCAAGTGGCCGGCGTCACCGGGACGAGCAACACGGACGTGAACTTCACGGTCGTCTTCCTCGCCGCGATGGTCGCCCCGATCCTGCTCCTGGCGGCGGCCAGCGCTGCCTCTTCACGGCTGAGCGGCGGCTCCCTGCTGCGCGATTTCACGATCTTCGGCTACGCCCTCATCCCCCTGGACCTGGCCGCGCACATGGCGCACAACCTCTTCCACCTCCTGGGGGAGGGCCTGGCGGTGCCGCGCTCGTTCGTGCTCTGGCTGGGCGGCGCCTGGGAGGGCAGCACGGCGCTGCTCAACACGGCGACGATCGAGGTCCTGCAGTACCTCATGCTCGGCGCCGGCATCGCCGCGAGCGTGTACGCCGCCTACCGTATCGCCCACTCGGCGAAAGGTACCGCAGGCTGGCGTGCTCTCGTGCCGCAGCTCCTGTTCGTCGCGCTGCTGGTAGCGGCCAACGTCTACATGTTCGCGCAGCCGATGGGGCACAGGGCTTGAGGCCGGGCAACGGCTCGGCCCGGCCACCACGAAACCGGAAGGAGCCGCTAACGTGAACCTCCGTCGCCGTGCCACGAAGCTCTGCCTGCTCGCCGGGGTGCTCCTGCTCGCCTTGGGCAGCTCGGTGCCCGCCGGCGCCTCTCCCGTCTCGGCCAAGAAGGCCCGGCTGCGGGCCGTGGAGGCCCGCCTCACGACGCTGGGCATGCAGGTCGAGATGGCCGTGGAGCGCTACAACCAGGCGCTCGCCAGGCTCGAGACCACCAAGGGCAAGATCGCGGAGAACCGGCGCCTCCTGACGGCCGCGGAGCTCAACCTCGAGCGCGCCAACCGGCAGCTGACGGCGCGCGCCCAGAGCATCTACAAGGCCCCGCAGACGGGGTTTGCCGACGTCGTCTTCGGGGCTCGCAGTTTCGACGACCTCGTGACCCAGATCGACCTCCTGCGGCGGCTCGGGGACGGCGACGTGGACCTCGTGCACTCGATCGCCGCTTACGAGCAGGACATCAAGGACCGCCGCCTCGAGCTGCGCGCCGACGAGCGGGTCGCCGCCAGGCTCGTCGCGCAACGGACCTCCGAGAGGGCGAAGATCCTCGCCAGCGAGGCGCGCAT
>JBAZPK010000160.1:0-5672 GCA_041648235.1 Thermoleophilia bacterium
AACGTGAAGGGGTCCGAGTACCGGAGGGCGACCTTCATGACCACCCAGTTGTAGCCCCAGATCAGCGCCAGCACGGCGAGGGCCATGGCGCCGCGGCCGGGCGTCGGCAGCTTTACGGGTCGAGTGGCGGGGGCGGAGTGCGGCATCGGTTCGCGCCATGCTAGTGCACGCCCCCGCGGCGGCGCTAACGGGCGCCGGGCGCCCTCAGGGCGCCGCGATGACTGGCCGCAGGGTGGCGGCGAGCTCCTCGGGCGTGATGAAGATGAGCTCGCCGCCGAGCTGCTTCTGCAGGAAGTAGTCGTCGGTGCGGTAGTCCTGCTTGAAGGCGGAACGCGCGATGATCCGCAGCGTCACGGCGTGCCCGACGCCGGCGTCGTCGAGCGGCCCGCCGCCGAGCGTGAAGTTGAACGCCGAGAGGCCCTCGGCCTCGTACCAGGCCAGCACGGCGCTGAGGCCGGCCGCGAGGGCCGCCACCTGCTCGCCGCCCAGCTCCGCGACGCGCCGGAAGCCGGGGAGCACGGCGATCACCTCACGGCCGCCGGCGGGCGCGTAAGGCGCCAGCCATGTGCAGCCGGCGCGGGCGGCGATGAAACGCTCGCCGCGGTCGCGCTCCTCGTCGGCCAGCGCCCGCCAGTACGGCGCGCCGTGGGCGGCGTGGAAGGCCGCGGCGCGCTCCCATGCGAAGCGCACGAGCCACGGCACCGCCGGCCCGCCGAACAGCTGGAAGTGCGGATGCGCGAGGCTCGCGCCGGCGGGCAGCATGTGGTTGCAGCACAGCTCCAGGTGCTCGAGACGGGGGTAGGCACGCTCGGCGCGGGCGGCGAAGTCGACCGCCGCGCCGAGCCCCTCCTCGAGCAGGGCGGCCGTGAACTGAGCCGGCCGCAGGAAGTGCTCGTCCGGGTAGGTGACCACGGCGTGCAGCGCCGCGAGCGGGAACAGGTTGGGGAAGACGAGGGCGCGTCCGCGCCGCAGGCGCCCGCCCTCGACCACGCCCTCCGGGTACCGCGGCGTGGTCTCCAGGACCCTCTCGGGGCAGAAGAAGCAGCCCTCGCGGGTTCGTCGCGCGAGGGCCTCGGCGTACTCCCAGTCGGTGACGCCGTAGAACATCTCCTCCTTGGCGACGAGCTCCGAGGAGGAGACGGCGGTCATGCCGGTGAGCGGGTCGCGGCGCACCTCGATCGTCTGCTCGGCGAGCTCCATCCCCGCCAGAGGACTGAAGAAGGCCGCCTTCTCGACGCTGCGCTCGAACTCGATCAGTCCCATGCGGCCCTCCCCGGCGCGGTATGTACCGCCACGATGGTATGGCGGCGGCGCACCGGGGGCAATGGCGCCGCCGCGGCTCGGCGCCGGCCGCTCAGGCGATCGGCAGGCGGAAGAAGTCCTTGGGCGTCTGGTAACAGACGCGGTCGATGGTCGCTTTGTCGAGGCCCATCAGCCGCATCGCCAGCATCACCCGTGGCACCATGAAGTAGTCGTTGCCCTGCCCCGCGAGCTCGGAGTTGATGATGAGGCGGCCGCGCTCGTCGGGGTGCTCGATGACGTAGCGCGCGGCGACCTCGGGCGGCATCTTGTCCCAGCAGATGGAGAGGCCGACCATGCCGCCGGTGGCCATGCGGAAGGCCATCGTCTCCTCGCCGGCATGGTCGAAGACGCAGCGCTCCACGGGGAAGCCCTCCTCGCGGATGATCTCGAGGACCTGCGGCGTGATCGTCGGGCCCTGCGGGGCCATGCGGATCGGTGTGTGCAGGATCACGGGCAGGCCGTGCGCCCTTGCGAGGCGCAGATGCTCGCGGAAGAGGTCGCGCTCGAACTCCGTGCCGCAGTCCATGCCGATCTCGCCCATGGCGACCACGCGCTCGTGGGCCAGGAACTCGGGCAGCCGGGCGAGGCATGCCTCGGCGTCCTTGGGGGCGACGCCGAAGAAGGGTACCGAGAGCGAGGCGAAGGCTTCGAAGCCGAGCGTCGTCGCGGTGTTCACCTCGAGCGTGAGGAAGCGCTCCCATAGCTGCAGCACGGCGTCGGCGTCGCGGCTGCCGAGGAACATGTGCGGGCTGGGGATCACCGCCGCCTCCATGCCCATCATCACCAGCTTCTGAAGCTGGACGTCCTCGATCATGTCGGTGTGCAGATGGGCGTCGACGAACCTCATGGGGCTGCTCTCCTTCGCTGGCGCTGCCGGCTCGGCGGTGCGCAGAGCGTCGCCGTCGCCGACGGTCGGGACAGTCGTTACGCTACCACGGGGCCTCGGCGCAGCTCCACGATCCAGAGGGCGAGCGCGGCAAGGCCGACGAGCGTGCCGAGGACGCAGACGCCGGCCCAGCCGCGGGCGCCGTAGACAAAGGCGGAGGCGGCCGAGCCGCCGGCGGCGCCGATGAAGCAGGCGGTCATGTAGAAGGCGTTGACACGGCTGCGAGCTTCCGGCCGCAGGCGGTAGATCTCGCCCTGATTGGTGATGTGCAGTGTCTGGGCGCCGATGTCGAGGATGAGGATCCCCGCGATGAGCGCGGCCAGCGACGCGCCGCCCAGCCAGACGACCGGGTAGGCGGCGACGAGGATCACCGCGGCGGCGCCGGTGAGGCGCCTCGACCAGCCGCGGTCGGAGAAGCGGCCGGCGAGCGACGCCGTGAGCGCGCCGGCCGCCCCCACGAGCCCGAAGAGCCCTATCGTGCCCTCGCCGTAGGTGTAGGGCTCGCGGGCCAGCATGAAGGCGAGCGACGTCCAAAGCACGCTGAATGACGCGAACGAGGTGACCGCGAACGCGGCCCGCCGGCGCAGGATCGGCTCCGCGCGCGCGATGACGAAGACCGAGCCCAGCAGGCGCGGGTAGTCCAGCGCCGTGCGCTCGCGGTAGATCGGCAGCGTGCGGTGGAGGACGAACGTCATGCCCAGCATCAGCACCGCGGCGAGCCAGTACACGGCACGCCAACCGGCGATCTGGGCCACGAGGCCGGCCGCGGTGCGCGCCAGGAGGATGCCGAGCAGCAGGCCGCTCATGACGGTGCCCACCACGCGGCCACGCTCCGCCGCCGGCGCCAGGCTGGCCGCGAACGGCACCAGGATCTGTGCCATCACCGACGTGAGGCCGACGAGCCCCGCGGCGCCCATGAACAGGCCGATCGACGGGGCGGCACCGGCCGCAGCGAGGCTCACCGCCGTGATGCCGGCCAGCGCCGTGATGAGGCCCCGCCGCTCGAGGAGGTCGCCCAGCGGCAGAAGCAGGATGAGGCCGGCCGCATACCCCACCTGCGCGCTGGTGACGATGAGGCCGGCGACGCCACTGCTCACGGCGAACTCGCGGCGGATGGCGTCGAGCAGCGGCTGGGCCAGGTAGTTGCTGGCCACGGCCTGGCCGGTGGCGACGGCAAACAGCACGATGAGGCCGCGGCTCATGCCGCGGCCCCGGGCGCTGGTGTCCGCCGCGGTGCTCAACCTTCCAGGGTGTGCAGATACTCGGAGACAGCCGCGAGCCCGCCCACGAGCACCTCGCGAGCGCAGGCGTAGCCGACGCGGAAGGTGCCCTCCTGGCCGAAGCAGGCGCCGGGCACGACGAAGGCGCCGTTGAAGTCGAAGAGGCCTTGGCAGAGCTGCTCCGACGGCAGCGCTTGGTCGTAGCGCACCAGCGCCGTGGTGCCGGCGCGCGGCCGCACGCAGTGAAGCCGCGGCTCGGCCCGCACCCAGGCGTCGAGCAGCTCGACGTTCTCGCGCACGATCGCGAGGCTCCGGGCCAGGAGCGCCTCGCGGGCGGTCAGCGCCATGGCGGCCAGGGCGTCGTCCAGCACGCCGCAGCTGATGGTGGTGTAGTCGCGCACCTCGAGGCAGCGCTCCAGCACCTCTGGCGGTGCGACCACCCAGCCCGTGCGCAACCCGGCCAGAGAGAAGGTCTTGGACATGCTGCCGGTGCTGATCCCCCGGTCGTAGAGGTCGACCACCGACGGCGCCGTCGCCCCCGTCTCGTGCTCCAGGTAGCGGTAGACCTCGTCGCAGTGCAGATAGGCTCCACAGGACCGCGCCACGGCGACGATCTCCCGCAGGCGCCCTTCGCCCATCAGCGACCCGGTCGGGTTGTTGGGGTTGTTGATGACGATCAGCCGCGTGCGCTCGTCGACCAGCGAGCGGAGCTCGTCGACGTCGACGAGGTAGCCGTCTTCGGGGCGCAGCGGCAGCAGCCGCACCTGCGCCCCAAGCGCCTCCGGCACCGAGTGAAGCTGCTGGTAGGTCGGCGTCACGCACACCACACCGTCGCCGGGCGCCACGAGGGCGAAATGGACGAGGAAGTTGGCCGCGATGGCGCCGCCGGCGACGAGCACGTCGGCGGCGGAGACCGCTGCGCCGTAGAGGGCGGCGATGGCTCCCCGGAGCTCCGGCGAGCCCGTGATGTGCCCGTAGGTGAGCCGGGTGGCGAGGAGGCGCTTGAGCGTCTCGTCCGCCTCGCCGCCGAGGCGCAGCAGCTCGTCGACGCGCAGCGGGTGCACGCAGGTCTCGGCGATGTTCCAGCGGGCGGTGGTCTCGTGGGCGTTCATCCACTGCTCCACGGCGAACGGCTCGATGTGCACGGCGGCTCCTTCGCTCAAGTCCATGACGGCACACGCTGCAGGCATCCTGCACGGCGCGGCCCGGCGGGGCAAGTGGCGTCCGCGAGCTACCGGCCCTGTAGAATCCGAAGAAAGCTGCGGCGATCTCCGCGGCGTCCCGTCCCACCGCACACCACGAGGGGAGCACTGCAGATGGACCCCACCGAGTTCCGCCGCCTCGGCCACGAGCTCATCGAGTGGGTCGCGGCCTACCGTGAGCGCATCGACGAGCTCCCCGTGATGAGCCGCGTGCAGCCGGGCGAGATCGCCGCGCAACTGCCGCCGGAGCCGCCGCGGCAGGGCGAAGGCCTCGCCGCGATCGTCGCCGATCTGGACCGCATCGTCCTCCCGGGGATCACCCATTGGGGGCATCCCGGGTGGTTCGCCTACTTCCCAAGTAACACCGATCTGACGTCGGTGCTCGCCGACATCGTCGCTTCCGGGCTCGGTGCCCAGGGCATGAGCTGGCAGACCAGCCCCGCCGCGACCGAGGTCGAGGACGTCGTCATGGAGTGGCTGCGGCAGATGCTCGGCTTGCCGGCGAGCTTTACCGGGGTGATCCACGACACGGCGAGTACGGCCACTTTCTGCGCCCTGCTCTGTGCCCGCGAGCGAACCACGGACTTCAGCCAGAACCGCGGCGGTATGCAGGGCGAGGCTGCACCGCTCGTGGTGTACGCCTCCGACCAGGCGCACAGCTCGGTCCCCAAGGGGGCTCTGCTGGCCGGGTTCGGCGCCGACGGCCTGCGGCTCATCGCGACCGACGACGGGCACGCGCTGCGTGCCGACCTGCTGGCGGCGGCCATCGACGAGGACCTGGCCGCCGGCCGCCGGCCGTGCGCGCTCGTGGCCGCCGTGGGCACCACGGGCAGCACGGCCCTCGACCCGCTGCGGGCGATGGCCGAGCTGGCCGGGCAGCACGGCCTCTGGCTGCACGTCGACGCCGCCCTGGCGGGCACGGCGATGATCTGCCCTGAGTACCGCTGGATGTGGGAGGGCATCGAGCAGGCCGACTCGCTCGTCCTCAACCCCCACAAGTGGATGGGCACCGGCTTCGACCTCTCCGCCTACTTCGTGCGCGATCCCGAACATCTGGTGCGC
>JBAZPK010000161.1:0-5654 GCA_041648235.1 Thermoleophilia bacterium
CGAAGACCGGGCGGGCGCCGCGGCGGGCATCCTCCCAGCCGATGATCACGCGCACCGTGCCGTCAGTGAGGAGCTGGCGGGCCAGCTCGCGAAGCTCGTTCATGAGGCCTTGACCTCCGCCGGTGCCGTGGTGGCCGCCGCGGACGGATCGTCTGGCTCCGCGGCCGGCTCTTCCGGCGTCAGGGCCCGATAGGCGTCGAAGGGCCCGAGCTCGCGGACGTTGCTGACCGCCTCGTTGACGACGTCGCGCCATTTGGCGCCCTCGCTCGCCGAGACCCAGCTGAAGGTCATGCGCCGCGGGTCGACGCCCAGGAACTCCATGAAGTCGTGGAACACGGCGAAGCGCCGCCGGGCGTGGTAGTTGCCCGACGTGTAGTGGCAGTCCGCGGGGTGACAGCCGCTGACGATGACGCCGTCGGCGCCGCGCTCGAACGCCTTGACGATGAACAGTGGGTCGATGCGCCCCGTACACGGCAGCCGGATGATGCGCACGTTGCTCGCCATGTGCAGGCGGCTCGTACCGGCAAGGTCGGCGCCGGTGTAGGTGCACCAGTTGCAGACGAAGGCGGTGATCCGCGGCTCGAAGTCCGTCATCTCACTCCCAGGCGCTCAAGGCGTTGATCTCGCTGTAGACCTGCTCGTCGGTGAACGTCTGCAGCTCCACGCTCTTGCTGAGGCACACCGCCTGGCAGGTGCCGCAGCCCTGGCACACGCCCGGATTGACGTAGGCGACGTGCCCGCAGACGTGGCCGTCGACCGTACAGATGTCGCGTTGCTCGATGGCGCCGTAGGCACAGGCGGACTGACAGCGCATGCACCCGATGCAGGTGCTCTCGTCGACGATGGCCACGGCCGGCTCGCGCTCGAGCTCGTCGGCGCTGAACAGGCCCATGACCTTGGCCGCCGCGGCGCTGGCCATGGCGACGCTGTCGGGGATGTCGCGCGGCGCCTGGCAGGCGCCGGCCACGAAGACGCCGGCGGTGTTGGTCTCCACCGGGCGCAGCTTGGGGTGCGCCTCGTTGATGAAGCCGTGCTCGTCGTAGCTGACGCTCAGGATCTGCGCCAGCTCTTGGATGCCGGGCTGGGGGCGCATGGCTGTGGCGAGCACGACCATGTCGGCGTCGATGACCACCTGCTCGCCGCTCAGGGTGTCGTAGCCCCACACCTTGACGATGTCGCCGTCGCGGTAGATCTTGCTGACGCGGCCCCTGATGTACTCGGCCCCGTCCTCCTCGATCGCTCGCCGGCTGAACTCGTCGTAGCCCTTGCCGGCAGCGCGGATGTCCATGTAGAAGGCCACGGCGCGGCCACCGTGCACCTTGTGCTTGTAGAGCATCGCGTGCTTGGCGTTGTACATGCAGCAGATCTTGCTGCAGTACTTAATGCCCTTGTCCGGGTCGCGGGAGCCCACGCAGTGGACGAAGACCACCGTCCTGGGCTCTTTGCCGTCCGACGGCCGGCGGATGGCGCCGGCGGTCGGCCCCGAGGCCGACGCCAGGCGCTCGAACTGCAGGCCGTCGATGACGTCCGGCACCTCGCCGTAGCCGTACTCGCCGTAGCCCTTGAGGCCCTCCGGCTGCTCGCGCCCGATGCTGTAGAGCTGGAAGCCGGTGGCCACCGCGATGGCGCCGACCTCCTCCTCGATGAAGGTATCCTCGGTGTCGTAGTCGATGGCGCCCTTGAGGCAGGCCTCTTTGCACTTGCCGCAGGCGTCTTTGGCGAGGCCCTTGCGGCGGCCTTTGAAGAGGGTGCAATTGACGCGGTCGAGCACCGGGATGTTGGGCACCGCCTGCGGGAAGGGCACCGAGATGGCGGTGCGCTTGCCGAGGCCGGCCTCGAACTCGCTGGGGATCTTCTTCGCCGGGCAGGCCGCGTAGCAGTCACCGCAGCCGTTGCAGAGGTCCTCGTCGACGCTCCGCGCCTTCTTGCGGATCTTGACCGTGAAGTTGCCGATGTAGCCGCTGACCTTTTCGACCTCGCTCCAGGTGCGGAGGGTGATGTTGGGGTGCTGGTACGCCTCCACCATGCGCGGCGTGAGGATGCACTGCGAGCAGTCGAGGGTGGGGAAGGTCTCGCTGAGCTGGCTCATGTGGCCGCCGATGGAGGCGTCCTTCTCGATCAGGATGACCTGGTGGCCGCCATCGGCGATGTCGAGGGCCGCCTGGATGCCGGCGATGCCGGCGCCGATCACCAGGGCGCGCTTGGTGACGGGGATGCGGATGCTCTCCAGCGGCTGGTTGTGCTTGACCTTCTCGACGATGGTGCGGGCGATGTCGATGGCCTTGGCGGTGGCCTCGCCGCGGTCCTCGTGGATCCAGCTGCAATGCTCGCGGATGTTGGCCATCTCGCACATGTACTTGTTGAGGCCGGCCTGGTCGGAGGCGCGGCGGAAGGTCTTCTCGTGCATGTGCGGCGAGCAGGCGGCGACGACGACGCCGGTGAGGTTGTGCTCCTCGATGGCCTTCTTGATCAGGGTCTGCCCCGGGTCGGAGCACATGTACTTGTAGTCGGTGGCGAAGGCGACGCCGGGGTGGTCCTTGAGGGTCTCGGCGACCGCCGCGCAATCGACCGTGCGGGCGATGTTCTCGCCGCAGTGGCAGACGAAGACGCCGACGCGGCTCACTGAGCCTCACCGCCCGGGGCGCCGCCGGCGCCCGCCTCGGCCGCGGCGGCCTTCTGCTTGGCGGCGCGCTCGGCGGCCTTGGCGGCGGCCTCTTCCTTGACCCTCTTCTCCGCCGCCTCGCGCTCGACGGCCTGCTTGGTGAGGCGCTCGAGCAGAGGCTCGGTGTCAACGAAGTGGCGCTCCAGCCCGAGCACAGCCGGCGAGAGGCCGACGGCGAGGCCGACCATCTGGGTGATGAAGAGGATCGGCATAGGCTCGCCGCCGCGCTCGACCATCGCCTTCTGGCGCAGGTCGAGGTTGCTGTGGCACAGCGGGCAGGCGACGACGATGGCCTCGGCGCCGTGGGCGCGGGCGTCGTCGATGATCGCCCGCCCGAGGCGCACCACCGAGGCGGTGCGCGAGACGCTGAAGGCGCCGCCGCAGCACTCGACCTTCATGTTCCAGTCGACATCGTCGGCGCCGCAGGCGTTGATGACTTCATCCATGGAAGTGGGCTGCTCGGGGTCGTCGTAGCCGCAGACCTCGAACGGGCGCACGAGCAGGCAGCCGTAGTAGGCGGCGAGCTTGACGCCTTCGAGCGGGTTGGGCGTGAGCGTCGCGGCGACCTTCTCCTCGATGAGCGGCGCCGCGTCGCGCAGCAGCTCGACGGCGTTGTGGACCTCGACTGAGTTCTCGAAGGGGTGCCCGAGGATGTCGGGCAGGCGCTCGGCGAGGCCCTCCTCGGTGGCCACCGCCAGACGGGCGGCGGCGAGCCGGTTGTAGCAGGCGGCGCAGGGGGCCAGCACGCTGCTGAAGCCCTGTGCCTCCGCCAGCGCCAGGTTTCGCGCCGGCAGGGCAACGCCCAGCAGATGGTTCGTGGTGTGGCCGCTGCTCGCGCCGCAGCACGACCAGTCGCGGATCTCGGTGATGCCGATGCCGAGCGCCGTCGTCACAGCGCGGAGGCTCTCGTCGAACTCCCGTGAAGTGCCGTGCAGCGAGCAGCCGGGGTAGTAGGCGACGCCGGCCGGGGACGGCCGGGCGGGGGTCGCCGTCTCGGTCACAGGGTCACCCCACACTTGGCGAACATACGCTTCATCTCGTCCACCCCGTCGATGCGTTCGGCGCGCAGGCTGAGCTTGCCGCGCGTGAGCATTGCGGGGGCGTTGGTGACGTCGCTCATGAAGTCGCCGCTGCGGAGCTTGTAGTCGACGACCATACCCACCTCGTGGAGCCGCCCGGTGGCGCGGATACGCGAGAGGAAGGCGCGATGGAAGGCGGCGATGCGGCGCGGCTGGGTCGCCGAGCCCTCCTCGAGGCTGAGCTCGCGCACGGCGTCGATGACGCGTGCCGGGTCGCAGCCGTTCGGGCAGCGGGCCGAGCAGGTCTCGCACGTGAGGCACAGCCAAATCGTCTCGTCGGCCAAGGCTTGCTCGCGGCGACCCTGGATGACGAGACGCATGATGTTGTGCGGGCGGAGGTCGCTCTCGGAGGCCATGGGGCACCCGGCAGAGCACTTGCCGCACTGGTAGCAGGTGGCGGCGTTGATGCCGGTTGTGGCGAGGATCTCAGCGCTGAATGTGCGGGAGCTGGAGCTCATGGGCGGCTGCCGTTCAGTCCTTCTGGATGCGGATGGGCGACACGTTGGCCGCCCGTAGATCGTCTGGCTCAGGTATTCGGGCCTTTACGCCCTGAACCTAGTGTAAAGGCCCGACGCATTGAGGGCAAGCCTAGTCTTGTATTTCACAAGCCGAGCTTTTTGGCGTGACGCGGGCGAGCGCTTCTGGAGTATGGCGGCTCCTCAGCCGGCGAGGGCCCGGCGCACGCTGGTGTGGCCGAGCGCCATGAGGGCGGCCGCGGCGAGGGCCGCGGCCGCCCCGTAGACGAACGTCGCCCAGGGCCCGACCGCGCTCCAAAGGGCGCCGCCCACGGTGCTGGCGGCAAAGCTCGCGAGGCCGGTGGCGGTGTAGTAGAGGCCCAGAGCGGAGGCGCGCTCGCCCGCAGGGATGGCGCGCCCGATGAGCGCCTTGCTCGTGCCTTCGGTGGCGGCGATGTAGAGGCCGTAGGCGGCGAAGAGGGCGACCAGCGACCAGCCCGAGCCCGCCGCCGCGAAGCCCAGGTAGACCGCCGCGAACAGGGCGTAGCCGCTGAGCACGAGCGGGAACTGGCCGACGTGGTCACTGAGGCTGCCGAGCGGCAGCGAGGCGGCCGAATACGTCAGGTTGTAGAGCACGTACAGCAGGATGACGGCTGCCGTGCCCATGCCCGCGTCCTGGGCCCGCAGCAGGATGAACATGTCGCTGGAGTTGCCCACCGCGAACACGAGCGAGCCGGCCAGCAGCCAGCGGAAGGCCGGCGAGGCCGGCAGGGAGAGGCGGAAGGCGCTGCGGCGCGGGGCCGCCCGGTGCTCCTTGACCAGGCGCAGGATGACGAGCACGCTGGCCGCGCCGGGGATCGCGGCGAGGGCGAAGATCCAGCGGAGCGGGACGTGTGCCTGCACGAGCGCCAGGGCCACGAGAGGCCCCAGCACCGCCCCGAGGGTGTCCATCGTCCGGTGCAGGCCGAAGGCCAGGCCCTGCTGCTCGGGGCCGGTGGCGGCGGCGATGAGGTCGTCGCGCGAGGCGGTGCGCATGCCCTTGCCGAAGCGGTCGACGAAGCGGCCGGCGAGCGCCAGGGGCCAGCCGACGGCGAGGGCGATGACGAGCTTGCCGGCCGCCGCGAGGCCGTAGCCGCCGAGCACGAAGGGCCGGTGCCGGCCCGTGTAGTCGGCGGCCTGCCCGAACGGGTACTTGGTGATGCTGGCCGTGGCTTCGGCGACGCCCTCGATGAGGCCGAGCACCGCCACCGGGGCGCCGAGCACCGTGGTCACGAACAGCGGGAACAGCGGGTAGACGATCTCGGAGCTCAGGTCGGCGAAGAAGCTGACGAGGCCCAGATTGCGGACGTTCGGGTCCAGGCTACGCAGGCGGGCGGAGAGCCGGGCGAGGCGGAGGCGCTGCATCAGCCGATGCTATCACCGGCGGCCCGGAGCTTCGCGCGCCTGGATGCCGGTTGC
>JBAZPK010000162.1:0-5620 GCA_041648235.1 Thermoleophilia bacterium
CGGCCCGGGCGGCCGGCGAGCCGCTCCGCCGCCTCGGGGTCGGCCCAGAGGCCGCCGCCGGCGGCGCCGCTGGCGATGCAGCACTCGGCGAGCGCCACCGCGAAACCGCCCTCGGCGCAGTCGTGGGCGCTCTTCAGCAGCCGGGCCTCGATGGCCGCGCGTAGCCTGGCCTGCAGCTCGACCTCGAGCGGCAGGTCCACGTCCGGCACGCGCCCCTCGACCTTGCCGAAGCGCACCTTCTGGTACTCGGAGCCGTCCATCCAGGCCGCCTCGGGGCCGAGGACGACGATCACGTCGCCCTCGTGCTTGAACGCGCCGTCGATGTGGACGCTCACGTCGTCGTAGACGCCCAGCATGCCGATCATCGGCGTCGGGTAGATCGCCTGGCCGAAGCTCTCGTTGTAGAAGCTCACGTTGCCGCTCACCACGGGCGTGTCGAGGGCCTCGCAGGCCTGGGAGATGCCCTCCACGGCCTGCTCGAACTGCCAGTAGATCTCGCCCTTCTCGGGGTTGCCGAAGTTGAGGCAGTCGGTGACCGCGACCGGCAGGGCGCCGGCGCAGGCCAGGTTGCGGGCCGCCTCGGCGACGGCCGCCTTGGCGCCCCGATAGGGGTCGAGGTAGCAGTGGCGGCCGTTGCAGTCGTTACTGAAGGCGATGCCGCGCGGCGTGCCCTTGATGCGCAGCACGGCGGCGTCGCTGCCCGGGATCTGCACGGTGTTGGCCTGCACGATGTAGTCGTACTGCTCGTAGGCCCAGCGCTTGCTCGCGATGTTCGGCGCGGCGAGCAGCTCCGCGAGCACCGCGCCGAGGTCCGCGGGCTGCGGGTAGGCGGCCTCGTCCACGGCGACCGGTTCGTCGACGATGTAGCCCGGCTTCACGGACGGCGTGCGGATCACGGGGCTCTCGTCCGCCAGGCGCCGGGCCGGGATGTCGGCCACCCGCTCGCCGTGCCAGTAGATGCGCAGCATCTTGCTGTCGGTGACCTCGCCGATGACCGTGCAGTCGAGGTCCCAGCGCTCGCAGACCTCGCGCACGTCGGCGATCTGCCCGTCGGTGACGATCGCGAGCATGCGCTCCTGGCTCTCGCTGATCATGATCTCCCAGGGCTCCATGTCGGCTTCGCGCAGCGGCACCCGGTCGGCATGGATGTCGAGCCCGACGAACCCCTTGCTCGACATCTCGCTGCTCGAGCTGGTGAGGCCGGCGGCGCCGAGGTCCTGCATGCTCACGACGAGCTTGCGATGGATGAGCTCGAGGCAGGCCTCGATGAGCTTCTTCTCCATGAACGGGTCGCCGACCTGGACGCTGGGGCGCTTCTCCTCGAGCGTCTCGTCGAACTCCTGGCTGGCGAGCACGCTGGCGCCGCCGATGCCGTCGCGGCCGGTCTTCGAGCCGATGAGCACCACATGGTTGCCGACGCCGCTGGCGATGGCGCGTACGATGCCGTCGGTGCGGATCATGCCGGCGGCCATGGCGTTGACGAGGCAGTTGCCCTCGTAGCTGGGCTCGAAGTAGATCTCGCCGCCGATGGTGGGGATGCCGAGGCAGTTGCCGTAGTGGGCGATGCCGCCCACGACCCCGTCGAGCAGGAAGCGCTGGCGCGGCTCGGTGAGCTCGCCGAAGCGCAGCGAGTCCATGCTCACGCAAGGCCGGGCGCCCATGGTGAAGATGTCGCGGACGATGCCGCCGACGCCCGTGGCCGCCCCCTGGAAGGGCTCCACGGCGCTCGGGTGGTTGTGGCTCTCGACCTTCATGGCCACGGCCCAGCCGTCACCGACGTCGACGATGCCGGCGTTCTCGCCGGGGCCCTGGAGGATGCGCGGCCCGCTGGTCGGGAAGCGGCCGAGGATGGGCCGCGAGTGCTTGTAGCTGCAGTGCTCGCTCCACATCAGCGAGTAGATGGCGAGCTCCACATACGTGGGCTCGCCTCCCTGGATCTCGCGGATGTGCGCGTACTCCTCGGGCGTGAGGCCAAGCTTGACGGCGGCCTCCACGGTGGCGCCCCGGCTCGCGCCGGCTGGGGCGCTCATACCGCCACCTCCCGCGGCGCCAGGGTGTCGATCAGGGACTGGAAGAAGCGGCGCCCGTCGGCTCCGCCGGCCAGCGCCGCCTCCACCGAGTTCTCCGGGTGCGGCATCATGCCGAACACGTTGCGCGCCTCGTTGCACACGCCCGCGATGTTCTCGAGCGAGCCGTTGGGGTTGGCGGCCGCGGTGGCGGCGCCGGTGGCGTCGGCGTAGCGCAGCACGATCTGGGCGTTGGCCTTCATCCTGACGAGCGTCTCCGGGTCGACCGTGTAGTTGCCCTCGTTGTGCTTGACGACGATGCGCAGCAGCTCGCCGGGCGCACAGGTGCGGGTGAAGGGCGTGGCAGTGGTCTCGACGCGCACGTCGACGTAGCGGCAGACGAACTTGAGGCCGGTGTTGCGCAGCAGCGCTCCGGGCAGGAGCCCGGCCTCGATCAGGATCTGGAAGCCGTTGCAGATGCCCATCACCAGGCCGCCCTCGGCGGCGAAATCGGCGATGGACCTCATGATGGGGCTGAAACGGGCGATGGCGCCGCAGCGCAGGTAGTCGCCGTAGCTGAAGCCGCCGGGGATGAGGATGCCGTCCACGCCCTGCAGGTCGGTGTCCTTGTGCCAGAGGTAGACCGGCTCGGCGCCGGCGAAGGTGGTGACGGCGTGGTGCGTGTCGCGCTCGGTGTTGATGCCGGGGAAGACGGCGACGCCGAGGCGGACGGGGCGAGGGTCGGCCTGCATTCCGTGCCTCACCCCTCGTCGATCTCGAAGGTGAAGTCCTCGATGATCGGGTTGGCGAGCAGCTTGCGGCACATGGCGTCGACCTCGGCGCGCGCCAGCTCGGCCGTGGCGCCGGCCTGAGGGGCGAGCTTGAGCTCGATGAACTTGCCGATGCGCACCTCGCTCACGCCCTCGAAGCCCAGGGCCGGGAGCGCGCGCTCCACGGTAGCGCCCTGAGGGTCGAGGATGCCCTGCTTCGGCGTGACATAGACGCGGACGTTCATCGGCTCACCTGCCCGGAGAGGATGTGCGGGGGACGAGCCTCAGTCTATCGCAGATGGGGTCCCCGGACGCGGCGCGCCGACGGCGGACGAAGGTGCTGCGCCCCCGCCCGCCGCCGGCCGTTGCCTGCGCGTGGTGCGACGTTCAGGCGGCCTTGCGGGCCGCCTCTTCGGCGGCCTTCGTGACGTACTCGCCGATCTCGTCCGACATCTGCTTGAACTCTTCGAGATCGGTGCTCTGCGCGTGGATGTAGGTGCTGTACTTGGCCGTGTCGGCGGCCATCCGCGCGGCCTCCTCGAGCTGCACGTCGGTCGTGCCCATCATCTGCGTCGCCCCGCGGTGGAAATAGGTGCAGTAGGGGCAGTGGATCGCCGCCGCGACGGCGTAGCCGATCAGTTGCTTCTCGCGGGCGGTGAGAGCGGTGTCGCCGAGCTGGAACTCCTTGAAAGCGGCCCACTCGCGCTCGAGCGTGTTGTCGGGCATCGTCGTGAAGAATCCAGGGACCTGACCCAGCGTCGCGACGATGTCTTTCTCGATGTCTTGTCGGCTCATCACAGGACCTCCGTCCCGGAGCGGATAGGGTTGAGTGCAGTGGTGCACTCCAATGCCCTACCCGCTGACGGGAGCGGCAAACCGTTGCCGGCGCGCGTCGGCGCGAGCCGCGTCAGGCCGTGGCGCCGGTGTGCTCGAGGATGAACTCCACGGTCCGCCGGTCGTAATCCACGCGGTTCCGGAGGCCGCTGATCTCGTGCCCCTCATCGCTGTAGATGACGAGCTCGCAGACGTTGCCGCGGGCACGCAGCGTCCCGGCGACCTCACGGATCTGCCGCGGCGGGCAGCGCGGGTCGCGCTCGCCGCCGAGGAGGAGGAGCGGGGCGCGGATCGCCTCGAGGTGGTTGATCGGCGAGTAGTACTGGAGCCGCGTCCGGTCCTCGACGATGTCACCCACGTTCTGACGGTCCCACCACACGAGGTCGTCGCGGATGTCGGGGTCGAGCTGGGCGTCGATGTGGTCGAAGAACGGTACGCCGGCGACGCCGCAGGCCCAGAGCTCCGGGAACTGGGTGAGCATCTGCATCGTGAGGTAGCCGCCGTGGCTGCGGCCGGTGACCGCGATGCGCGAAGGATCGCAGCCGAGCGACACCAGGAACTCGTGCGCCGCCGCGACGTCGAGCGCCTCGCCCTGGCCCGGCAGCCAGCGGTTGGCCAGCTGCCAGCGCCGGCCGTAGCCGTCACTGCCGCGGTAGTTAGGGTGGATCACGGTGAGGCCGGCGGCGACGAAGGCCTGGCGCAGCGCATCCCACTCATTGGAGTGGTGCCAGGTGGGCCCGCCGTGGATCATCACCACGCCGGCGCCACACCGTTCGTCCGGCTCGACGAGCAGGCCGGGCACGTCGGCGAGGTGGTCCCAGCTCGTGAAGCGCACCGCGGAGCCGCTGGTGAACGGGTGCCCGGCAAGCGCGGCCGGCAAGGAGTCGGTGAGGCGCGTGGCGTCGCCGTCGGCGAGCTCCACGCGGTACAGCCCCGGGGGCTGCCCGGGGCCGCTCAGCACGCAGAGGAGGGCGGCGCCGTCGGCCGTGAACCCGGGCTCGTAGTGATTGCCCGGCCCGATGCTCAGCTCAGTGACGGCGCTGCTGCGCAGGTCGAGGTGGAAGAGCCCGGTCTCCGCCTCGCAGTCGGCGAGGAAGGCGAGGCCGGCGCCGTCCGGCGCCCACGCCGGATGGTGGGCGTCGAGTGGGCCCCGCCAGGCCCACGTGATCGTGCCGCTGGGCACGTCGTACACCCCGATGCCGGGGTGGTCGCCGGGCCCGCCGGCGAAGGCGATCGCCTGGCCGTCCGGCGACCAGGCGGGCTGGCCGGCGAAGAAGCGGTCGTCTCCACCGATGACGGCCTGCTCGCCGCTCTCAGCGTCGATGACGTACACGGCGGTGTCCTGGCCGCGGGTGCCGCAGGCGATCGCCAGCCATGCGCCATCCGGCGACCAGCGCGGCGAGCTCTCCGTGTACGCGTGGTCGGAGATGTGCCGGATGGCCTCGCCGCGCGGCGAGACGGCCGCCGGCATGACGGCCACGGAGTAGCCGTGGTCGCGGGACGCGGTCATGGCGATGCGGGTGCCGTCCGGAGAGAGGGCGAGGTCCGGAAGCGGCGAGAAGCCGGGCGTGTCGGGGAGCAGGTTCTCGAGATTCCCGGTGGCGAGGTCGTAGCGGTAGAAATCGAAGCGCTCGGAGCCGCCGTCGTCCCTGGCGAAATACAGCGAGCGGCCGTCCGCCGAGAACTGTGGGCACCAGCACGGGTCGTCGAGGTCGCCGATCCGCCGCGGCCGGCCGCCTTCAGGGTCGAGCAGGTAGATCTGCCAGTCGCCGTCGCGGTACCACTGGACGGCGATCGTGCCGTCAGGAGCCACAGAATAGGAGCGGGCATCCACCCCGACCATGGGCACCGCGGCGAGCTGATCGATGAGCGTCCTGGCCACGGTGGCACCTCCTTGTCGTGCGGCCTGCGGCGCCACTCACTCCTGGCAGCGCCCGCCCCGGGCCTCCGCCCCAGCCGGCGCTGCGGCCGCCGGGTCCTCAGGATAGCCTGTCGGGAGGCTTCGCGCAC
>JBAZPK010000163.1:0-5607 GCA_041648235.1 Thermoleophilia bacterium
CTCGATCTGATGGACACCCACCTCGTCGAGCAGTTTGGCGATGCGGATCTTCTCGTGGTTGGAGAACACCACGCCGGCGGTCTGTTCCCCGTCGCGCAGCGTGGTGTCGTCGATGCGCACCGCCGGCTCGGCTTGCCTGGCTCGGGCGATGACGAAGCTGGAAAGATCGCTGGTCATGTGGGCACCTGCCTGTGGCTGCGATGGCCGCGACACGCCCCGTCCCCGGGACGGCGCCGCCGTGGGAAGGTCCGGACGGTGTGAGATGGAACCGGCTGCAGACGCGCAGCGGGTACGCGTGCGACTGCATTGTTCCACACCGGGGCGCAGGCAGGCAAGAAAGCGGCCCGGAGGCACGCCCGCTCGCGGGCGGCTCGTGGAGCCGCGCGCCGCCGCGTCCGCCGTGGGCGAAAACCGAGCTTCCACCCTCACGGCCAGCGCGACGAGCGCGAGGCCGTCGGGAGGGAGGATCCCGCCTTCACGCAGGCGCTCTCTCGGTACTCTCCTGGGCCGCCGCCGCGCTCATCGTGCGGAGAAACACGTCCACCACAGCCGGGTCGAAGTGAGTGCCGCTGCCAGAGCGGACGTGCGCCAGCGTCTTCTCTTCCGGCCAGCGCGGCCGGTAGGGCCGGTCGGAGCGCAGCGCGTCCCAGACGTCCACCACGGCGAAGAGGCGCGCCGCCAGGGGGATCTCCTCACCCTTCAGCCCGCTTGGGTAGCCCACGCCGTCCCACCTCTCGTGGTGGCGGTGCGGGATGTCAAGCGCCGGGCGCAGGTAGTCGATGGGCGAGAGCAGATCGAAGGCATATTGCGGATGCCGGCGCATGGACGCCCATTCGTCTTCCGTCAGCGGGCCCGGCTTGAGCAGGACGCTGTCCGGCACGCCCATCTTGCCGATGTCGTGCAGGAGCGCGCCGCGGCGCACGTGGGCGATCTCGTCGTCGCCGAGGCCCATCGCCCGCGCCAGGCGCACGGTCATCGCGGTGACGCGCTCGCTGTGGCCCTCGGTCTCCTTGTCGCGCAGGTCGAGGGCGCGCGACCAGCCTTCGATGGTCGCGTCGTAGGCGCTCTTCAGATCGGTGTTGGCGCGCTGCAACCCCTCGAAGAGCCGGGCGTTCTCCACGGCGATGGCGGCTTGCCCAGCCAGGGTCTCGAGGAACGCGCGCCACTCCTCGTCGTCTTCACGCGGTCCACGGTGGAAGACCTCGAGCACACCGACGACGTCGTTCTTGGCGATCAGGGGCGCGGCATGGTAGGCGATGAAGCCCTCGCCGGCCAGCAGTCCGGTGCGCAGGAACGTGCGGCCGCGTTCGGGCAGGCTGGTGACGTGCACGAGCCGCCGTTCGCGCACAGCACGCCCGGCGTAGCACTCACCCAGCCGCAGGCGGGACCCCTCGATGCCGCGGCCGCGAAAGCCGCGCCCGGCGGCATAGGTGAGCGTCTCGGTGTGCGGATCGAACAGGAGCAGGTCGGCGGCGTCCACCTGCGACCGCTCCGTGACCTCCTCAAGGATGGTGTCGAGGGTCTGGGGCAGGTCCGCGCTGCCGGAGATGGAAGTGTCGATGACGCGCAGGGAAGCGAGGCGGCCGAGTTGGGTGCGGACGCGTTCCTCGGCGGCCTTGCGCTCGGAGATTTCCAGCAGCGCCTGCTCGTACAGCTCCGTCATGCGCCAGGCCGCGGCGACCTGGTGCGCGAATGCACTCACGGCTGGCACATCTTCTTCGGTCAATTCCCTGGATTGCACGCTGAGCACCGCGATCACGCTGCCGCCGACGACCACCGGTGCGACGATCAGGTGGGAAACGCCCACGATCTCGGCGATGGCACCCGCGAATCTCCCTGCTCTCGTGGAAAGCAGTGGCTTCAGCATCTTTGTGATGTCGGAGACGAAACGGGGCTCGCGCTCGCGCATCACGTGCCGATACAGATCCGAGTCATCGACGATCAGCCGGTAGTCCTCGCGCCGCATTCCGGCCAGCTTCTCCTCCGCCGCCAGCGTCTTCGCCGAATAGCCCACGTACCGCGGGATGAGCACGCGTCCATCTTCGGCAGCCAGGAACATCATGCAGTCCATGCCCAGCTTCTTGAGCTCCTGCCGCAGTACGGAGAAGGCGTCATCTCTGGTGACGGCGAGCGCCATGTTCGAGGCGACGCCGTTCAGGGCTGCCATCAACTGATCTGCGTGCCGGCGCTGGGTGACGTTGCGCACCATGGCGACGGTCTGGTCGTCGCCGCTGGGCGAGTAGCGGGCTTCGAAGTACGCAGTTCCCGTCGGCATCGGGAGCGCGTACTCCACCGCCCGTACCTGCCGCGCCTTGAGCACCGCGCGACGCGTCCGCTCAAGCTTTGCCGCAAGGTCCGCAGGGAGGACCTCCGCCGCGGACTTGCCGAGGAACCGCTCCGGCGGCGCGAAGAGCAGATTCGGGTCGGACGCGTGGTAGTCGAGAAAGACGCCCTCCGCATCCTGCACGTACATCAGGTCGGGCAGCGCCTCGAGGACGGCGCGCTGGCGCGCTTCGCGCTCCAGGACCTCCGCCGTACGCTCGCGCACCTTCTCCTCCAGCAAGGCATTGTAGTCTCGCAGCTGCAGATGCAGCAGGCGCGTTTCGAGCAGGTTCCTGACTCGAAGGACGACCTCGACGGAATCGAGCGGTTTGGCGAGGAAATCCTTCGCCCCGCCGCTCAGGGCGCGCCGCTTGGTCTCGGGAGTGACGTCGGCCGTGAGCACCAGGATGGGCAGGTAGTCGCCGGGTGGGATGAGCGGCTTCAGTCGCTCCATGACTTCAAGGCCGCTCAGATGCGGCATCATCACGTCGAGCAGGATCAGGTCGGGCTGCCGCTCGCCGAAGAGAGCGACGACCTCGCGCGCGTCCGTCGTGCTTCTGAGGTCGGTGAACCCGTGCCTGGTCAACACGTCGGCCAGCAGGGCGACGTTGGCCTCCTGGTCATCGACGATCAGGATGCTGGCCGACTTCACAGAATCGTAGATGAGCACGTCCGTTGACCTCTTGCCTTCTCGTCCACCAGAGTATCGCCGGCGACCACGATCCTCATGCCTCATCTCCGTCGGCGCCCTCAGCTCTCACGAACTCCCGCACCGCCTGCTCCAGGGCGTCGACCTCCCGCTTCACATCCTCGAGCATTCCCCTCGCGGCCCGGACGTCGCCGGCGCGCGCCACGGTCTCGAGGTGCAGGGATGCCTCCTGGGCGCGGCGACCGCCGAGCGTCGCAGCGCTCCCTTTCAAGGTGTGCGCGTTCAGAGCCAGGGCCTCGGCGTCCGAGGCTTCCGCCGCCTCCTCGATGCCGGCAAGGAGGGCGGGCAGGTCGGCGAGAAACATCCGCGCCACTCTCTTCGCCACAGCCTCGTCGCCTTCCATGCGCCCGAGCACCGCCGCGAGGTCGAACAGGTCCGGGTGGTCGGCCGACTCGGCGCTCGCTGGCGGACGCTCCGGCGGGCCGCCCGCCTGCCGCGGCGCCTGCCGAGGCGGCTCCGCGCCGAGCAGGTCCGCCAGCGCCCCCATGAGGGCGCTCGCGCTGATCGGCTTGGGCACGTAGGCGTCCATGCCCGCCGCCAGGCAGCGATCCCGGTCGCCCTTCATGGCATGCGCCGTCATCGCCACGATGGGGACGTCGTGGCGGCGCACCGGCGACCGCGGATCGCGGATCGCGGCGGTGGCGGCGAGCCCGTCCATCACCGGCATCTGGAGGTCCATCAGGACCACGTCGAACTCGTCCGTGCAAAGATGATCCACCGCCTCCCGCCCGTTGCTCGCCACAGTGACCGTATGGCCACGCTTGGTCAGAAGCCGCGCCACGAGCTCCTGGTTGACGCAGTGATCCTCGGCCAGCAGCACCCGCAGCGGGCGCACGATCGGCGCCGACTCCTCCGCCGCGCGTTCATCGCCGTTGGCGACGCCCATCGCGCGCATGATGCTGTCCAGCAGCTCCGAGCGCCGCACCGGCTTCGCGAGGCAGGCAGCGATGCCCAGCTCGCGCCGGCGCTCCGCGTCGCCGAGGTCGCCGTCGGACGACAGCATGAGGATCGCCAGATCGCCAGACTCCGGCCTGCCGCGCAGCCGCTCCGCCAGCTGATAGCCGTCCATGGCGGGCATCCGCACGTCCAGCAGAGCCAGAGTGAAGGGGTCGCCCGTTGCGAGAGCCTCTTCGACCGCCGTGAGGGCCTCCGCTCCGCCCTCGGCGACCGTGGGCCGCATGGCCCAGGCCGTGATCAGCTCGCCGTAGATCAGGCGGTTCGCGGCGTTGTCGTCGACGACCAGCACGCGCATGTCCTTGAGGCTTTCCGGGCGAGCGGGCAGCGGTTGCGTGGTCTCATCGGCTACCTCGAACCGTGCGGCGAAGTGGAAGACGCTGCCTTTGCCCACTTCGCTCTCGGCCCAGAGTCGCCCCTGCATGCGCGCCGCCAGTTGCGCCGAGATCGCGAGCCCGAGGCCCGTGCCTCCGTAGGCGCGCGTGACCGACTGGTCCGCTTGGCGGAAGGGATCGAAGATCAGTCCCAGCTTGTCCGGCGGGATGCCGATGCCCGTGTCCGTCACGCTGAAGCGCAGCGTGACGTCGTGCTCCCGCTCCTCTTCGACCTCCACGCGCACCACCACCTCGCCGTGCGCGGTGAACTTGATTGCGTTGCCCAAGAGGTTGACGAGTACCTGCCGCAGCCGGCCCGGGTCGCCGGCCAGCGCATCCGGCACCTCCGGCGCCAGCCCGCAGGCCAGCTCCAGCCCTTTGCTGTGCGCCCGTTCCGCCATCATGCGCGTCGTGCCCTCGACGACCTCCCGCAGGGCGAAAGGCGTGTGTTCGAGATCCAGTCGCCCGGCCTCCATCTTGGCGAAATCGAGCAGGTCGTTCAGCAGGGCCAGCAGGGACGCGGCCGCTTCGCGCACCGTGCCGAGAAAACGCTTCTGGTCGGCGCTGAGCGGTGTCTCGAGGACGAGATCGGTCATGCCGATGATCGCGTTCATCGGGGTCCGCACCTCATGGCTGGTGTTGGCCAGGAACTCGCTCTTGGCCCGGTTGGCCGCCTCGGCCGCATCTCTGGCGCGGACCAGCTCGACCTCGAGCGCCTCGCGCCGGCGCTGCTCGCGGTGGTACAGGGCGAAGGCCGCGAGGAAGAGGCTGAGCGCCATCACCAGCGCAGCTGTCGTCAGGATGACCGTCAGCAGCGTGTCGTGTCGGGTCGCCGCTTCGCCTTTGACCAGCAGGGCGTCCTCACGGGCGGACATTCGCGCGAGCACCTGGCGAGCGTCGTTCATGACGCGCTTGCCGATGCCGGAGACGACGACTCGCTGAGCTGCCCTCAAGCCTCCGGACCGGCGGGTTTCTGCCAGCCGCTCGGCGACAGCCAGCCGTTGCCGCACGAGCCCCGCGAGCGTGGTCAGGAGCCGCTCCTGCGCGGGCTCGTGGGCTGTCAGGCCGCGCAGGGTCTCCAGATCGCCCATGAGCGATTTGCGTCCGCGTTCGTACGGTGCCAGGTATTCCTCAGACCCCGAGAGCGCGTACCCGCGGGCACCCGTCTCCACCTCCAACAGCGCCGTGAGGGTGTCGTCCAGCCGCTGGTGCACTGCGAAGTGCTGGGTCCGCATCTCGGATTGATAG
>JBAZPK010000164.1:0-5558 GCA_041648235.1 Thermoleophilia bacterium
GCCGGCTGCAGGGGCCGTCGGCGCGCCGGCCGCCAGGTGCGGCGCGTGGGAGGCCATCGCCTCGAGGCGCCGCAGGCGCTCCTCGAGGGCGGCCGCCGTGTGGTCGAGCTGCGGCCGCGTCACTTTGACGAGCGCCAGCTCGAGCTGCAGGCGCGGGTCGAGCCCGTCGCGCACCTCGCGCTGCATCTCGCCGAGCATGTCGATGAAGTACACGACCTCGCGGCCGCTGAAGTTGTTGGCCTGCTGCAGCAGCCGGTTGAAGAGCTGCTCGTCGAGCTCCACCGTCTGGCCCAGGGCGCGCAGCGCCGCGTCGTCGTGCGCCGCCTCCTCGAGGTGCTGGAGGAGGAAGAGCTGGCGCAGGTGGCGCAGCAGGTCGCGCGTGAACTGGGCGTAGTCGGTGCCGTCGTTGGCGAGGCGCTGCACGAACTGCAGCGCCTCGGCGGTGCGGCGCTCGACGACGATGTCGGTGGCCTCGAAGAGCAGATCGGCGTCGGTGACGCCGAGGGCGTCGAGCACGTCGGCCGGCCGGATGGCGCCCTCGGCGTAGGTGATCAGCTTGTCGAGGGTGCCGATGGCGTCGCGGAAGCCGCCCTGGGAGTGGCGCGCGATCTCGAGCAGCGCCGCCTCCTGGATCTCGATGCGCGGCCCGCCGCGCTCCTCGTCCGGACGCGCGTTCTCGCGCTCCACGATGCTGCCCAGCAGGCGGGCGATGTCGCGCACCTGGGGGCGCTTGAAGTCGAAGCGCTGGCAGCGCGAGATGATCGTCTCGGGGATCTTGTGCGGCTCGGTGGTGGCGAGCACGAAGACCACGTTGGCCGGCGGCTCTTCCAGCGTCTTCAGGAGGGCATTGAAGGCCTCACGCGTGAGCATGTGGACCTCGTCGATGATGTACACCTTGAAGCGGCCGTCGACCGGGGCGAAGGCGATCCGGTCGCGCAGGTCGCGGACGTCGTCGATGCTGCGGTTGGAGGCGGCGTCCATCTCGACGACGTCGAGGGAGACGCCATCGGCGATGCCCACGCACTGGCGGCAGACGCCGCACGGCGTGGCCGTGGGGTGAGTGACCGGCGCTTCGTCGGTGCCGATGCAGTCGAGCGCCTTGGCGAGGATACGCGCGGTGCTGGTCTTGCCGGTGCCGCGCGGCCCGGCGAACACGTAGGCGTGGGCCACGGCATCGGTCTCCACGGCGTTGCGGAGGGTGCGTGCCACGTGGTCCTGCCCGACGAGCTCGGCAAAGGTCTGCGGGCGGTATTCGCGGTAGAGGGAGCGCTTCATGGGGTGAGGGACGACCTTCGCTACCGTCGGTGATCGGCGAGGCTCGATGCTACCCGCTACCGGCGGCAGCGGCAACAGCTCGCCTCCCGGTCGCGCCCTGTCGTGGGCCTACCTGACGGTGATTCTCGCTGCCGTCACCCTCGTGTTGGCGTTGCCGGCGAGATCGGCCGCGAGCAAAGACCATGAGTAGGCGCCCCTCTCGAGGCGCGGAGCGCAGAGGTAGCTCGGGAGGCGGCTAGTCCGGCGCGTGTCAAGATCTATCTCTGTGACGTCCGCTGATCGCGACCGCAAGCCTCGCTCGGGCCGACGTCCGCCCTCTGCCCTCGTGCGGCTGTCTCTGTGAGCTTGTGGTGCGCCGGCCTTCGCGCTAATGAGGCGTCGCGGCACCAGAGCTTCGGTGGCATGACAGGTCACTCTGCCTCGTCCGTCGATGCCCCATCTCCCGGCCCTTCGCCTGAGGACCGCGAGTCACCTCGAAGCGCCAACGCCCGCCAGGCGCCGAGGGCGGCAGCCAGGAGCAGAGGCGCAGCCACCACGCACCAGTTCGCGAGGTGAAAGAGCAAGGTGCTCGGATGCAGCAGGGTGACGTGCAGGAGAAGAACCGCCGCTGCGGCCACGGTCAAACAGACGCTCGCCCATGGCCGACGGGAGAGAAGCCAAGAGCCGCAGATGACGGTCACGCCGACGACGGCCCAGACGCAGATGTACGCGCGTTCGCTCGCAGTCCACCGGGGGGTCGTTGCCCTCAGCCGCCATCGTGCCAGACGCATCGACAAGTACAGCCACGACCAAGGACAGAGCGCCGCCCACTGCCGCCAGCACCACCGACGAGACGCGGGCTGCACTACGCCTCCGCCGTTCGCCTCCGGCCTCCTTGCCGCGCACATCGCTCACGCTGACGGCCTCAGACGTTGATCGCCGAGCGGTGGTGACATGGCGTGCCCCCAGGCGGTGAAGATGCCCGGCGAGGACGCTAAGAAGCGGCCGACCGCGCACGTCTCGGTACGTCGCACCCGCCAACTGCTCCTGCCGCAGTTGATGGACACCCTCAGCATCCCCAGTACACGTTCATCTTGCTACTATCCATCTGAATGGTCGTTGTTGGCAGCGGCCTGAGGTAAATCGGTGAGAAGCGACGACGCCGGTTGCCGCCGACGGGCAGACGGCTTATTGATCCAGCGCAGGGGAGGCGCCGAGGTCCGTCCTCTGGAGATCCGGGATGACAGACTCGTCAAGCTGGCCGCCGCCCTCGAAGAAGGCGGCGTCGGTGAGTCCGTGCGACTCGGCCCCGAAGATGAGAGCAATCGCGTCGCCGCCGGCCGTTGCGGCAGCCGGAAGGAGGGAAAGTATCGGCCGCGCACCCGCCGTCGAAGCACGTCCTCCGAACGTCCTCGCCGGGCGCAAGCTCGGGCCAGGCGACCCTGCGGCACATGGAATGGCCTGCTTACCGCTGCTTCCTCCCGGACCTGACGGGGTTCGCAGGGTTCCATTGCGTAGGACCCGACCTTCAACGCCGCGCGCCGGCTGACTGCCTCGCGGGACGGCCCCTCGGGCGGGGATTCAGCCCCGCTGTAGCGGATTGCGGGTACAGGGCACCGCTGGCTCCCCGCCTAGCGCGACCGGGTTCCGATGGTACGCCGGGCCGTGGGCAGAAGCAAACGGCCGTGCGCGCCGCCGCGCGGCACCGAGCTCGGCGGCGCCGGTCACGCCTGCAGGCAGACGCGTGCCGGGAGTGGCCCTTTTGCAGACCGGGGCTCCCCGGCTATCCTCAACCTGCGGCCGGCCGCGCCGGCCGGCCGCATCTCCCTGAGGAGCGGGCGTGAAGAAGTACTTCCTGGCCGGGCTCGTCGCGAGCCTCGTCGCCGCCCTGGTCGCCGTGGGCGTGCTGCCGCTCGGGGCACCCGGGCCGCGGCCCGCCGACGCGCCGGCGGCGGAGTTCTCCGCCACCCGTGCCCTGGCCGAGCTGCGCGTGGTGGCCGCCGAGCCGCACCCCATCGGCTCGGCGGCGGCGGCGCGCGTGCGCGAGCACCTCGTGGCGCGGCTCGCGGCGCTGCGCCTCTCGCCGCACCTGCAGGTCTCCGGGGTGGTGTCGGCGCTCAACGGGCGCGTTGCGGGCACCGTGCACAACGTCGTCGCGCGGCTCCCGGGCCGCGATACCTCGCGCGCCGTGCTGCTCGCGGCCCACTACGACTCGGTGCCGGTGGCGCCCGGCGCCGCCGACAACGGCAGCGGGGTGGCGGCGCTGCTCGAGGCGGCGCGGGCCTTGAGCGCCGGCCCGCGGCCGGCCAACGACGTCATCTTCCTGTTCACCGACGGGGAGGAGCGGGGCCTGCTCGGGGCACGCGCCTTCCTGCGCGACGACCCGTGGGCCTACGCGGTGGGCGTGGTGCTCAACTTCGGCAGCCCGGGCTCCTCCTCGCCCCTGCTCATGTACGAGACCAGCCCGGGCAACGGCCGCCTGGTGCGCGAGTTCCTGGGCGCGGTGCGCCATCCCTACGCCTCGTCGCTGATGTACGAGGTCTCCCGCCGGGAGCCGGGCATCACGGACTTCCGCCTCTTCGTGGCCACCGGCGTGCCGGGCCTGAGCTTCGGCGCCCTCGACGGGCCGGCGTACTACCACACCGGGTATGACGACCTCGCCAACCTGCGGCTCGAGAGCCTGCAGCACCAGGGCGACACCGCCCTCGCCGCCGCCCGCCGCTTCGCCGAGCTCGACCTCTGGGACCTGCACCGCTCCGACGTCGTCTACTTCAGCGTCCCCGGCGGGCGCGCCGTGGTATACGGCGCCCGCCTGGTGCTGCCCTTCGTCGGGCTGGCGGCGGCGCTGCTCGCGGCGGCCGTGGCCGCCGCCGCCCGCCGCCGCCTGCTCACCCTCCGTGGCCTCGGGCTGGCCGTGCCGGCCTTGGCGGCAGTGCTCGGGGTCGCGCTCGTCGTCATGGCCGTGGCCTGGGGCATGTACCGCACGGCCTACGAGGAGCGCACCTGGAACGACACGGGCGTCGTGATCAGCGACTACTACCGGATCGGCCTTGTACTGCTGGCCGCGGCCGTGATCGTCGCCCTGTACATGCTGCTCCTGCGGCGCCTGCGGCCCTGGGACGTGGCCGTGGCCGGGCTCGTCTGGTGGCTTGGCCTGGCCGTCGGTGCCGGGCTCACCGTGCCGGGCGCGAGCTTCCTCCTCACCTGGCCGCTGGCCGGCGGCGCCCTCGGCCTGCTGGGCGCCGTGCTCGTCGGCCCGCGCGCCGTGGAGAGCTGGCCGGGCGTGCTCGCGGCCGTGGCCGGCGCCGCGCCCGGCATCGTGCTGGCGAGCTCAGGCACCTACCTGCTCCTGCTCTCGGCCGGCCTCCAGCAGGTGGTGACGGTGGTCGCCGTCTGGCTGGTCGCCGGCCTGCTCGTGCTGCCGCTCGAGGCCGTGCGCCGCGGGTTCCGCCTCTGGCTGCCCGCGGCGCTCGGCGTGGCCGGCTTCGTATTGCTCTTCGCGGTGGGCTCGGCGGTGGCCTATAACGCCGAGCACCCGCGCTTCACGAGCATCTCCTACCGGGTCGATGAGACCGGGGCGGCGGCGTGGCAGACGGTGGACCCGGTGAACGACTGGACGCGGCAGTTCCTGAGCACGCGTCTGCGCGCTCCCTTCGCGTCCTCCTACTTCCCCCAGCTCGGGATGCGGCAGACGCTCGTCGGCGGCGCCCCGGATGTGGGGCTGGCGCCGCCCGGCCTCGAGGTGCTCAGCGACCGGACGGACGGTGACCGCCGCAGCGTGCGTCTGCGGCTCAGCTCGCCGCGCGGCGCCGCGGTCGTGAGCCTGCTCGTGCACTCCGTGGTCGGCAGCCTGACGGCCAGCGTGGACGGCCGGCCGCTGCAGGGCAAGGACACGACGATCCTCGACGGCACGACGGCCCGCTGGAGCTTCGACTACTACGCGCCGCCGCCCGAGGGCGTCGTCGTGAGCCTGCGCTTCGCCGCCGGCCCTTCGGTGCTCCTGCGCGCCGTGGACCTCAGCTACGGCCTCCCGGCCGGGCTGGCCGGCAGGTACGAGCCGCGCCCGGCCGGGGTGCTGGCCGGGCGCATCGGCGACGGCGCCTTGGCCGAGACGCTCCTGCGGCTGCCGGCGGCGCCGGCAGCGGCGCCGTGACGCCGCGGCCTCGCCGGCCTCGTCGGCCGCGGCCTTCCCGGCCCCAGCCCTCGCATACCGTTGGGCTAATCCATCCGAGGCAGCTGCAAGACTCGGCTCATGCCGAGGAGCAGCGCAGCGAAGGTGAGATGCCCCAGGTCTGAACACGCGC
>JBAZPK010000165.1:0-5540 GCA_041648235.1 Thermoleophilia bacterium
CTGCAGCCTGCCGCCGCTGCGCCGGCCCCCGGGCGCCGGGCCGCGTGGCGGGCGAGCCTCGCCGGCGCCGCCGTAGATGGTGTAGGGCTTGCCTGGGCGCGGAGGGGAGTCCATCTGCCCGAGATAGTACAGGCCGCCCGCCGGGCGGCCAAGCGGCCCGGCCCTGCCGGCCACGTACAATAGGCTGATGGAACGCCCGCCGCGCAGCGTCCGGTTGTGGCTGGTGCTCGCCGTCCTGGCGAGCGCCGGGCTCGTCCTCGCCGGCCTGGCCGCCTTCCTGCCGCTGGCCTTCGACGAGCCCAAGGTGCTCGCGCCGGTGACTCGCGCGGCGACTCCGGCAGAGGCACAGGCGGCGTTGCAGGGCGCGGCGGCGGCGCTGCGCGCCGGGGACCGCGCCGCCTACGACGCCGCCCTGCCCGCGACGGGCCGCGCCGCGCGCAAGGCCGTCGCCGACTTCTATTCCCACCTCTCACCGCTGCCCTGGGCGCGCCTTGCGCTGCTCGCGCAGCCGGTCCCCGGCCATCCCGGGCGCTACGACGTGCGCGCCGTCGGGCAGCTCGGCCGCGTCGGCCCGGCGGACCGGCTGGCGGGCGAGCGCATCCTCACCCTGCGCCTGCTCGGCAGCCGCCTCGTGGTGGCCGGTGACCACACCCCGGAGGCCGTTCGCAGCCAGTACCTGATGGCGTTCCACGACCCCATCGTGGAACGGCGCGCCGGGCTGCTCGTGATCGCCGATCGCCGCCAGCGCGAGCGCGCTCGGGCCCTTGCCGACGCGGGGGCCAGCGCCCGCCCGCGCCTGTCGCTGCTCGGCATCGACCCGGAGGTGCCGGTGCTGGTCACCCTCTACGGCGACATGGGGGAGCTGCGCGCCGCGCTCGGTGGCGGCCCCGACGAAGCCCGCATCCGCTTCTTCTCGAACGCCTCGCCGCGCGTCAAGGAGACCCCCTGGCGCCTCCGCGACATCGGCGTGCTCGGCCCGATGCTCGACGGCACCGGCAGCTGGATGCCCCGGATGCTCGCGCACGAGATGACCCACGCCTACACGGTGCAGTGGTTCGCCGACACCGCGCACGCCCCCACGCTGCTGCTGGAAGGGCTGGCGACCGCGGTCGAAGGCGGCCGCGACTTCGGGCCCCTGCGCGAGGAGGTCGCCACCGGCAACCAGCTCTGGCCCCTGCTCGATGCGCTCGCCACCGGCAGCCTCTGGATGGGCAACTCCACCGAACACGTGCGCCTCGCCTACCTGGAGGCCTCATCCCTGGTCCTGTTCGTCCTCGACCGCTGGGGCCTGCGCGAGCTGCGGCCGTTCTTCGTCGCCCTGGCCGACTCGGACCTCAGCGAGGAGGGCGCCGACGCCGCGGCGCGGCGCACGCTCGGGGTGAGCTGGAGCGAGTTCTACGCCGCCTGGAAGGACTACGTGCTCGCGCTGCCCTGAGGCGGCGCGGTGGCGCCAGCGCGTGCAGCGAGCTGCACGAGGATCTGCTCGTTCGACTCCGTGAGTTGCAGGAGCCGCTGGTCCAGCCGCTCAAGCTGGCGCAGGATCGCCTCGGTGTCGGCGAACGCCTTCTGGTTCACCAGGTAGTCGGCCTCGGCGCGCGCCTCCGAGTGCCGCCCCTGCATGTTCTGCCCCACCATCAGCAGCGGCATGAGCCAGATCTGGATGACGTTGCTGATCAGGAGGTAGGCGACGAACGCCGGAAAGGGGTCGAACGCGTGCCAGTGCAGGGCCGGCACCTTGCTGGCCAGGACGTTGTAGGCGACCCAGGTCACCGTCCAGACGAAGATGACCAGGAAGAAGGCCATGGTGCCCACGCGGTCGGTGACCCGGATGGCCAGGCGGTCGAGGCCGGAGAAGTTCTCGGTCACGGCCTGATTCGGCGGCGTGCCTGCGGCGGCCGCCTTGACCGCCGCCTGATGGCGCTTGCGCCGGGAACCGATCATCGCGCCTCCTCCGGGTAGTCGCTGCGGGTGTGGCCGGCCGGCAGGGCGCCTCCGGCTCGCCGACCGTTCACAACCTAGTGTCGCGCCGTGGGCGGGTCAAGGGTGCGGAGGAGGCGCTTCCGGGGCTGCCGGGGCGGCCCTCGGCAGGAAGCCGCGGTGCGGCTCCCCGCGTAAGGTTGCGTTGCCCGGCGCAGGGGGGTACACCCATACCAGCAGTAACCTCTCGAAGGAGATCCCGATGCGCAGCAGGCACGCCACCTACGTGGCCTTGGCCGTCGTCGTGGCTGTCGCGCTCGTCGTCGGCGTCGTGGCTGTGGCCGGCGCCGGCTCGTCGACGTCGCTGCCGGCGCTCTCTGCCCCTGAGCTCCTCGCCAGGATGGGCCAGGCAGAAGACCACCGCACGGCGGTCAGCGGCGAGATCTCGTGGCAGAACGGCTTGTTCGGCGATCTGGGCGCCGCCGTCGACATGGCCCAGATGCCGGCGCAGTCGCCCCTCCTGAGCAGCGGCTCCGGCCGCCTCTGGGTGAGCGAAGCCGGCCTGCGCGTGGAGTCGCAGGGCGCCGGCGGCGATCAGGTCGTCGCCGTGAGCACGAAGGCGCGGACCGCCTGGGTCTACGACTACGCCGAGGACTCCGTACGGCGGTACGTGGTGAGCGGCGACGCTCCGGCGGCAGAGCCGCTGCCGTCGCCGTCGGCGGCGCTGCTCACGCCCGAGGCCATCGCCGCCTGCCTGCGGCGGCTGGCTCCGTCCGCGACGCTTGACGTTGCCGGGCAGGCGACGGTCGCCGGCCGCGAGGTCTACCTCCTGCGCTTCACCCCGACGGCCGCCGACACCGCCCTCGGCGCCGTGCAGGCGTCCATCGACGGGCAGACGCTCCTGCCGCTGCGGCTCGAGGTGTTCGCCAAGGGCGGCGACGCGGCCGTCCTGCGGTTCGGCTTCGACAGCGTGTCCTCTGCGGCCGTGGACCCGGCGCTCTTCGAGCTCACGCCGCCCGTCGGCGCCAAGGTGACGACGCGGACCATCGACGGGAATGCGCTGCGCGAGCGGGCGCGCGGGGAGCAGGCCGGCGGCGCGGACGGCGGCGTGCCGACCGCGGCCGAGAAGGCCGCCCATGAGAAGCTCGCGCGCCGGGCCCTCCTCACGCGCGAGCAGGTGCAGGCCCTCGTCCCCTACGAGCTGGCCTGGGCGCGCGGCTACGAAGCGCGCCCGTTCCGCTGGGGCTTCGTCCTGGACGAGGGCGGGCCGCTGACCGCGGCCGGCGAGCCCCTGGCGCAGCTGATGGGCATGGCCACCGGCGCCTCCGCCGGGTCCGCCGGGTCCGCCGGCCCGCAAGAGCCTGCGCCGACGGCTCCGGGGCCCGCCAGCATCCTGCTCTTCGGCGACGGCTTGGGCACGATCGTCCTGGCGCAGACCGCGACGACCCCCGAGCTGACGAAGCAGCTCAAGCAGCTGCCGCAGGTGTTCGCGACGCTGACGGTGGGCGGGGCCAAGGCCCAGGTTCTGGGCACGCCGCTGGGCGGCGCCATCGTGTGGCAGCAGGGGGGCACCACCCTCGTCGCCTCCGGGGTGGTGCCGATGGGCGATCTGCAGGCGTTCGCGAGCTCTGTGCGCTGAGGTGGACTGCGGCACCCCCATCCTGACCACGCACGCACTCACCAAGCAGTTCGGCCGCATCCGTGCGGTCGACGGCTTGGACCTGAGCGTGTGCCGGGGCGACGTCTTCGGCTTTCTGGGCCCCAACGGCGCCGGCAAGACGACGGTCATCCGCCTCGTGCTCGGCCTCATCCACCCGACGAGCGGCCACGCGGAGGTCTGCGGCCACCGCGTGCCGGGCGAGCTCCAGGGCGCCCTGCGCCACGTCGCCGGCTTCGTCGACGACCCCACCTTTTACCCGCTCATGAGCGCCCGTCGTAACCTGCGGCTCCTCGGCAGTATGACGGGCCCGGTGAGCGCGCAGCGGATCGACGAGGTGCTCGAGATCGCCGGGCTGCGCGAGCGCGCCGACGACCGGGTCGGCGGCTTCAGCCACGGGATGAAGCAGCGGCTCGGCATCGCCCAGGCGCTGCTGCACTCCCCCGAGCTCATCGTGCTCGACGAGCCCACCAGTGGCCTCGACCCGCGCGGGATGAAGGATGTCCGCGAGCTCATCCGCGGCCTCGGGGCGGCCGGCACTACCGTCTTTCTGAGCTCGCACCTCCTGCATGAGGTGGAGCAGGTGTGCACGCGTGCCGTGATCATCGACCGAGGGCGCGTGGTGGTGCAGGGCCCGGTGAGCGAGCTGCGGCCGCAGAACGACACGGTGCGGGTGCTCACCGACGACCAGAGCAAGGCCGGTGAGGTGCTGCGGGCGCAGTTCGGGGCCGGCGGCGTGGCCGACGACGAGGGTTACCTCGTCGTCCAGGCCGGCGAGGGCGCCGTGCCCGAGATGGTGCGCCGGCTGGTCGCGGACGGCGTCGCCGTCCGCGCCGTGGTACCGGCGCCCGAGCAGGGGCTCGAGGACTTCTTCCTCGAGCTCACCGGCACGGACGGCGAAGGGCCGGCGCCGGCGAAGCGGCGCGCCGGCCTGGCCCGGTTGCTCCCGGGAGGCCGGCGGTGACGGCCGGCGGCCCGGGCATGGACGGCGGCTCCGCCCACGGCAGCACGCTGCCACGCCTGCCCGGAAGCGCCGCCCACGGCAGCACACTGCCGCGGATGCCCGGCCGCGCCTGGGGTCCGCTGCGCCGCGAGTGGATGAAGCTCATCTTCCAGCGCCGCAGCTACCTCATCTGGGGCGGCGCCTTTGCGATCCCCTTCCTCATCGCCCTGGCGCTCGACCTGGCCGGTGGCGATCCGCACGGCGGTGAGGGCCCGTTGTTCTTCGCCCGGGTCACGGGCAACGGCATGTACGTGGCTCTGGCCGCGCTCACGGCGCTGCTCCCCCTGCTGCTGCCCATGGCCGCGGCGATGGTCGCCGGCTACATGATCGCCGGGGAAGCCGAGCTCGGGACGCTGCGCATCCTGCTCCTGCGGCCTGTGCGGCGCGGCTCCGTGATCGTCGCCAAATGGAGCATGGCCATGATCTACCTGGCGGTGGGTTTCGGCCTCATGCTGGCGAGTGGCCTGTTGTTCGGGGCCACCTTCTTCGGCCTTCGCCCGATGGTGACGCTGTCGGGCAGCACCGTGAGCGTGTGGCACGGGCTCGCCCTCATCCTGCTGTGCTGCCTCTACGGCCTCGCGGCCATGGCCTGCATCGTCTCCCTGGCGCTGCTGTTCAGCACCCTCACGGACTCGAGCCTCACGGCGCTGATCGCCACGGTCGTGGTCTACAGCGTGATCCAGGTGCTGATCTCGTTCAGCTACTTCGACTGGCTGCGCCCCTGGGTGTTCCCGAGCTACTTCCTCGAATACGTGAGCTTCTTCCGCGACCCCATCTACTGGACGCCGATCCTCAAGGGCCTGGCCGCCTTCGCCGCCTGGAGCGGGGGCCTGACGCTGGCCGCGCACTTGCTGTTCCGGCGCAAGGACGTGCTGAGCTGAGGCCGCGTCGCGGCCGCGACGAGCCGCGTATCGGCGTGCCGCACCCTGGTGATGCGTGCGGCATCCTGTGCTTCGTTGTAGT
>JBAZPK010000166.1:0-5527 GCA_041648235.1 Thermoleophilia bacterium
CAGACCTGGGGCATCTCACCTTCGCTGCGCTGCTCCTCGGCATGAGCCGAGTCTTGCAGCTGCCTCGGATGGATTAGCCCAACGGTATGCGAGGGCTGGAATCGCGATCCCGGCGCTCGTCGTGATCGCAGCCCTGGTCGCCGTCGTCTCCACGACGGTGGGTGCCCATGACCGAACGCAGAAGGCAGTGTCCGCCGAGCAGAGCGTGATGCAGCAGCCCGCTCGTTCCACTCCCGATGTGCTGTACACGACCTCGGCTGTAGCAAGCCTGAAGCACGACTACGACACAATCGCCGAGTTCAACAAGAGCGACGCCGTCGAGGCGATCGTCAAGGGGACCGTCACCGCCACACAGGACGTCTATCAGGACGAGTATGCGAGACGACTCCTCACCGTGGATGTTCAGAAGTGCTTCAAGGGGCAGACGCCCAGCACTATTCAGGTCTACGAGGACGGCGGACTCGTTCCGATCAAGCTACTTCTGCCGGAGCTGCAGGCCAAAGGCGTCGCAGGCGACCTGACCCAACAACAGATCGATACCGGTGTTGTTGACATGAGATTCCTCGGGGCTGCGCATTCCGAGGTTGGAGACAAGGTCTTGCTCTACCTCTACAGCAACCCGAATCCGGGAGAGGAGGGCACATATCAGCTCGTCAGTTGCACCCACGGCCGGTTCACTTTGAATGGGACAACTGGACAGTGGGAGAGAGTACCAGCCTCTGCCAGGCCCAACTATGAGAGTCGAGTGGACAAGAACGTACTGGAGGCGGAGTTCGAGGCGCTGCAATAGTGCAGGAGTGAGGTAGGGCACAGTCCATCGCGACCAACGTTCCATCGGCGCCGGCGGCGAGGTCTACGACCTTGCCGCCGGTAGAATCCCGTTCTTGGCACGCTGTGTTGAGGACTTGGGCGGCTTCCAGACGCTGTTGGACAGAACCAAGGGAGTGACGATGAGGAGACTGCCCGTCGTGCTGCTGACCGCGGCACTCTCCACCATCTTCGCGTCATGCTCTGCAGGCGGGACCTCGCCTCAGTCGCCGCCGGCGTCCTCAAGTCCGTCTGTCGCAGTCCCGGCGAAGGCTACACCCTCGGCGCCTAGCGGGGCTGCCGACCTCGCTGCGATTCGGGGCGAACTGCGCAGCGCGGGGCTGCGCACGGGCAGCTGGACACGAGAGACGGCCTCCGAGGCGTTCTTCGCTCGGGGACCGCGGCGCCCGTGGCGGCTGCCGGTTGAAGATGCCGCCATCCTCGCGTACCCGTTCGCCAACCTCGCCGATGCGGAGCGCACTGTCGCAGCGATCAACCCCAAGGACCCGTTTCCGTCAATCGAGTTCAAGGGTGCCCCGCACGTCTTTCGCTCTGGGCGTATCGTCCTGCTCTTCGTGCAGGACGGCACGTACGTATCTCCGAGTCCTGCGGACGAACGCATCCTCTCGGTTCTGCGCTCGCAGTTCGGTACCGACTACGCATCCCGCTCATAACGGGGTCGGAGGACGGAGGGCAAGGGTTCGGCCAACGAGCACTTCAAACTCACGCACTGGGTACTGAACCTGGGGCGGTTCACTGCAGCGGGAGACTTCGGTTGCACTCAAGGTGCGATGGGCGAGAGGTGGAGGGCGGAGTCAAGGCCGCGAAGGGAAGGCGAGCTTCAAGCTTGTCCGCGGCGGCTCGCCAGCACGACGACGTTGCTCGGTCTTGTCTCTTCTTGGTCCCGCCGCGCCTCCGCCGCCTTGAGTGCGGCCCGCGTCACCTCGTCGAGGCCAGCCACGGCCTTGGCCCGCGCCGCCGTGGTCAGCCGCACGTAGTGCCGGAGCGTTGTCGCGGGATCGCCGTGCCCGAGCCACTCCTGGGCCTGCTTGACCCCGTAGGTCTCGTAGACCCAGGTCCCGAACGAGTCCCTGAGCCCGTGGATCGGCAGATGCGGGTCGATTTTCTGCCGCGCCACCCAGTTCCACCACTGGCTCTTGAGGGTCGAGGGCGCCATCTGGGTGCCGTCCTTCTTGGGCACCACGCGGCCGGCCTCGTTCCACGCCGGACCCTGAGCCAGGCGGTACACCTTCTGCGCGCCGAGCCAGACGCGCAGCTCGTCGCAGGCGGCGGCCGGCAAGGGCACCACTCGCGCCTTGCCGTTCTTCGGCGGGTACTCGAGGAGGCTGCCGTCGTCGTCCTCCTCGAAGGTCCGCTGCACGTTGACGAAGCCGCGCTCGAGGTCGAGGTCGCTCCAGAGCAGGCCGCTGATCTCGCCGACCCTGAGCCCCGAGAAGCCGGCGAGCACGCCGGCGGCGTGGACCTGGAGGCCGCGGGCCTTGATGACGACTCGGGCGATCTCCTCCATGCTCCAGACGGGGCGCGTCTTGGGGCGCAGCGCGGGCGGGTTCTTGACGCGCAGCGCCGGGTTCACGAGCAGGAGCTCCTCCTCGAGCGCCCAGTTGTAGGCGGTCTTGAGCATCGCGTGGTGGTGAGCCACCGTGGTCTCGGCCAAAGGCTTCGCCTTCTTCGACCCGCGCAGCTTCGCCGCGTAGTAGGTCGAGAGCTGCGTGCGGGTCAGCTTGCCCGCGAGGACCTGGCCGAGGGCGGGGTCGACGTGCAGCCGGCGGTTGCGCCGGTAGGAGTTGTAGGAGGCGACCCGCATCTCGCCGCGCGTCGCCTCGAGCCAGCGGTCGAGGAGCTCGGCCACCCGGAGTCTGTCCGGGTCGATGGTGCGATGCGATTCGAGCTCCGCGATCCATGTCTCTAGCAGTCGCTCAGCGGCCTTCTTGCCCTTGGCCTCGACCACCTTGGTGGTCTTCGGGTAGCGCTGCTTCTGGCGGCCCTTTCCGTCCAGCACCGGCTGCCCGTCCTTGTCGAACGCAGGCTCGGGCGGCACATCGGGGTCCTGCTGGGCGGCCTCAACGTCTTCTGACGAGGCCGACTCCGCCCCCACGGCGGGCGGCGCATCCCGAGTGATCGGTTTGCGCCGCCGTGCACAGGGGAAGGTCTTCGACATGCGCTTTCGCCCGGCCTCGATGACGGCCTCATGGCGCTGTCCCGGTCCTGTCTCGGTGCGCCGGCATTCTCTTTGCAGTCGATGCCGCAACCGTCACCCCCCAGAAGGAGGGCAAGATGGATCCCAACGGACCAGTCACGGCGACGTCGGCGGGGCTTCCCCCGGTGACTCTCGCGACCGCGGACGCCACCGGTGAGACGCGCGGCGCGCGCTTCGCGCGCAAGGCGCACAGGACGCGCCTCTACCTTTACGCCTTCGCCGCGGTCGCCTTGCTCGTCGCGCTGGTCGCGCTCGTGATCGCCAACACGGGCCGTGTCGACGTCAGCTGGGTGGTAGGTTCCTCCTCGGTCTCGCTCGTCTGGCTCGTGGTCTTCTCGGCCATCCTCGGCCTCCTGCTCGGCATGGTGTTGGCGACCATGTTCCACTGGCGCACGCGCACGCCGCGCGGCTGACACTTTCCTCTGACCCAGAGGGAGGCCTCACCATGGCAGGGCATCCGGCATAAGGCGCCCTCCCCGGACGCCGAGGGCGGTTCTTTGGCCTGGATTACGGACGGACGTCTCCTCCGTTGGCAACCGCTGACGCCTCGTGCGTGCGGCGCTGCGCCCGGAGTGGGTACATGACCGTCCGCACGACCCCTGGAGCGGATGGCCCATCCCCCGGGGGTCGTCCTTACGTCCGGGCGGCGCCAAGCCGGCCCTCACTCCGAGCCGCCGTCCTCCTCTCGGACTTCTTCCGCGGCCTGCTAGCCCGAATCCTTCACGAGCGCTCTTGAAGCGAGGTCGAGCGGGCTATTAAAGATCCTCCCGAGCAGGGATAATGCGAGTTGCCTAGACCGCGCAAACCCCGCTCAGGAGGATCACCGTGCAGGTGAACGCTACCACGCCGCTGCCCCGCGTTGAAGTGAGCACGAAGGGACCTGAGCTGACCTCACGCGCCGGCACCGCCGTGCTCGGCGGGCTGTGCGACACGTTGGGCCTCACGCAGGGCCTGACCACGGCCCTGCGCTGCCACTCTCGCAAGGTGCGCCACGAGCCTGGACGCGTGGTGCGCGACCTCGCCGTGCTGCTCGCCGACGGCGGCGACTGCCTCGGCGACCTCGGCGCCCTGCGCGACCAGCAGGTACTGTTCGGACCGGTGGCCTCGGACGCCACTGCCTACCGCTGCGTGGAGCGCCTCGGCGCGAAGCAGCTCGCAGCCGTCCGCGCCGCGCGCGCCGTCGCCCGCAAGCGTGCCTGGGGCCTCGGCGGCGCTCCGCGCCGGATCGTCCTCGACCTCGACGCCACGCTGCTCACGGCGCACTCCGAGAAGCAGGGCGCGGCCGGTACCTACAAGGGCGGCTTCGGCTTCCACCCCTTGCTCTGCTTCGAGGCGACCACGGGCGAGGCTCTCGCCGGGATCCTGCGCCCTGGGAACGCCGGCGCCAACACCGCCGTCGACCACGTCGCGGTGCTGAAGCGCGCGCTCGCCCAGCTACCCGAAGGGACCCTGAACCGCGGCACGCTCGTGCGCTGCGACTCGGCCGGGGCCACGCACGACTTCCTCGAAGCAGTGGACGCGCACGGGCTCTCCTTTTCGGTGGGCTATGACCTGACCGAGAGGGTACGCGCGGCCTGCCTGGCCGTGCCCGAGAGCGCCTGGCTGCCCGCCCTCGACAGCGAGGGAGGCGAGCGCGAGGGCGCCTGGGTCGCCGAGCTCGACGTGGACCTCTCGGCCTGGCCGCAGGGCACGAGGGCCCTCTGCCGCCGCGAGCGCCCGCACCCGGGCGCGCAGCTCACCTTCTCAGACGCCGACGGCCACCGCTTCCAGGTGACGCTCACGAACCAGCAGGGCAAGCGCATTGCGCGCCTCGAGCAGGTGCACCGCCGGCGCGCCGCGATCGAGGATGCCATCCGCTGCGCCAAGGCCTCAGGGCTGCGCAACCTGCCCTTCCGCGCCTACGCCATGAACGCCGCTTGGCTCGAGCTGGTGCTCATGGGCTGCGACCTGCTCGCCTGGACGCGGCGCCTGCTGCTTGCCGGCACGAGGCTCGCGAGCTGCGAGCCCAAGCGCCTCAGGTACCGCCTGCTGCACGTCGCCGGGCGGATCGTGCGTCACGCGAGAGGCGTGCGCCTGCGCCTCGCGCGCTCCTGGCCCTGGGCGCAGACGCGCGCGAGCGCCTTCGCGCGCCTGCAAGCCTTGCCCTCAGGTTGACCTCTGCTCGGCCGCTGCAACAGACCCAGCGCGAGAAGAGGACGGCTTCGGCATGCCTTGAAAGCGGCGAGGGACACTGCCGCAGACGTCTCCGGGCGCCGCCAGGCCTGCGCCGCGCCCACGGCGCTGCTCAAGGGCAGGCGTCAGCGTGTGACCGGGCCAGACAAGGCCCTCAAAGGAGAACCCGAGAGCACTCGTGAAAGATCGAGGCTGGAGTCCGGCCGCCCTCGCATCTCATTGGGCTCAAGTCAGCGCAGGGTGGGCGCGCCCACCGGATCGGCGATCGCGCGGCGGCGATGGGCTGGCCGACCACCGTTCGCTTCGAGCCATGTGCGGATCGTGCGGGCG
>JBAZPK010000167.1:0-5484 GCA_041648235.1 Thermoleophilia bacterium
CTCGCGGGCGCCGCTGCGGCCGTGCTCCTCGCGGCGGCCACGCTCGTGGACGCGGGGCGCCGCCCGGAGCGGGCGGCGCGCTGGGTCCTCGCCGAGAGCGTGCTGGCTGTGCTGGCCGGCATGCTCGGCTCTCTGGCGCTGCTCGGGGCCTTCGTCCTCACCTGACGCTCAAGCCTTGTGCAGGACCTGCGTGCCCTGCGTCGTGTCCTTCACCTCGAAGCCGGCGGCTTGCAGCTCGCCGCGCACCCGGTCGGCGTCGGCCCACTGCCGGTCGGCGCGGAAGTGATCGCGCAGCACGCAGGCATACGAGGCGTCGCGACAGCCCAACCGATCCCGGTAGACCAGGGCGATGTCGTCCCAGCGCCCGTCTTCAGCCAGGCGCGCCGCCGGCAGCAGCGCCATATCGCCGGTGGAGCACGCCAGAGCGGCGTCGCCGGCGACGCTGCCGACGCCGGTGAGCGCGGCACCTTGGGCGGGCGCCTCGATGAGCAGCGCGGCGAGCGACTCACGCAGCACCTCGCCGACCGACGTGAGCGCCTCGGTGTCGAGCGGCAGCTCGCCGCGGTCCACCGCGGCCAGATACCGATGCGTCTCCCCCACGAGGGCGAACAGCTCGCCCAGCGCTCCGGCGGTGTTGAGGTCGTCGTCCATGCGTTCCGCGAAGCTCAGGCGCGCCGCCTCGGCGCGCAGGCTGAGGTCCGGGCACTCCCCGCGTGAGGCGGCCTTGCCGGCGTTGGCGACGCGGAAGTCGAGGTCCAGCAGGGCGTCGCGCAGGCGTGCGTGGGCGGCCTTGGCCTCATCGAGCTTCTCGGGGGAGAACTCCAGGGGGCTCCGGTAGTGCGTCGTGAGGAAGTAAGTGAGCACCACGGCGGGCTCGTAGCGGTCCAGCACCTCGCGCAGCAAGAAGATGTTGCCCACGCTCTTGGCCATCTTCTCGCCCTCGCTGCGGATCATGCCGTTGTGCATCCAGAGGCGGGCGAACGGGAGCCCGGCGGCCTCGCTCTGGGCGATCTCGTTCTCATGGTGCGGGAAGATCAGGTCGCGGCCGCCGCCGTGCACGTCGAAGCCGGCCCCCAGGTAGCGGAGCCCCATGGCCGAGCACTCGATGTGCCAGCCGGGGCGCCCCTCACCCCAGGGACTGGCCCAGGAGGGCTCGCCGGCCTTGGCGGCCTTCCAGACGGCGAAATCGAGCGGATCCTCCTTGCCCGGCTCGGCGGCGATGCGCACGCCTTCTTCGAGCTCCTCGATGCGCTGCCTGCTGAGCTTGCCGTACTCGGCGAAGCTGCGCACCCGAAAGTAGACGCTGCCGTCGACGGCGTAGGCGTGGCCGCGGGAGATGAGCTGGCACACGAGGTCGATGATCTCGGGGATCGTCTCGGTGGCCAGGGGCTCCACATCGGGGCGCGGCAGGCCGAGCCGGTCGGTGTCGGCCACGTAGGCGGCCGTGTACTCCTCGGCCACCGCGGCCGAGCTGCGCCCCTCGGCCGCGGCCTTGGCGATGATCTTGTCGTCCACGTCGGTGATGTTGGTGACCAGCGTGGCCGCCAAGCCGCGGCGTCGCAACCAGGAGCGCAGCACGGCGAAGGTGACGAACGGGCGCGCGTTGCCGATGTGCACCAGGTTGTAGACCGTGGGGCCACAGCAGTAGATGCCCGCCTTGCCGGGGTCGCGAGGTTCGAACGGTTCCTTCTGCTGGGTGAGCGAATTGAAGAGGCGGATCACGATGCGTCTCCCGGAGTCGATGTGGGATCGCCGGCGCGGGGCGCGACGAGGGCGTGATCGAGGCGCGCAAGGGCGGTCGCACGCTGCAGGGCGGCGAGCACGAAGGGCAGCTCGGGCCCATGCTCGGCGCCGGTGACGGCGATGCGCAGCGGCATCAGGAGGTCCCGGGCACCGATGCCGAGGCCCTTGCCCCAGGCGCGGTAGGCGACCAGGAGCTCGCCGGCGGCGGCGGGCGTGAGCCACTCCGCCGCCTGCGCGCGCAGCTCCCGCACGTGAGCCAGCTGGCGCGCCCCGGCGGAGAGGCCCGCCGCGAGCCCCGGCGGCACAGCCGGCGGGTCGAGGACGGCGGCCGCCAGCTCCGGCGCCTGCCCGTAGGCGACGAGCGAGGGCTGGAAGGCGGCCGCCAAGGCGGCCGCCGCCTGCGGCGGCGTCCCGGCGGGCAGCCGCTCCGCGAAGCGGCGCTCGTGCTCCTGCGGAGCGAGCGCCATGACGTGCTCGTGGTCGAGCCAGTCGAGCTTCGCCTGGTCGAAGGTCGAGGGGCTCGGGGACAGGCGCTCGAGCGCGAAGTCGGCGATCAGACGCTCCCTGCCGAGCACCTCGTCCTCGCCGTGCGACCAGGAGAGCAGCGCCAGGTAGTTCACGACCGCCTGCGGCAGGTAGCCGGCGGCACGGAAGTCGCCCACCGAGGTGGCCCCGTGGCGCTTGGAGAGCTTGCCGCCGTCGCCGCCGAGCACCATCGAGTGATGGGCGAAGCGCGGCTCGGGCGCGCCCAGGGCGCGCAGCAGGAGGAGGTGGCGCGCCGTGTTGGTGAGGTGGTCGTCGCCGCGGATGACGTGCGTGATGCCCATGTCGCGGTCGTCGACGACGGAGGCGAAGTTGTACCCCGCGGCGCCGTCGGAGCGCACGATGATGAAGTCGCCGACCGCGTCGCCGCCGACGACCACGGGGCCCCGGATGGCGTCGTCGACGACGACGTCGCCGCCCGGGACGCGGAAACGCAGGGCGGCCGGCTCGCCGGCCGCCAGCCGCCGCTGTACCTCGCCCGGCGCCAGCCCGAGGCAGCGACGGTCGTAGCGCGGCGTACGGCCCTCGGCCAGCGCCGTGGCGCGCAGCTCCTCGAGGCGCTCCTCGGGGCAGAAACAGTGGTAGGCGTGGCCGGCAGCGACCAGCTCGGCGGCGGCGCGCCGGTACCCCTCGCCGCGTTCGCTCTGCCGGTAGGGCGCCTGCGGGCCGCCGATATCCGGGCCCTCGTCCCAGTCGAGCCCGAGCCACCGAAGGTCCGCGAGGATCGCCTCCTCGTGCCGGTCCTCGGAGCGTGCCGCGTCGGTATCGTCAATCCGCAGCACGAAGCGCCCGCCGGTGTGGCGCGCGAACAGCCAGTTGAACAGCGCCGTGCGCGCCGAGCCGATGTGCAGCGTCCCCGTGGGGCTCGGCGCGAAGCGTACTCTCACTGTCGACTCGAGGTTGATGGTTCTCCTTGTGGGGCGTCGTTTCCCCTGCAAACCACGTACAGTGTATCACTCGTCGGCGGCACCTCCGTGGGAGCGACCGCGCGACGCGGGGCAGGGCTCCGCAAGCGGCTGCCGCGAGGCCGGCCGCGGGTTGCTATGCTAGGCGTATCGACCCGCGGCCGGCGCTCCCGGCCGCTCACGGCCCAGGAGGCGCGCGTGCCCCACGACCAGCAGCAGACCCCGTACCTCGACGCCGCCCTGCGCTACCGTGAGGCGGGTTGGACGCCGTTCCACACCCCCGGGCACAAGCTCGGCAAGGGAGCGCCGCGGGGTTTGCGCGAGCTGCTCGGCGACACCTGCCTGAGCGCCGACGTGGCCATGGCCGGGGGCGTCGAGGACACGCGGGAGTCCACCCACCTCATCCGCCTCGCCGAGGAGTACGCCGCCGAGGCCTGGGGTGCGGATCGCTCCTGGTTCCTGGTCAACGGCTCGAGCAGCGGGGTCCACGCCCTCGTCCTTCACCTGTGCCGCCCGGGCGACGTCGTCATCATCCCCCGCAACGCGCACAAGTCGATGGTCGCCGGCCTCATCTTCTCGGGCGCGATGCCGGTGTACATGGAGCCGGTGGTCGACCCCCTGTGGGGCATCCCGCTCAACGTCACCCTCGACGACGCGCGCGAGGCCCTCGCCGCCAACCCCGGCGCCAAGGCGGTCTTCGTCACCTCGCCGACGTACAACGGGTTCGGCGCCGACCTGGCCGGCGTGGGGCGCCTCGCCCACGACGCCGGAGTGCCCTTCGTCACCGACCAGGCGTGGGGGCCGCACCTGCGCTTCTGCAGCCGGCTGCCCATCGATGCGATGACGGCCGGCGCCGACGCCGCGGTGGTGAGCACCCACAAGCTCATCAGCGGCATCACGCAGACGGCCGTGCTCATGGCACGCGGGGAGCGCCTCAACCTGGCGCGGCTCCACGGCATGGTGCAACTCACGCAGAGTACCAGCCCGCAGATCCTGATGTACGCTAGCATCGACGCCGCTCGCCAGCAGATGGCCACGCAGGGCGAGGCCCTGTGGGCCGGGGCCGTGGAGCTGGCGGAGTGGGCGCGCGCCAGGCTGAACGAGCTCCCCGGGGTGCGCTGCCTGGGGGCGGAGATGCTGGCCCACGAGGGCGTACACGAGTTCGACCCCACGCGGCTGACGATCTCCTCCTGCGAAAGCGGCCACAGCGGCTACCAGCTCGAGACGATCCTGCGCGACGACTACCGCATCGCCGTCGAGGCCGCCGACGCGCTCAACGTCGTGCTCAACGTGACCTACGGCGACTCACGGGCCGACATCGACAAGCTGCTGGCGGCGTTCCGCGACTACGCCGGGCGCTTCAACGAGAGGGGCGGCGGCGCGGGCGCCTGCTCCGGCCTCCTGGCCCACACCCCGGCCTTCACGCGCCAGGTGCTCTCACCGCGAGAAGCCTTCTTCGCGGAGAGCCTGCCACTGCCGCTCGACGAGTGCGCCGGCCACGTGAGCGCCGAGATGGTCACCCCCTACCCGCCCGGCATCCCGGTCCTGGCGCCCGGCGAGGAGATCTCAGGCGAGATCGTCGCCTACCTGCGTGAAGGCGCCGCGACCGAGCTCAAGGTGCACGGCCCCGAGGACCGCACGCTGCGCACCCTACGCGTCGTCAGGTAGCGCGCCGGCGGTACGCGGCGATGCCGACCCTCGCCGTCCGGCCGCCGCCCGGCCGCCGAGCCTCAGGCCTTCTTGATGCCGAGCGAGGTGGCCGTGAAGAGCGGGTCGAAGGTGAGGCCCTTGGCTTCGATCTGCTCGCGTCCGCCCTCTTCGCGGTCGACCACGCACAGCAGCGTGCCTACTTCGAGGCCTGCCTCGCGCAGCTTGTCGGCGGCCATCAGGGCGGCGCCCCCGGACGTCACGACGTCCTCGACCATCACGACGCGCTGCCCGGGCTCCGCCTTGCCCTCCATGGCCTTGTCGGTGCCGTAACCCTTCTGGCCCTTGCGCACGATGACGAAGGGCTTGCCGCAGGCCAGCGAGACGGCGGCGACGATGGCCACGGCGCCGAGCTCCGGACCTGCCAGCAGGTCGAAGGGCTCGTGCGCGGGGAGCTTCTGCGCGAGCCCCGCGGCGATGTCGCGCAGCAGGTCCGGTCGGGTCGAGAACAGGTACTTGTCGAGGTAGAACCGGCTGCGGCGGCCGGAGCGCAGGAGAAAGTCGCCCTCCAGGTAGCTGGCCTCGAGAAGTCGCTGGCCGAGTTCGCTCACATGGGCTCCCTTCGCTGCCGAGATCTGCTGCGGCG
>JBAZPK010000168.1:0-5472 GCA_041648235.1 Thermoleophilia bacterium
GTGAGCCCGGCCGGCTACCGCGCCGCGGCCGGCCGGGATGGCGCCGAGCGCAGCCATTCGAGCTCGCGCCGGAGCCCCTCCTCGAGGGGGACCCGCGGCGCGTAGCCCAGGTGCTCGCGGGCGAGGGTGAGGTCGGCCCAGGTGTGCTTGACGTCGCCGGCCTGGACGCCCTCGCCCTGCATCCGGGCCGTGAGCCCGCTCACCGCTTCGAGCGTGCGGATCGCCTCCAGCAGCGTCACGCGCGAGCCCCCGCCGAGGTTGTAGACGGCGCCGTCGGTGCCGTCCATGGCGAGCACGATGCCGGTGACGATGTCGTCGACGAAGGTGAAGTCCCGCGTCTGGTTCCCGGCCCCGTATACCTCCAGGGGCCGACCGTCGAGCAGCGCCCGCAGGAAGAGGTGGAAGGCCATGTCCGGGCGCTGACGTGGCCCGTAGACCGTGAAGAAGCGGAGCGCGACGGCCGGCACGCCGTGGTTCTTCCAGTAGAGCCGGCAGAGCTGCTCGCCGGCCAGCTTGGTGACGCCGTAGGGTGACACCGGCCGGCAGTGCGCGTCCTCGCGCATGGGCAGCTGGTCGGTGTCGCCGTAGACCGACGACGACGAGGCGTAGACCACCTTGGGCACGCCGGCGCGCCGGCAGGCCTCGAGCACCATCTGCGTGGCGAGGACGTTGTTGTCGGTGTAGACGCGGAAGCTCCGCCCCCAGCTGGCGCGCACCCCGGCCTGCGCCGCCAGGTGGAAGACGCAGGCGGCGGCGCTGAAGACCTCGTCGAGGCGGCTGCGGTCGCCGGCCCCATCGGCCATCCGCAGCAGGTCCTCCTCGATGAGCACGAAGCGCTCAGAGCCCCGCGCCCCGGCGAGGTTGGCCTCCTTGACGGGGCGCGGGTAGTAGTCCTCGAAGGAGTCGATGCCGACGACCTCGTGGCCGGCGGCGAGGAGCCGCTCGACGAGGTGGGAGCCGATGAAGCCCGCGGCGCCGGTGACGACCATCCGCCGCACTCCGCTTTGATCGCCCATACGCCGCCCGCCCCTCGCGCCTCGCCTGCCCCGCCGGTCGCGCGGCGACTCTCCCTCTGCCGCGGCCCAGTTCGGCCTCGCCCGCATTGTACCAGCCGGGCCGGCGCTGGCCAGGAGCGCGCAGCCGGCCGTTGACCACCCGGGGCGAGTCCGGGAACAATGGGCCCGAGCCATCAAGGAAGGATCACCTTGGCCGACCTCATCATCGCTTGCGCCCGCCGCGGCCACCCGCCGTTCACCGCGGAGCGCCTGCGGCGCGCGGCCCTTCGCCTGGCACCGCCGGAGGTGCCGGCGCGAGCGCCCCTGCTCCTCGAGACCGGAGGGGTAGTGGCCGCCGTCGCCAACCCCACGGAGCAAGGCGTCTGGCTGCACGGCGGAGAGGCGCCGCGGGCGGCGCCCGGCGGGGGGGTCTGCGTCGGCGGCCTCTTCGGCGCCACCGGCGGCTGGTGGCAGACCGGCGCCGCGGAGCCCGATGGCACCTATGCCCTGGCGAGATGGGACGAAGGCACGATCGAGCTGCTCGCCGACATCTGCGCCTCGCGCACCCTTTGGTACGTGCTCACCGACGCGCACTTCCTGGCCTCCACGTCGCAGCGGGCTCTGGTGGCGCTGCTCGGCAGCTTCGAGCTGCAGCCCGAGGCGGTGGCGAGCCTCCTCGTCACCGGGACGCTCGGCCCCGAGGCGGCCTGGGACGCCCGCATCCGCCGCCTGCCGCCGGACGGCCGCGCGATCCTCGACCGCGGCGCCTGGCGGCTGGTGCTGAAGGAGACGCCGGCCGCCTTCGCGCCCGCGGGCGGTGGCGCCGAGACGGCCGCCGAGGTGGCCCGGCTGCGAGACGCCATCTCCACCACCTGCGGCAGCCTCAACATCGACGCCGGCCGCTGGGTGCTGCCGCTGTCGGGCGGCTGCGACAGCCGCGCACTGCTCGCCTTCCTCGCGGCCAACGGTCTGCGGCCGCGCTGCGTCACCTGGACGACCCGTGCCTCCCTGCGCAACCCGCTCTCCGACGCCTCGATCGCCCGCGCCCTGGCGCGCCGTCACCGCCTGGAGCACGAGCTTCTCTTCCTCGATGGCGGCTACGGCGACCTGGAGACCGCCCTCGCGCGTTTCGTGGCCGCCAACGAGGGGCGGAACGACGAGATCACGGGTTACCTCGACGGCTTCGCTCTGTGGCGAGACCTCGCGGCGAGCGGCGTCCAGGGCGTCATCAGGGGCGACGAGTCGTTCGGCCCACGCCTGCGGCCGATGCAGCCCGACAGCGGGCGCCGGCAGGTGGGCGGCGCGGTTCCCGGGGACTACCCCGCAGGCCACCTCGTACGCACGCTCGACCTGGCGCCGCAGACCTGGCCGCCGCGCCTTCACAAGGCGGCGGACGAGAACCTGCGCGACTATCGCGCCCGGCTCAGCCAGCACGGCTACGTCCCCATCATCCTCGCCGGCCTCAACGCCGCCAAGAGCCGCTACGTCGAGGTCGTGAACCCGCACCTCTCGAGGCTCGTCATCACCACCGTGCGCTCCCTCCCGCCGGAGCTGCGCTCCTACGCCAGAGCCTTCGCCATGATCGTCGACGGCGTCGACCGCTCCCTGCCCTACGCGCGCTTCTCCTCGACACTGCCGGCGCCTGACCTCCTCACCTCGCCGGCCTTCCTCGAGCTCGTCGTGCGCGACCTCACGGCGCCGGCCATGGAGCGCATCCTGGGCGCCGGCGGCGCGCTGCGCGTGCTCTCCGCCATGGCCGCCGCGGCGTCGGCCTCTCCGGGCTACCGGGCGCGCCTCAAGGGGCTGCTCAAGCGCGCCGGCATCGCCCTCCCCACCCGCCTGGCGGACCGCGTCACGCCGGCCTGGAAGGGCCCGGAGCCGTTGCCCCCGGCCAAGCTGGCCCTCCGGGCCGTGCTGGCCGGCAGGACGGTCGCCTTGCTCGAAGAGGACGCGCTGGGGCTCGCAGTCACCGAGGCGGCGCGTGGCTGACCTTCTCCTCGCCTGCACGCGCGTGGGTCACGCGCCGCTCGCCGCAGAGCGCCTGCGGCGCGCAGCCCTGCGCTTGGCACCGCCGGAGGTGCCGCCGCGTGAGCCGTTCCTGCTCGAGGCCGCCGGCGTGGTGGCCGCCGTCGCCAACCCCACGGAGCAAGGCGTCTGGCTGCACGGCGGCGACGAGCCGGCGCCCGGCGGGGGTGTCGGCATCGGTGGCCTCTTCGGCGCCACCGACCGCTGGTGGCAGACCGGCGCCCCGGCGCCCGACGGCACCTGCGCCCTGGCCAGATGGGACGCCGGCACGGTCGAGCTGCTCGCCGACATCTGCGCCTCGCGCACCCTCTGGTACACGCTCACCGCCGAGGCCTTGCTCGCTTCCACCTCGCAGCGGGCTCTCGTCTCGCTTCTCGGCTCCTTCGAGTTACAGCCCGAGGCGGTTGCCTGTTTCCTCTCGTCGGGCACCCTGGGGCCCGAAGTCTCGTGGGACGCGCGCGTCTCCCGCGTCCAGCCCGACGCGCGCGTGATCCTCGATCGCGGCAGCTGGGTGGTGCGCGAGACCCGGGCGCCGTTCGATCTGACGCCCGCCGCCGGCGACCGCGCGGCGCATGTCGCGCGCCTGCGCGACGCCCTCACCACCACCTGCGCTGCTCTCGCCGTCGACCCCGGACGCTGGGTCCTCACGCTTTCCGGGGGTCGCGACAGCCGCGCGCTCCTGGCGATCCTCGCGGCGAACGGTACCCGCCCGCGCTGCATCACCTGGACGACGCGCGCCGCTCTGCGACGTCCACTCTCCGACGCGAACATCGCCCGCCGGCTCGCCCGTCACTTCCGGGCCGAGCACGAGCTGTGGTACCTGGACGACCACCTTGTCGACACCGGAACGGCGCTCGAGCGCTTCGTCGCCGCCAACGAGGGCCGTAACGACGAGATCAACGCCTACCTGGACGGCCTCGCGCTGTGGGCGCACCTCCGGCGCGAAGGGGTCTGCGGCGTCGTTCGCGGCGACGAAGCGTACGGCCCGCGCAGGCACTCGCCGACCCCTGAGGACAGCCGCATGGGCATGGGCGGCGCGACGCCCCTGGACTACCCGGAGCCCCACGTGCTCCGCAGCCTCGGCCTGGCTCCCCAGTCGTGGCCTCCCCGCCTTCACGTTGCGCCGGGGGAGTCGAGGCTGGACTACCGCCTGCGCACCATGCAGCACGGCTATATTCCGATCGTCGTCGCCGGCTTGAACGGGCTCAAGGCACGCTACGTGGAGGTCGCGACTCCCCACCTCGCAAGATCGGTCGTCGAGACGGTGCGTGGCCTGCCTACCGACCTGCGCAGGCACTCGCGGGCCTTCTCGGCAATCGCCGACCGCCAGGCCCGATACATCCCCTATGCGCGTTCGTCGTCGACGCCGTCCCTGTCGCAGACATTGGGGTCGCCTGAGATGCTCGAGACCATCGTAGGCGAGTTGACCGCAGCGGAGGTCGAGCGTGTCCTGCCGGGCGATGGAGCCCTGCATCTGCTGGCGGCGCTAGCCGCGCCGCGCGACGATCGCAGCGGCGCGAAGGCCAGGCTGAAGTCGGCGCTCTCGGCCTTGCCCGCCGAGCTCACCTACCGCCTGCTGCCTCCGTGGAAGGGGCCCGAGGCATTGCCCGCCGAGCGGCTCGCGCTGCGTGCAGTCCTGGCCGGCATGACGATTCGTCTGCTGACGGACGACGCCCGCGACCGCCAGTCGGCCTGAACCTGGCGCGCGGACGCTCAGCCACCGCGGCGGACCAGTGCAAGCAACGCGTCGACGAGCTGCCCCTCGGGCAGCGCCTCGACGCGCTCGCCGTGGTCGAAGAGCACGCCCTCGCCGGCCCCGGCGGCGATACCGTAATCGGCGTGCCGCGCCTCCTCGGGGCCGTTGACCCGGCAACCCATGACGGCCACGGTGACGGCGCGGCCGGCCAGCGCAGCGTCGCCGGCCAGCCGCCGCTCGACCTCCTCGGCGAGCCCCACGATATCCACCTCGGTGCGGCCGCAGGTCGGGCAGCTGATCACCTCGGGGCCGCGGCGCCGCAGGCCGAGCGCGGCGAGGATCTTCCAGGCGACCCGCACCTCCTCCACGGGGTCCCCGGTCAGCGAGACGCGGACCGTGTCGCCGATCCCGTCGGCGAGCAGCGCGCCGATCCCGACAGCGCTCTTGATGGTGCCACCCCACACGGTGCCGGCCTCGGTGACGCCGACGTGCAGCGGCGCGTCACTGCGCTGCGCCAGGAGGCGGTACGCCGCAATGGTCACCGGCACGCTGGAGCTCTTGACGCTGAGCTTGTAGGCGCCGAAACCCCACTCGTCGAACCGCTCCGCCCAGCGTAGCGCGGCCTCCACGAGCACCGCGGCCGGCTCCCGCTCGGCCCTGCCGCGCAGGTCCCTGGGCAGCGAGCCGGCGTTGACCCCGATGCGGATCGCCACGGGGACCTCGGCCGGGGCCGGCTCCTCCCCGCCCCCCGCCGCC
>JBAZPK010000169.1:0-5438 GCA_041648235.1 Thermoleophilia bacterium
GCGGCAGGTGTCGGTGGCCTCTGCCCGCGGCACGACGGCTCGCCTCGTGTCGAGCCTCGGCGAGCCGCTGGCGCACCCCTGCGGGTCGCTCACGCACGCGTTCCCCTCACCCGAGGCGCTGGCCGGCGCCGAACCCTCGCTTCTGACGCTGCCCCGGGCGCGAGCGGCGACCATCCGCGTCATGGCGCGGCAGCTCGCCGACGGCCACCTGCAGCTCGGCCCGGGCGCCGACCGCGATGAGGCTCGCCAGCGCCTCCTCGCCATCCCTGGGGTAGGGCCGTGGACGGCGGAGTACATCGCCATGCGCGCCCTGGCCGACACGGATGCGTTCCCGGTGACGGACCTGGGCGTGCGGCACGGCCTCACGGCGCTGGGTGCACCCGCCGGCCCGGAGGCCGCCAGGGCTCTCTCCGAGCGCTGGCGGCCCTGGCGCGCTTACGCCGTGCAACACCTCTGGGGCGTGTGATCGCTGATCATCCCAGGCCGCGACCGGCATCTCCTCAGAGGCGACGTTGCAGGGTTGCGCAATTGCGCAACTTGGTCATAATGGGGTCATGAACCTCGACCGACAGCGCTTCGCCATCCATGCCGCGGTCTTTGCGGCCCTCGCCAACCCGACTCGCCACGAGCTCATGCACCTCCTCTGCGAGGAGGCCCGTACACCCAGTGAGCTCGCGGAGCTGCTGGAGGTGAGCCGGCCCAACGTCTCGCAACACCTCGCGGTGCTGCAACGCGAAGGGCTGGTGAAGCGTTCGCGGCAGGACGGGCGCGTCTTGTGGGAGGTCGTCGACCCCCGCCTCTCCACGGCTTGCGGGCTCATCGACGAGATCCTCAGCCGCGAGCTGGCCGGCAAGGCGCACGCCCTGGAGGGCTGAGAGCACCGCGTCGGGCGGGCTCGTGGCTCCGTATCGACTGTTCGCCATCCGCACCGCAACCTGACCCTGACCGGAGGGAGCGCATGATCAACGTCAACGTGCAGGCCTGCCCCCAGAACCATCCGTGCCCGGCCGTCCGCCACTGCCCGGAGGGCGCCATCGTCCAGGTGGACGTCTTCTCCGCGCCGCGGGTCGACCACGAGCTCTGCACCGACTGCGGCGCCTGCACCCAGCGCTGCCGCGTCTTCTCACGGGTCTCAGACGAAGCGTTGGTCTCCTGATGGCGATCGTCGACCTGCGCTGCCACGCCTGCGGCAACGCCTTCCAGCTCGTGACGCGTGCAGCCGTCAAGCCGCAGCAGAAGCGCTGCCCATCGTGTGGGTCGGAGGACATCAAGCAGACATTCGCGAGCTACCTGCGCAACGGCCCGCTCTCCAGCCCGGCGTGCGGCGCGCCGCACCCAACGAGCTACGGCTGAGGCTGCTGAGCCGGCGGCGCGGTCGCGCCGCTCCAACTCCGCTCCTTCGCCCGGCATGCCGAAGGGGCCCAGGAACGCTCAACGCCCGATCCCCCTCCTCGGCCTGGCCGGGCTCTTCGTGATGGCCGGCGGCTGGCCCTGGGCCGGCCGTGCCTCAGGGAGTTTCATGCTTCGCCGGCCCGGGTAGCCCGCCGGCATGGAAACGGGAACCGACGCCTTGAGCCTGGACGACTTCATCTGCGAGATGAGCCGCGAGCCGGTGAGCGCGCTCACGCACGAGCGGCTCATGGACCTCACCGGCCGCCTTCGGTTGTCGGACGATCTCATCGCCGGCCGCACGCGCTTCGCCCTCGGCAGCTACGCCCGCAATCTGGTTTGCCGCACGGAGACGTTCGAGCTGCTGGTCCTGTGCTGGCTGCCGGGGCAGGCATCGACGATCCACGACCACGCCGGCTCGCTGAACGCGATCCGGGTCCACCGTGGCGAGCTGACCTCGCGCGTCTTCGCGCCCGCGGGAGCGGCCGGAGGTGGCCCCATGGCCCTCGTCCGCGAAGACCGCGTGCGCCCCGGGCAGAAGCTGGTGGGCGTCGACCGTGGCGGCATCCACCAGCTCGCCGACACGAGTGGTGCGGACCTCGTCACCGTGCACGTCTACGCCCCGGCGCTCACGGAGATCAACGTCTATGCACTCGAGACGGCCCAGGTCGAGCGCCGGACTCTGCGCTACACGCTTGCCGACGACTTGGCCTGAGGCGGGAGGGGTCACGCGGGCCCGCCCGCCTCGAACCCGAAAGGGGCCGGCGGACGCCGGCCCCTTTCGGGTTCTCGCAGCTGTCGCCGGCGTTACCTGACGACGAGCCTGTTCAAGGCGACCTTGACCTGCGTGTTGCCGGCCGGGTCGGTCGCGTAGACGAAGAACTTGTAGGTGCCGGCGCGCCACGTACGCGGCACCGTGAACCTGGCGGAGAAGACCGTGTTCAGAGCCTTGCCGCTGAACTTGAGGGTCTTCACGATCCTGCCGGAACTGTTCTTGACGAGGATCTTGCCCGACGCAGTGCCGGCGTTCGGAGCGGCGTCGGTGACCTTGTACCTCAGCGCCGCCGTGCGGCCCCGGTACGCGGTGGCGGCGTAAGGAGCCTTGGGAGCCGGCTTCACCGTGTCGATGTTGACGGTGAGGGTCTTGGCGATTTCCGCGTTCCCGGCGACGTCCGCAGCCTGATAGGTCAGCACGTGCGCGCCGTTCACGGTCAGCGCGTCGACGGCCAAGCCGGCATCCGCGGTGGCGACGGCACCCACGGTCGGCGAGTCCGCGTCCCAGAAGAAGGAGAGCGCGGCGACGCCGCTGCCCTCGGCCTCGTCCACGGCCGTGAGGCTCACGGCGACGTTCGTGTTGTACCAGGAGCCGGCGACGGCACCTGAGGCGCCCGTGACCGGGGCGGCCGTATCGGCCTTGACCTCGAAGGTCTCCGTCGTGCGCGCTTCCACGTTGCCGGCGGTGTCCTGGGCCCAGAACGAGATCGTATGCGAACCGGGCGACAACGGCTCGTCGTTGGCCGTGGGAGCAGTCGTCGCCGCGTCACCGCTGCCCACCGTATACAGGCGCACGATTCCGTCGTCGAGGCTGTGGTAGATGTAGGCGACGCCCTCGGCGTCGGTGGCGGAGAGGCCGATCGTGACGTCGTTCCAGTAGAGCGCGACCGCATCCGAGCTCGTGACCGGCGGCGTCACGTCGTCAGCCAGCGCCGCATAGGCGCTCACGGCGCCGATGCTGAGCACGATGGCGGCCACGACGGTCAGCATCATAAGGCGACTTGTCTTTCTCACTGTGTGCACACCTCCATACAGGTCCAGGTCACCGGGCGGCGAAGCCCGGATCGTCCGGAATCCACGGGTCAGTCCAGTCGTGACGCAGTCAATCGCCGAACGAGTGATCGGGGCTCTCGTCGTGGCACGAATCGCAGGCCATCTTGCCCTTGGCAGGCTGATGGCAGGGGCCGCAGGTGCCGATGGTCTCGTCGAGGGTACCGGCCGGAACGTTCGTGTTGTTGAGGAAGTACGCGTTGAGCATGCCGGTGACCTTGAGGACCAGGTCGTGGCAGGCCTTGCCGCAGCGATCCTTCTGCGCCACGCTGCCGTCACGCTCACCGGTGGTCATCGTCCACTGCGAGAGCGACGCGTGGCAGAGCTGCGAGTGGGCGGTGGAGGTGGGGACGTTGACGAGCGGAGCGACGACCCCGGCGGCCGGCGCCCAGCCAGCGCGGACGGCCTTGTCGATGCCGTTCGTCGGCAGCGGCGTCTCGCCGTAGTACTGCATCGCTTCGTCGATCATCTTGCCACGCGCCGCGCCGTCGGCGACGCACATCGAGATGATCGCGGAGGAGCCGTTGAGCGTGCCGCACAGGGTACCCCAGCCGCCGCAGCCGCCGCCGCCGTACCGCATGACGTTTTTCGGGAGCGTGCCCCACGTCGTGGGGTTGTCGGCCGCGAGGAACTCGATGACGGGCCACCAGGTCGCCTCCGCGCAGCCGGAGGCGTAGTACACCTCGTAGGCACGCCGAGCCAGCGTCTCGGCAACAGGTTGGAGGGAGGGATCGGTGGGGTACGGCCACGGAATGGCCGTACCGAGGGCCTCCGCGTCGGACGGCCGTCCGGCCAGCCCCACGCCGGCCACAGTGGCCACGCCCACAACGGCGCCGGCGCCGGCGAGGAACTTCCGCCTCGACATCACCTTGTCAGACATGCTTCATCTCCTTGTGTGGTTTGCCTCGACCTGCTCGCGCAGGGCTGTCGCCCCGGCGTGCCGCCAACTTCATTCCCTACAGAAATGGTCAGTATTGTCGGATATTGTGCACGATTTCACATGTCCCCCATCATACCTCCTGGGGTACGGCCCCTGGCAAGCTCACGTTGCCCCGAGGCCGCCTCGGAGGCGGGGCGAAGACGGCCCCCAGCGGTTCGACCCAGGGGCCGAGGGGAATGTCTCGCGCATGGACGGCGACCCTGACCTCCGCTTCTCTCCGCGGCCCAACAGGGCCGCGGAGATCGACTGGCGCCCGTGGGGCGAGCCCGCTTTTGTGGAGGCTCGCCGGCTCGGGCGCCCCATCCTGCTCTCGCTTTCGGCCGTCTGGTGCCACTGGTGCCACGTGATGGACGAGACGAGTTACTCCGACTCCCGGGTGATCGCGGCCATCAACGAGCACTTCGTCCCGGTGCGCGTGGACAACGACCGTCACCCCGACGTGAACCGGCGCTACAACATGGGCGGCTGGCCCACGACCGCCTTTCTCTCCGCCAGCGGCGAGACGATCACCGGGGGTACCTACCTGCCGCCCGATCAGATGCTCGAGACCCTCGCCCGCGTGAAGGCGTTCTTCGCGGACAACCGCACGGCGCTTCTGGCCCTGGAGACGACGGAGCAGGCGCATGCCGCCGACGGTGCCGCGGCGCGGGTTCACATGGGCGGCGTGCCGCGCCGCCGCGGCCTTCCCGCCGACGACTTCGCGGGCGATCCCGAAGTGCCCGGCGACATCCCCACCGAGATCGCCCTGCAAGTGGTACACGCCTTCGACCCGGTGCACGGCGGCACCGGAACCGAGCCCAAGTTCCCGCAGGCGGAGGTGTTCGGCTTCGCGCTCGCCTACGCCGCCCTGCGCACGGCTCGAGGTGAGCGAACAGACAGCGCCGCCGCCGTACCCGAGCGCCACGCCGACCTGCAGCCGGGCCGCCTGGGCGAGGTCGTGCGCACCACGCTCACCGCGATGGCGACGGGCGGCCTGTACGACCACGTCGGCGGCGGCTTCTACCGGTATGCGACGCGGCGTGACTGGACGGTGCCGCACTACGAGAAGATGCTCGAGGACAACGCCCGGCTGGCCGCGCTGTACCTGGAGGCCGCAGGGCTGGCAGGCCAGCCAGGCGAAGAGGCGGCGGGGGGTGACGGAGTCGGCGCCGCCGGGCTTGCCAGCGCCGGCGACGCGGCGCTCTACCGGCGCGCCGCCGGCGGCGCCATCGACTACCTTCTCGGCGCCCTGTGGCTCGGCGATCCGCCGGCCTTCGCCGGCAGCCAGGACGCCGACGAGCACTAT
>JBAZPK010000170.1:0-5399 GCA_041648235.1 Thermoleophilia bacterium
CGCCTTCCGCGACGCGGCCGCGCGCCTGGAGCAGAGCGGCCTCGGGGCCGCCGTGCGCGAGCGCATCGCCGCCGGGACGCCGTTCCTCGGCGTGTGCCTGGGGCTGCAGCTGCTCTTCGAGACCAGCCTGGAGGGCGGCCGCTGGCCGGGGCTCGGCGTGTTCGCGGGTACCGTGGAGCGACTGGAGACGCCGCTCAAGGTGCCGCACATCGGCTGGAACGAGCTCGAGTGGGCCCCGGCCGGGGCGGGCATGGCCCGCGGGCTGCCCGCCCCGGCCGCCGTGTACTTCGTGCACTCGTACGCCGCCGTGCCCGCCGACCCCGCGGTGATCGCTGCGACCACCGACTACGGCGTCTCCGTGGTCGCAGCAGTGGCGCGCGACAACGTCTGGGCGGTACAGTTCCATCCCGAGAAGAGCTCGCGCGTGGGCCTGCGCCTGCTGGCCAACTTCGTCGAGCGCGTTCGTCAGGAGGCTCGTCTCTCATGATCGTCTTCCCCGCCGTCGACATCCAGGGCGGCAAGGCCGTGCGCCTGCGCCGGGGCGACTTCGACGACGTCACCGTCTTCGGCAACGACCCCGTGGAGCTCGCGCGCCACTGGCAGGCCGAGGGGGCCGAGGCCCTGCACATCGTCGACCTCGACGCGGCCCGCACCGGCGAGCTCGCCAACGTTGAGGCCGTGGAACGCATCGTCAAGGCGCTCGACATCCCGGTGCAGTACGGGGGCGGCGTGCGCACCCCCAAGGCGCTGGCCCTCATGGCCAGCATCGGCGTGCAGTGGGTGGTGATGGGCACCGCGGCCGTCACTGCCCTCGACCTTCTCGACGACGCCGTCGCCTGGCTCGGCGAGCGGCTGGTGGTGGGCCTCGACTGCAGCGACGGGATGGTGGCCACGCACGGCTGGCAAGAGCGTTCGCAGATGAGCGTCGTGAAGTTTGCCAAGCTGCTCGCGCAGCACGGCGTGCAGCGCGTCGTGTACACCGACACGTCGCGTGACGGCATGCTCGGCGGCCCCGACCTCATCGGCCTGCGCGACCTCGCCGAATCGACCCCGCTGGAGCTCGTCCTGGCCGGCGGCGTCGGGCTGCTCGACGACCTCCGCCGCCTCAAGCGCCTGGACGCTCCCAACGTGGTCGGCGTCATCGTGGGGCGGGCGCTCTACGAGAACGCCTTCACCTTGCGCGCCGCGATGGACGTGTTCGCCGGCTGACGCCGCGGCCGGGGGAGGAGCAGCGGCGTGCACATGAAGCGCATCATCCCGTGCCTCGACGTCCGCGAGGGCCGCGTGGTCAAGGGTGTCAACTTCGTCGCCATCCGCGACGCCGGCGACCCGGTGGAGCTGGCGGCTCGCTACGACGCCGAAGGCGCCGACGAGCTCGTCTTCCTCGACATCACCGCCTCGCACGAACGCCGCGACATCATCACCGATCTCGCGGCCCGCTGCGCCGAACAGGTGTTCATCCCGTTCACCATCGGCGGCGGCCTGGGCAGCGTCGAGGACGTCCGGCGGATCCTCGCCGCCGGGGCCGACAAGGTGACGATGAACACGGCCGCCGTGCAGGACCCGGAGCTCGTGCGGCGCTGCGCCGAGCGCTTCGGCGCCCAGTGCATCGTGGTGGCCATCGACGCCAAGCGCGTGCCCGGCAGCGGGGAGGAGGGTGCGGCGCCGCGCTGGGAGGTCTACGTGCACGGCGGGCGCACGCCCACGGGCGTCGACGCCGTCGCCTGGGCGGTCCGCGCCGCCGAGCTGGGCGCCGGCGAGTTCATGCTCACCAGCATGGACCGTGACGGCACGCTCGAAGGCTACGACCTCGAGCTCACGCGCAGCGTGGCCCGCGCCGTCGACGTGCCCGTGATCGCCTCCGGCGGCGTGGGCACCCTGGAGCACCTCGCCGAGGGCCTCACGGCCGGCGAGGCCGACGCTGTCCTGGCGGCCAGCATCTTCCACTACGGGACGTACTCCATCGCCGAGACCAAGGCGTACCTGGCGGCGCGCGGCATCCCCGTGCGGCCGGTGCTCGAGGGGGCCGGCGCCGAAGGCGGCCCGGCGCCCGCCTGAGGCGCCGGCGGCCGTGCCACCCGTCCGCGTCGACCTCGAGGCGCTCGCCGCAGCCGACGTCGCGGAGCTGCAGCGCCGCATCCTCAGGGCCGGCCTCGTCTGCTTTCCCACCGACACGGTGTACGGGGTCGGCGGGGCGCTCACCCCGGCCGTGGCCGCGGCGCTGGCCCGCGCCAAAAGGCGCGACCCGGACAAGCCGCTGCAGGTCGTCTTCGCCTCCCTGGCGCTCCTGGAAGCAGCCGTGGCGATGGCGCCGGAGCTGCGTACCGCCTGCCGGCGCTTGCTGCCGGGGCCGGTGACGCTGCTCCTGCCGTACCCCACCGGGTGGCGCTTCCCGCCGCCCGGCGCGGTCGGCGCGGACCTGCAGGCCCCCGTCGCGACGCTCGGCGTGCGGGTCCCGGACTGGCCGCCGGCGGCGCGCTGTCTGGCGGCGCTGGAGCTGCCCCTGGTCGCCTCCAGCGCCAATCCGAGCGGCGCGCCGCCCCCGGCCGAGCTTGCGGCGGTCGATCCGGCCCTGCTCGCCGCCTGCGACCTGGCGCTCGACGGCGGGCGCGTGGGCGGCGTGGCGTCGTCCGTCGTAGACTTGAGCCGTTACGCCGAGGAAGGCCGCTGGCGCCTGCTGCGCGCGGGCGTCTGGAGTCAGGCCGAGGTCGCCGCGCGGCTGTCGGGGCGGCGCGACGAGGCGGGTCCGGGGGCGGCCCGCGCCACGAGAGAGGAGCCGCCGACCTCATGAGGACCTTGCCGTTCTACCAGGTGGACGTGTTCGCCGACCGGCCCTTCGCCGGGAACCCACTGGCCGTGTTCCCTGAGGCCGAGGGGCTCACGGACGCCCAGATGCAGGCCATCGCCCGTGAGATGAACCTCTCGGAGACCACCTTCGTCACGCCGCCCGAGGGCGACGGCGACGCGCGCGTCCGCATCTTCACGCCGGCACTGGAGCTGCCCTTTGCCGGCCACCCGAGCGTCGGCACCGCCTGCGAGCTGGTGCGCCTCGGGATGGTGGCCGCCGTCGAGCCGGTCACGCGCGTCGTGCTGGAGCTCGGGGTCGGGCCGACGCTGGTCGAGGTGGAGGTGAGCGGCGGCGTGCCACGCGCGGCCACCGTGCACCAGGGGCCGCCGCTCTTCGGTGACCCGGTGCCGCGGGCCGCCGCCGCCGCCGTCCTGGGGCTCGGCCTCGACGACCTTCACCCCGACCTCGGGCCCGTCCCCGTGGGCACCGGGCTCACCTACACCATCGTGCCGCTGGCCTCGCGGCGCGCCCTGGCCCGGGTGGTCCTCGCCGCGGCGTTGCTGCCGGCGTTCGAGCGCGAGCACGCCGAAGCGTACCCCTGCGCGTTCACGGAAGAGGACGACCCCTGGATCGAGGCCCGCGGGTTGTTCCCGCTGGCCGGCATCCCGGAGGACCCGGCCACCGGCAGCGCCGCGGGCCCGCTGGCCGCGTATATGGCCCGCGCGGGGCTCCTGGCGCCGGGCGAGCGCCGGGTGGTGCTGCAGGGGCGGCACATCGGGCGCCCGAGCCGGCTCACCGTGGCGGTGGCCGGCTCCCTCCGGCGCCTCGAGGACGTGCTGGTCGGGGGAGCCGTACAGCCGGTGCTGACGGGCGAGCTCACCCTGCCCGACTGATAGAATGACGCCTTTGCCGACCGTCCGACCACACACCGCAGGACCACGAGGGGGTTGACCGTGAAGATCGCCGCCGGCGCCGACCACGGCGGGTACGCCATCAAACAGGCGGTGGTGCGCCGCCTGCGCCAGCAGGGCCACGAGGTCATCGACGTGGGTACTACCGATGAGGAGACCTCCGTGGACTACCCCGTCTACGCGCACAAGGTCGCCGGGATGGTGGCTCGCGGCGAGGTCGAGCGTGGCGTGCTCGCCTGCGGTACCGGGCTCGGGATCTGCATGGCGGCCAATCATCACGCGGGCGTACGCGCCGCCCCCTGCGACACGCTGCATCTGGCCGAGATGGCCCGCCGCCACAACGACGCCAACATCCTCTGCCTCGGCGGCCGCCTGCTCAGCGAGGACGAGGCCTGGGCGATCACCGAGGTGTGGATGACGACGCCCTTCGAGGGCGGCCGCCACGAGCGCCGCGTCGCCCTCATCGACGGCGAGCCGTCCGCCGACGATGAGGTGGCGCCCTCGTGAGCCCGGTCGGCCGCGAATGGCGCCGCGAGCCCCTCTACCACCTCGACCCTGAGCTCAACGAGCTCCTCCGCGGCGAGCTCATCCGCCAGCAGGAGACCCTCGAGCTCATCGCCAGCGAGAACTTCGCCAGCCGGGCCGTCCTCGAGGCCACCGGATCGGTGCTCACCAACAAGTACGCCGAGGGCACGCCCGGGGCGCGGTACTACGGCGGCTGCGAGATCGTCGACCAGGTCGAGCAGCTCGCCATCGACCGCTGCAAGGCGGTGTTCGGCGCCGAGTACGTGAACGTGCAGCCCCACTCCGGCTCGTCGGCGAACCTGGCGGCGTTGTTCGCGCTCCTGGAGCCGGGCGACACGCTGATGGGCATGGAGCTCGCCCACGGCGGCCATCTCACGCACGGGCTGGGGATCAACTACTCCGGGCGCACGTACAACGTGGTGCCCTACCACGTGCGCCGCGACACCGAGACGATCGACTACGACGAGGTGCGCGAGCTGGCCTTGCGGCACCGCCCCCGGCTCATCATCTGTGGCTACAGTTCCTACCCGCGGCTCATCGATTTCGCCGCCTTCCGCGCGATCGCCGACGAGTGCGGCGCCCTGCTCCTGGCGGACATCGCCCACATCGCCGGCCTCATCGCCGCCGGGGTACACCCCAACCCCGTGCCGTTCTGCGACGTGGTCACCAGCACGACCCACAAGACGCTCACCGGCCCGCGCGCGGGCCTCATCATGTGCCGGGAGGAGTTTGGCCCGGCGATCGATCGGGCCGTCTTCCCCGGCATGCAGGGCGGCCCGCTGATGCACGTCATCGCGGCCAAGGCGGTGTGCCTCAAGATCGCCCAGAGTGAGGAGTTCCGCCGCCTCCAGCGCCAGATCCTGGCCAACTGCGCCGCCTTGGCCGAGACGCTGGCCGACGGCGGCCTGCGCCTCGTCTCCGGCGGCACCGACGTGCACCTCGCGCTCCTCGACCTGCGCGGCGCGGGGCTCAACGGCCTCGAGTTCCAGGACCTGCTCGAGAGCGTCAACATCACCGCCAACCGCAACGTCGTGCCGTTCGAGGAAGGCCGCTTCAACATCGCCAGCGGCCTGCGCGTGGGCTCACCGGCGGTCACCACGCGCGGCTTCCTGGAGCCCGAGATGCGCGAGACGGGCGCGCTCATGCTGCGCGCCCTCGAGGCCCGCGGCAAGGAG
>JBAZPK010000171.1:0-5397 GCA_041648235.1 Thermoleophilia bacterium
GAAGTTCGACTACCGCAAGGGGTACAAGTTCAGCACCTACGCGACGTGGTGGATCCGCCAGGCGATCACGCGGGCCATCGCCGACCAGGCGCGCACCATCCGCATCCCGGTGCACATGGTCGAGACCATCAACAAGCTCATCCGCGTCCAGCGCCAGCTGCTCCAGGACATCGGCCGCGAGCCGACGCCGGAGGAGATCGCCACCGAGATGGGCACCACGACGCAGAAGGTGCGCGAGATCCTCAAGATCAGCCAGGAGCCGGTGAGCCTCGAGACGCCCATCGGCGAAGAAGAAGACTCGCAGCTCGGCGACTTCATCGAAGACGAGGACGCCACCATGCCGGTGGAGGCCGTGAGCGAGATCATGCAGAAGGAAGAGCTCAACATGGTCCTGGGCACGCTCACGCACCGCGAGCGCAAGGTCATCGAGCTCCGTTTCGGCCTCAAGGGCGAGCACCCGCGCACGCTCGAGGAGGTCGGCCAGAAGTTCGGCGTCACCCGTGAACGCATCCGTCAGATAGAGGCCAAGACGCTGGCCAAGCTCAAGGCGTACCGCGACTCGCAACGCCTCCGCGACTTCCTCGATTAAGTGAGCGACGACATGCCAGAAGTGTCATCAGACCGCCAGAGCGACGAGATCCTCGACTCCATCACGGAGGAGGTCCGCCTGCTCCTCGACGAAGGCCGCGAGCAAGGCTACCTCCAGGCCGAGCGCATCCTCGAAGTACTCCAGGACGCGGACCTCACGGCCGAGCAGATGGACGACATCTACATGATCTTCCACGACCTCGGGATCGACGTGGCCGGGGGCGACAGCACGCCGGCGCAGCCGGCCCCGGCCGCGGCTCCGGCCGAGGCCGAGAGCGAGGTCAAGCTCGACCTCTCCGTGAAGACCGCCAGCAACGACCCGGTGCGCATGTACCTGCGCGAGATCGGCAAGGTGCCGCTGCTCACCGCCGAGCAGGAGGTCTCGCTGGCGCGCCGCATCGAGCGTCAGGACATGGCCGCCAAGAACCAGCTCATCCAGGCCAACCTGCGCCTCGTGGTGTCGATCGCCCGCCGCTACGCCAACCGCGGGCTCACCCTGCTCGACCTCATCCAGGAGGGCAACCTGGGGCTGATCCGTGCCGTCGAGAAGTTCGACTACCGGCGCGGCTACAAGTTCAGCACCTACGCGACCTGGTGGATCCGCCAGGCGGTGAGCCGCGCCCTGGCCGACCAGGCGCGCACCATCCGCGTCCCGGTGCACATGGTCGAGACGATCAACAAGCTCATCCGCGTCCAGCGCCAGCTCCTCCAGGACCTGGGCCGCGAGCCGACGCCGGAGGAGATCGGCGCCGACATGGGCATCACGCCCGAGAAGGTCCGCGAGGTCCTCAAGATCAGCCAGGAGCCGGTGAGCCTCGAGAACCCGGTCGGCGACGAGGGCGACTCGCAGCTCGGCGACTTCATCGAGGACGAGAGCTCGGTGTCGCCGGGGGATGCGGTCAGCGAGCTCATGCAGGGTGAGGACCTCGGCCGCGTGCTGGCGCTGCTCACGGCTCGCGAGCGCCGCGTGCTCGAGCTTCGCTACGGGCTCGTCGACGGCCGCCCGCACACGCTCGAGGAGGTCGGCGTGCAGTTCGGCGTCACGCGCGAGCGCATCCGCCAGATCGAGGCCAAGACGCTGGCCAAGCTCAGGGCCTACCGCGAGGCCCGCAGCCTGCGCGACTTCTGAGCCCGAGGCTGCGGCCGGGCGAGCGCGCCGCCACGTCCGGCCGGTCACTCAGGGCGCCGGCCGCCGGATCGTCCCGCGCCGGTGCGCACCGTGCCCGAGCTCGTCCACTCTCTGCCCGCGGCGCGGACCGCGCGGCGGTGTCGCGCACCCTCTCCCGGGGAAGTCTAGGGACGTCCTCGGGTACTCGGGGCGGCCTGCCGCCGGGCCTTCGCGGCACGTCAGGGAGGAGCGAGGAGTCGAGATGACTATCGTGCAGATCGAACATCCCGTGCCTGATTTCGAGCGCTGGAAGCAGGCCTTCGACAGCGATCCGGTGCACCGCGAGCGTTCCGGAGTGCGCCGGTATCGCGTCATGCGGCCCGTCGACGATAGGCACTACGCCATCGTCGACCTGGAACTCGACACGCTCGCTGAGGCTGAGGCCATGGTCACGGCTCTGCGCGAGTTGTGGGGCCGTGTCGAAGGGCGGGTCATGACGGACGCCAAGGTGCGGATCGTCGAAGCGGTGGAGAGCAGAGAGTACTGACCGGCTGGGCTCGCCACCGCCGCGATCACGTTTGTCGCCTCGCGGTGGGTGCCCTATACTTTCCCGGCCAGAGCGGTCCTCGGTAGCTCAATGGTAGAGCATTCGGCTGTTAACCGAAGGGTTGTAGGTTCGAGTCCTACCCGAGGAGCCAGATCATGACGGGCGCCGTGGCCATGCTGCCGCGGCGCCCGTGCCGCTTCAGGGGGTGGCGCGGCCGATGCAGAGCGGGACGCTGATCGCGATCCTCACGCTCCTCGCCGTGCCGGTCGGCGTGTTCGGGCTCATTCTCCTGCTGCTCCGCCGGGTCGGCGGCCGGGCGGAGCGCCGTGCCGACGAGCTGCGCGCCGAGGTCGAGCGCCTCGGCGAGTGCTGGGTGCTGCCGCTGCAGGGAGCCGCGCACCGCAGCGCCCGCCACACCGACGCGAGGCCCAGGGGCAACGGCGTGCTGGGCCTCACCACGCGGCGCCTGCTCTTCGAGCCCATCGTCGGCGAGCGCCTCAGCATCCCGGTCGTGCGCCTGCGCGGCGCGCGGGCCGGCCCCGAGTCCCGCGGCGCCGCCACGGCCGGCCGCCGCGAGCTGGTGCTCGTGCTGGACGACGACACCGAAGTCGCTTTCCTGGTGCGCGACGAGCGGGAGTGGCTGCGGGGCCTCGCGGCGTGCGGCGTCGCGGCCGGCGAGGGGGCGGCGGAGCCGCCTGACGCGCCGGCGGAGCCGCCCGACGGGCCGGCAACGCTTCCTCCGGCCCCCGGCGGGTAAACCTCTTCCAGGGGCGCCGCCCCGCCGGGCGGTGCCGCACGAGAAGGAGGAGTCATGGCCGATACTGTGGACGACGCGAAGCGGCAGGCGGAGGAGGCGGCTGCCGACGATGTGGTCGGCCGTCTGGCCGGCCTTCTGGGCGGCGAGGCGACGGCGAAGGCCGTCTTCGGGCCGCCGGTGGAGCGGGACGGCGTCACCGTCATCCCGCTCGCCAGGGTGCGCATCGGCGCGAGCCGCGGGCCGGGCCTGCTCGGCCGCCGGCCCCCGGTCGCCGCCGGCGCGCAGAGCGCGCCGGTCGGCTTCATCGAGATCCGCGAGGGCGAGGCCGTGTACCGGCGCATCCACGACCCGCGGCGCCTGCTGTTCGCCGTCGCGCTGATGCCGCTGGCCGGCGCCGCCGCCTTCGCCATCATGGCGGTCACGGGTGTGGCCGCGGCGCGCTCGCTGCGCCGGATGGTGCACGTGCCCCGTCCGCCGTGGGCCCTGGTGCGGCGGACCGACTGAGGCGCGCACAAGGGTCGCGGCCGGGGTCAGCCCAGGATCAGGCGCTGCGGGTCGACCTCGTCACGCAGGATGCGCAGCTCCTCGGCGCTCGGGGGCTCGGCCACGGTGGAGCGCGAGACGTCGAGCGCGAAGCCGGTGTTCTCCTGCACCTGCGCCGGCGTGACGCCTGCGTAGCGCTCGGCCAGGTACATCTCGTGCGTCTCCTCGTGGAACCTGAGCACGCAGAGGTCGGTGACCACGGCGATCGGCCCGCCGCGCCGGTAGCCGGCGCGGCGCCGGGAGTCGCCGCCGCCGAGCCAGCCCGGGGTCGTGAGGTAGTCGAGCTTCTCGACGAACTTCCTCACCCCGTGCTGCATGAAGACGATGTAGCCGCTGGCCAGCGAGCCGGCGTCGCAGGCGCCGCCGCTGCCGCTGAAGCGCACCGTGGGATGGAGGTAGTCGCCGATGACGGTGGAGTTCAGGTTGCCGTAGCGGTCGATCTGCGCGGCGCCGAGGAAGGCGATGGTGTGCAGGCGCCGGTTGGCGACGTAGCTGAAGGCCTCGACGAGGCCCGCGTTGAGGTTGCCGAAGGCCATCACGCGCGAGTCCGCGACCGCCATCGGCAGCTCGGCGAGCTCCGGGCCGATCCCGCCGGTCTCGAAGAAGATGTGCGCGTGAGGGGCGTGGATGCGCTTCGCCACGGTGGCCGCCAGCATCGCCACGCCGGTGCCGCCGAACAGGACGTCGCCATCCTTGATGAAGCGCCCGGCGGCGATGGCCATCATCTCGCGCGGGGTGTACTCCACGGCCTTCACCTCCGGTCCAGGCCCGGCGCGTAGCCGGACACGGTGTTGGCCCTGATGCGCGCCAGCTGGGCCCCGCCGACCTTGTCGAGGTAGGCGTCCCAGCTCTCGATCCCGTACACCCACTCTTCCAGGTAGGCGGCGAACCGGGCGTCGTCCCCGGCCACGGCCTTGTAGTGGTTGAGGTGCACCGGGTCGTAGTCGTAGAACCAGCCGCACGCCGTGGGGTGGGCCCCGTAAGGGACCCTGACCACGGCGTCGACGAGAAACGGCGGCAGGGCGTTCTGGTCGGGATCCAGGCGCAGGTAGCTCTCCGGCACGATCTCCTCGCAGGAGACGATGACGGCGCTCGCCGCCTTGCACTGCTCGAGGTCGGCGAAGGTGAGGCCCTTGATGCGCACGGTGCTGTCGGTGCTCACCTGCTGGGCGTGGATGACCGCGACGTCGGGGGTGACGGCCGGCAGGAGGACGACCTCGTCGTCCTCGTGGCCGAAGGGATCGTCGAGGACGACGACCTTCTTCTTCGGCACGCCGTCGCGGCCGCGCAGCTCGGGAGGGAAGCCCTCGCGGCCGACCACGTCCGTCCCCAGGCCCGACTTGCTGGGGATGAAGGGCACGTTGAGCGACCCGGCCAGGAAGCGCAGGCTCATCTGGTTGTTGGTGTAGTCCTCCACGAGGATCTCGCCACGCTCCACCGCCTTGCGGAAGCGGAAGCAGGTGGGGGCGAAGCGTCCGTTGCCGCCATAGGCGACCTCGAGGCGCGCCACGCAACCGGCGCCGATCAGCAGGTCGAGGGCCTGGCCGTTGGAGTGGGCCACGAGGTGCAGGCCCTTGACGCGGCGGCGGGCGATCTCGTACACCACCGCCATCGGGTTGCGGTTGATCGTGAAGCCCCCGACGGCGATCTGGGCGCCGTCGGGCACGAAGCGCTCGACGGCTTCGCCGACGCTCATGAGCTTGCCGTCGAGGCCGTTGTGCTCTGCCATCTGCCTGCCCTCCTCACGGCCGTGGAAGCGCTTAACGAGCAAACCCCAGCCGGCCTGGTCGCCTGAGCTGGGGGGCAGGGCCTGACGAAGGGGCCGGCGGGAACGCCGCCGGTCCGAGCCTTGCG
>JBAZPK010000172.1:0-5370 GCA_041648235.1 Thermoleophilia bacterium
CGGCTTCCGCGCCGCCCAGAAGCCCACGCACCGAGACGAGCCCGAGGGCCGCGATGATGAGCGCCATGCCGGCGGCCTCAGCTCCGCCGGGCCGCTCCCCGAGCTGCAGCCAGGCGGCGGCCACACCGATCACGGGCACCGCCAGCGTGCCGATGCCGGCCGCCCCGGCGCGCAGCTCCCGCAGCGCGTACAGCCAGAGGATCCAGCCCAGGCCGTTGGCCAGCAGCACGTTGTAGGCGAGCGACCAGACAAAGGCCGGGGCCCAATCGATGGCCGGCTCGTGGGCTACCGCGGCGATCGCCACAAGAGGTAGCACGCCGATGACCATCTGCCACGCGGTCAAGGACAGCACGTCGACCGCGTGGCGCCGCTGGAGCAGCTTGACGACGACGGCGCTGGCCGCCCAGGAGAAGCCGGCGGCCACCGTGAGCACGCTGGGGAGCAGGCCGTGCAGCCGCCAGGGGCTGAGCACCAGCACCAGCCCCACGAAGGCCAGCCCGACGGCCAGCCACTGCAGCCCGCGCAGGCGCTCGCCGAGGAAGGACCAGGCCAGGAGCAGCAGCCAGAACGGCATCGTGTAGGTGAGCACCGAGGTCTTGCCGGCCCCGGAGTTGGCGAGCGCCCACACCGTCAGGCCGATGAAGGCGGAGGTCTGGAGGAGGCCGATGAGCACCGTGTAGACGAGCGGCGGCGGACGCAGCGGGCGGCGGAGGACGAGGAGCAGGGCGAACATCCCGGCGGCGCTCAGCACGGTGCGCAGGGCGACGAAGCCGAACGGCCCTGCGTACTCGAGGCCGACTTTGCCGACCACCCAGCCGTAGCCCCAGATGCCGGCCAGCAGGGCGAGCGCGACGACCCCGAGGTCGCGGGCCCGGTTCGGCCGCGGTGCGGCTGCCGGATCGGTGGTGGGGGCGGTGGGGCGTCGCATGGGCCCGGCCATCCTAGTGCATGCCGCGCCGGGCGACCCTCCGCGACGCGTGCCCCAGAGTCAGGCGGGCGCCGCCAGCTCGCCGACGAGCTCGGCGAAGGCGGCGAGGTACAGCTCGACGTCGTCCGCGGTGGCCGCCACCGACATCGCCGGGCCGGCCGTCTCGATCGCCTCCCAGACGCCGCGGTTGGCCAGGTAGAGGCGCAGGAGGCCGTTGAGCTCCGGCTGCTCGTCGGCATCGAAGTCGGCGGCGCTGCGCGGCAAACGCCCGCAGAACGAGAGCCCCGAGCGCGCGTAGAGCCGTTGCACGGCCCAGGGCAGGCCGGCCGCCGCGACGCGCGCCTCCATGCCGTCGGCGAGCCGCGCCCCGAGGGCCGCCGTGTGCTCGTACGCGGCATCGGTGAGCACCTCCTGGAGGGCCGCCCGCGCCGCCGCCATGCTGAGAGCGTTGCCGAACAGGGTGCCGCCGGTGGCCAGCTCGGCCTCGCGCCCGGCGCTGTCGCGGGGGCGCTCGAAGGCCTCGGCCAGCTCGCGCGTCATGCCGTAGACGCCCAGCGGGATGCCACCGGCGAGGGCCTTGCCGCCGGTGACGATATCGGGCTCGAGGCCCCAGCGGCCGACCAGGCCGCCCGGGCCGCAGATCAGGGTGTGCGTCTCGTCGAGCACGAGGAGCGCCCCGTGCTGCCGCGTGAGCCGCCGCACGGCGTCGTGGAAGCCGGGGTCCGGCAGGACGACCCCCGAGTTGGTGAGCGCCGGCTCGGTGATCACGCACGCATAGGCCTCGCTCGCCAGCTCGCGCTCGAGGGCCGCGACATCGTTGAACGGGGTGACGCCGACGTCGCGCCCGGAGTGGGCCCTGAGGCCCATGAAGCGGAGCCGCCCGCCGGTGCCGTACGGCACGAGGAACTCGTCGACGTGCCCCGCGTAGTCGCCGCCGAACATGAGCACGCGCTCCCTGCCGGTGGCGTGGCGCGCCAGGCGCAGGGCCTCGGTGTTCGCCTGGCTCGCGGAGAGCGTGAACTGCCAGGAAGGGAGCCCCCAGCGCCGCCCGAGCTCCTCGGCGACCACCACCGAGTCCTCGGTGGGCAGCAGGAACTGCGCCCCGGCGGCCACGCGGGCCTGGACGGCGCGCACGACGGGCTCGGGGGCGAGGCCGCAGAACGTGCTCTTGTCCCCGACGTTGGTGTCGAGGAAGGAGAGCCCATCGGCACAGGTGAAGCGGGCGCCGTGCCCCTCGGCCACCCAGACGGGGTGGGCGAAGCTCGCCGCCATCCACTGCATCGGGACGCCGTGGGGCATCGAGGCGCGGGCCCGCTCGCGCAGCGCCAGGCAGCGCGGATGCGCGCGCTCGAAGCGCGCCAGCTCGCGCTGCCACATCTGGGTGATGCGCTCGGGGTCCACGCCGGCACGGAGGTCCATGGCGGCAATGATAGTCGAACCGGCGCCCCGCGGCTGGCCGCGCCGGCTGCCGGTCGCCGTCGGTCGCGCAGTCGGTCGCGCCCGTGACCACCCCGAGCCCGGCGCCGCCCGCCCACAGGAGCCCGGCGCCGCTCAGGGCCGCCCGGCAGGCGCGCTATACTGGTGGCCTCACGTGGGCGGCTAGCTCAGTTGGGAGAGCGCCGCCTTTGCACGGCCTACCCGGCGACGTGCCGACGCTCAAGACGCCAGGGACGGACCGACCATCTGATCGGCGGTCTGCAACCCCGGCTGCAACCCCGTAGGGCAGCAGAGACGCAGAAGTACCTGCCGAAGTCGACGAGAGACCTCCCCTGACATGGCGTTCCCCCTCAGATTCGAGACAGGAGTCAGACGATGTCTGTTGATGACGCAAACCAAGAGGTCACCTCAGCGACCAGCGAAGTGTGGGGCAATCACGTCCCCGTTCCGGGAACGCCAGAGGGATTCACGGCTCGCACCACCTACCCAACGAATCCCGACGGGGTCGAGGTGATGCTCGAGCGCTGGCAGGCGGCCACCGAAGAGCCGCCTCACTCGCACCCAGGCGATGATATGACGGTCGTCGTAGAAGGAAAGATGTCGGTCCAGTTCTATCGTAAGGAAGCGCGCACGTTGGTCCCCGATGGAGAGAGGATCATCCTCAACAAGGGCGCTGTCGGATACATCCGCGCAGGCCGAATCCACGAGGCCAGCTACATCGACGTTTGCCAGCTCGTGTACGTCCACAATGGGGCCTTTGCGTTCCATCTCGCCGATGCCAAGGTCGGCTGAGCAGGCTGCGCGCCCCTCGTCCGAGCCCCTCCCGCGCATGAGTTGACTTCGAGGCGCCGCCAAGGGAAAGGGAGGTCTTCCCCGGCCTTGAGCTTCGGGTGCGCCGGCGAGTTCGCGCGACACGCCCCGACTGCAACCAGACTGCAACCCAAGTCCCTGGTCCGCGATGGCCTTCGTTGGGCTCGTCAGGAAACGGGTCTCAGACCGGACTTCCGGAGATAGGAGGCACACGAACTGCCCAGAAAGTGGTTGCGAGCAGGGAAAAGGGTCGTTTGAGCCGCGAGCGGTCGTGTTACTACAGCGAGCCTGGAGCAGCGACGGTCTATGCGGGCTTCGGTGCGACCTCGAAGTCGCTGAAGGCCGGCGGCTCGGGGAGTTCGAGGGCGGCGAAGATCTGGCGCTGGCCGGGCGTGGTCAGCGAGCGCTTGGCCACCCGCCCTTCGTTCGTCTCCAGGGTCACGAGGTGCATGCGCTCGAGTTCGTCGCGCACGCTGCGCCAAGTCTCCCCGGTGGCGTTCTCGACGACGCGGATGAGGAGCAGCGCCAGCCAGCAGAGCTGCACGTGGGCGCGGATGCGGTCCTCACGGTAGTGGAAGACCGGGCGCAGCCTGAGCGCCCCCTTCATGTCGCGCCAGCCGCGCTCCACCTGGTAGAGCTGTCGGTAGGCGGCCGCCAGGTCGGCGGTCGAGAGCGTCGCATCCGAGGTGCGCAGCAGCCATTTGCCGTCGAGGCGCGCCTCGCGCTTGACCGCGGCGCGGTCGAGGCGCAGGAGACCGTCCTTGGTGCGCCGCAGCAGGCGGTACAGGGCCGGCCTTGTGCGCAGCGCTCCCACGAGCTCGTCGCGGCGCCTGCGCGGCCAGGCGTCGGAGCCGGCGATCTGGTCCTCAAGGTAGGCGACGAGGTTGGCGCGCACCTGGCGGTCGCGCTCGGCGGCCTCCGGGTTGTGGGCGACGACGAAGCGCTGGGCGCGGGCACCGTCGCCGAGGCGCACCTCCTTGACCTCGAGGTTGCCGGCCACCTGCCGGTAACGCCCGGCGCGCGAGAGCGCGGCACGCGCCTCCGCCGATCCCCGCCGCAGGCGCTCGGCGAGCACGTAGTGGCCGCCGCCTCTCTGCAGGTAGGCGCGACTCGCCACGGAGTTGAAGCCACTGTCGGCGACCCACACGACGCGGTTCAGCTTCCAGCCGGCGAGGTCGTCGCGGATCGTGCGCATGATGAGCTGGTCGGAAGCGTTGCCGGGGAAGGTCCAGCAGCGCACCGGGATGCCCTCTCTGGTGACCGCCATGCCGATCACCACCTGGGGCTGGTCGGCTCGCTTGTCCTTGGAGTGCTTGCTGAAGCGCCGGCTCGCCTGCTCGCGAGGGCCGCCGTCCGCCTCGCCCGCTGAAGCTGTGGCCGCTCGGGCCTCGGCCTCGTCGGCGGCGCTGGCCAGCTCGACCTCCTCGTCGGCCAGGTCGATCTCGAAGTAGGTCGAGCTCGTGTCCACGAAGATCACGTCGCAGGCCAGGTTGAGAAGGTTGGCGGTGCTCGCGAAGATCGACTCGGCGATCTCGGGGAGGGCGCCCGTAAGGAAGTCCATGGCCGCGTAGGCGGCATCTGCGTCGAAGCGCGGGCAGTGCTCGATGGCGACGCGCTCGCGGGTCCAGCGCGTGGCGGCCAGCTTGGAGCCTGGCTCCAGGGCACGCTGCGCGATGAGCGCGAAACAGATGCGCTCCACTGCCTCAGCGTCGAGGCGGCGCCCTGCCGCCGCCTGGCGCAGGGCCTTGCTGATGCCGAGGCGTTCGAACAGCGCATCGAGCACGTAGGCGCCGCCGCACCTCCGCGAGTCCACGATCTCGACGTCAAGGCCCGAGCCGGCGGCCACGGCCTCGGCGGGATCGAGGACGCGGCTGATCGAAGCCACGAGCCGTCGCAAGGCCTCACGGTCGACGGACTCGGCACGGCCGAAGTTGTGGATGATCCTGGCCACGGGGCTGCCCGTCTCGGGGTGGCGCTCGTTGTGCGCGAGCTGCAGGTAGCTGACCACCGAGCCGTCTTTGTTGCGCCGCCGTGTCTCTCTCAGGTACACGCCTACAAGATAGCCAGAACTACCTGCTCATGTCAAGGAATCGTGTGCCTACACCTTTTCGCCTTTTGGGACCTGCGAAAACGCTCTGAGCAGGGGAAACGTCTTGGCGGCGGGGCGCAAATGCCTATTAGCTCCGGAAGTCCGG
>JBAZPK010000173.1:0-5321 GCA_041648235.1 Thermoleophilia bacterium
ATCCTGGCGCTGCTGCTCGCCGCCGCCCTCGGCGCCGGTGCCACTCGGGCCCCGGCCGCGGCGGGCGCGGACGCGCGGGCCGCGACGAGCCTTACCTTCTCGGCCACGCCGGACGTCGTCGACTATGGAGGTTCGACGATGCTGGGCGGCCGGCTCGAGAGCGCCGGAGAGCCCGTCGGCGGCGCGGAGGTCAGCATCGAGCGCTCTCTCGACGGCGACGCCTGGAGCGAGCTCGCCCGGCTGACCACCGACGCAGGCGGCGGCTTCTCCCTGCCGGCCGCGCCGGAGGCGGGCTACGGCAGGACTCTCTTCCGCTGCACCTACGCCGGCAGCGATGTCCTCCAGCCATCCGCCGCGGAGGTCGCCGTCGGCGCGCGCGCCGAGCTCGGCGCCCCCGCCGTCCCGCTCAGGGTCGGCCGAGGCAGCCCCTTCGAGACCTCCGGGCTCCTGCGCCCGCGGCATCCGGCGGGCTCCGCCGCGGTCACGATCTCCTGCTACCGCCTGGAGAAGGGGGAGTGGGTCCTGCGCCAGACCGCCGCCGCAATGGTGAGCGACGAGGGCGCCGCCTCGCGGTTTGCGGCCTCGCTCAGCCTGCCGGCGGCGGGCACCTGGCGGCTACGTGCCGCTCACGCCGACGACGCGCACGCCGAGACCGAGTCGAGCTGGAGCGCGAACGTGGCCGTGGGTGCAACGCGCGACGCGCCGGTCTGGGACCGCGACGGCATCACGACGATCCCTGAGCGCATGGCGTTCCGCAGAGACGCCCGCCAGCTCGTCGTGGTCAGCGGCGGCTGGCTGGGGGCGCGGACCGGAAGGCTGCGCGTCTACGACTACCGCGACGGCGACTGGGTCAAGGCCTTCTCGGCGCCGGTGCGCCTCGGGCGCCGCGGCCTCACCGACGGCGCCCGGCGCCGCGCCGGCACGCTCACCACCCCGACCGGCATCTGGCGCCTGCCCGGGTTCGCCTTCGGCACGCATGCGGCGCCACCGAGCGGCCTGCGCCTGCGCTACCGCCACATCACCGGGCGCTCGTGGTGGAGCTCGGAGCGCAACGCCACCTACAACACCTGGGTCGAGACCAGCCGCTCCGTCTACGGCGAGCATCTGGCGGACTACCCGGTGGAGTACGAGTTCGCCGTCTCCACCGGCTACAACGCCCTCCCGAACCGCCGCGTCTACGGCCGCGGAGCAGGCATCTTCCTGCACGTGTTCGGCCGCTCGTACACGGCGGGCTGCGTCTCGATGGCGCGGGCCGACATGCTGCGCCTGCTGCGCCGGCTCGACCCGTCTCAGCGGCCTGCCTGCGCCATCGGCACGCTGCGCGCCGGCACGCCGACGTGCCTCGCCGCCTACTGAAGCCGGCGCCCGCGGCGGCGGCCTCAGACGTCGAGGAGCTCGAACCCCGTGGCCGGGTCCGCGCGGCGCGTCGCCTCGCTGCCCAGCAGCTCGATGATCACGACCTCACCGACCACCCAGGTGAGCACCCCGCGGCGGATGCAGCCGGCGGTCACCGAGACGTCGCGGCCGAAGGCCGCGTGCAGATGCAGCACCGGCTGGCCCGTCTCGTCCGGGAACAGGGTGCCGACTCCGGCCATCTCGTGCACGTCGTGCAGAAGGCGCTCCATGGGCACGATGGCGGCCGCACGGCCGTCCTCGGGGCCGACCACCACGCGGCTGCCGCGGTCGGCCCCGCCCAGCAGCAGGACGGCGGCGCGCGCGATGCCTTCGGCTCGCGCCGCCTCCTCGATGCACTCGTGCACCACGTCGCCGTCCTCGAGGCGGGCGATGAGCACCCGCCCGAGGCTCGCAGATGAGTACTTCATGGGACCTCCTGAAGGCGGCGCGGGCGGCGGCGCCCGAACGCTCCCGGCACCGCGTGCGGGCATCCTACGCCCTCGGCCGTCGGGACCGTGAGCCCTGAGGGCAGGCCGGCCGCAGCCGTCCGTCAACCTTGCTAGACTCGTGACGTGAGCTCCGCCTTCACCCCCTCCGACGCCGCGGCGACCGCGCCGCCCTCCGCCCGCACCCTCCTGCGGGCCGTCTTCGGCTTTCACGAGTACCGGCCGCACCAGGAGGAGATCGTCGACCACCTCGTCGCCGGCGGCGACGCCTTCGTGCTCATGCCCACCGGCGGGGGCAAGTCGCTGTGCTACCAGTTGCCGGCCCTCGTGCGCTCCGGCACCGGCGTCGTCGTCTCGCCGCTCATCTCGCTGATGAAGGACCAGGTCGATGCGCTGCGGACGGCCGGCGTGAGCGCCGCCGCCTACAACTCGTCGCTCGAGGCCGGCGAGGCGCGCCGGGTCCTGGCGCGGCTGCACGCCGGCGAGCTGGATCTGCTGTACGTGGCGCCCGAGACGCTCATGACGCCGGGTTTCCTCGAGCGCCTCCGCGGGCTGGGAGGGCCGGACGGCCCCGCAGCGGCGGCGCCCGAGCTTCCCGGCGCGGGCCTCCCGGGCATCGCCCTGTTCGCCATCGACGAGGCCCACTGCGTCAGCCAGTGGGGCCACGACTTCCGCCCCGAGTACGTTCAGCTCGGGCAGCTGCGCAGTCTCTTCCCCGGCGTGCCGATCATCGCCTGCACCGCGACCGCCGACCCGCAGACCCGCGACGACGTCAGGCAGCGGCTTGGCCTGGCCGGGGCGCCGGTCTTCGTCACCGGCTTCGACCGCCCCAACATCCGCTACACCGTCGTCGAGAAGCGCGAGCCCCTGCAGCAGCTCCAGCGTTTCCTCGCCGGCCACGCGGGCGAGAGCGGCATCGTCTACTGCCTCAGCCGCAAGCGCACCGAAGAAGTGGCCGGCAGGCTCGCGGCGGCCGGCAGGCCGGCCGCCGCCTACCACGCCGGCCTGCCCGCCGAACAGCGAAAACGCGTCCAGGACGCCTTCGCCGCCGACGACGTCCAGGTGGTGGTCGCCACCGTGGCCTTCGGCATGGGCATCGACAAGAGCAACGTCCGCTTTGTGGTCCACTACGACCTCCCCAAGAGCATCGAGAGCTACTATCAGGAGACGGGGCGGGCCGGGCGCGACAGCTTGCCCGCTGAAGCCCTGCTGTTGTTCGGCCTCGGCGACGCCGCCGTCGTGCACTCGCTCATCGAGGGCGGCGGGCGGCGCGGCGGGGCCAACGGCGGCGAGGCGTACGAGCGTGACCCCGAGCAGGTGCGGGTCGAGCTCCACAAGCTCAACAGCATGGTGGGCTACGCCGACGGGCTCACCTGCCGGCGGCGGGCACTGCTCGGCTACTTCGGCGAGGAGCTCGGGGCTGACTGCGGCAACTGCGACATCTGCCTCGACCCTCCCGAGACCTACGACGCCACGGAGCACGCCCAGATGGCGCTCAGCTGCGTGTATCGGCTGCGCCAGGGCTACGGTATCGGCTACGTCATCGACGTGCTGCGCGGCTCGGCGAACGAAAAGGTCGCGCAGCGCGGCCACGACCAGCTCAGCACCCACGGTATCGGCGCCGAGGTGAGCCGCGACCACTGGCAGAGCCTCATCCGCCAGCTCATCCACCGCGGCTACCTCGTCCAGGACATCACCAACTACTCGGTGCTGCGGCTCACCGAGGCGGCCCGGCCGCTGCTGCGCGGGGAGCAGACGCTCATCCTCGCCAAGCCTCGCACCCGGGTGCCGAGCGCCAAGCAGCGCCAGTCGGCGGAGCGCGCCGCGCGCGCTGCCGGCCTGGCGGGCCTTGAGGTCGACGAGGCGGTGTTCGAGTCCCTCCGGGTGCTGCGCAAGCGCCTGGCCGACGAGCAGCGCGTGCCGGCCTACGTGGTGTTCAGCGACGCCACGCTGGCCGAGATGGCGGCCCGCAGACCGAGCACCTACGCCGAGCTGCTCGATGTCACCGGCGTCGGCCAGAGCAAGCTCGAGCGTTACGGCGATGCCTTTCTCGCGGCCATCGCCGGGGCCGACCGCGGGGGCTCCGCCCCCGGCGCCCTGATCTGACCCGGCCCTGGCCTCGAAGGGCGCGGAGTCAGGGCCGGGTCGACGTGCGGCCCGGGGCGGGCGGCCCGGCGGCGTACGGGGCGTGGTAGCCTACCTGGATGGACCTTCCCTTCTTCGCCACCGTCCCGCGCGGCCTGGAATCCCTGCTCACCGGCGAGCTCAGGACCCTGGGCGCCGAGCAGGTCAAGCAGACTCGCGCCGGGGCCTCCTTCCACGGCTCGCTGGAGACCGCCTACCGCGTATGCCTCTGGTCGCGGCTCGCGACCCGCGTGCTGTTGCCGCTCACTTCCGGGCCGGCGCGCGACGGCGACGAGCTCTATGCCACGGCCCTGCGCGTGGCTTGGGACACACATCTGGCCGTGGACGGCACCCTCGCGGTGGACTTCACCGGCGCCAACGACGAGATCCGCGACACGCGCTATGGCGCCGTGCGGGTGAAGGACGCCATCGTCGACCAGTTCCGCGCCCGGCACGACGACCGGCGGCCCTCGGTGGACACGCGCGCCCCCGAGCTGCGCGTCAACGCGCACCTCGTGCGCCACCGCGTGACGATCTCGCTCGACCTCAGCGGCGAGAGCCTGCATCGGCGCGGCTACCGCGCCGACAAGGTGCAGGTCGAGGCGCCGCTCAAAGAGAACCTCGGCGCCGCGATGCTCCTGTACGCGGCGTGGCCCAAAGAGGCCGCCGCGGGCGGCAGCTTCGTCGACCCGCTCTGCGGGTCGGGCACCCTGCCGATCGAAGCGGCCTGGATGGCCGCCGACATCGCCCCCGGGCTTCTCCGTGCCGAGGCCCCGAGCGGCTTCGCTTTTTTGCGCTGGCGCGGGCACGACGCCCGGGCCTGGCAGCGCCTGGTGGCTGAGGCGCGCGAACGCCGGGAGGCCGGGCTGGGCCGCCTGAGGGCGGCGGCGCCCGGCCTGCTCATCCTCGGCTACGACCGGGACCCGCGCGCCCTCCAGGTGGCGCGGGCCTGCGTGGAACGCGCCGGGCTCGGCGGCGTGGTGTCGATCGAGCCCGGGGAGCTGCGCGAGCTGCGCGCACCCGCCGCGCTCGGGCTGCTGGCGGCCAACGCCCCCTACGGCGAGCGCCTCGGCCGGCGCGACGAGGCCGAGGCTCTCACCCGGCTGCTCGGCGAGCGGCTGCGGACCGCTTTCAGCGGCTGGCGCGCGGTGGTGCTCGCCGGGGGCCGCGCCCAGGCAGAGTCCGTCGGGCTGCCGCTGGCCCGCCACACGACGTTGTTCAACGGGCCGATCGAGTGCACGCTCGCCTACTACGATATCGGCGAGGCGAGCGCCTCGGCCGCGCCCCGCGACGCCCGCGCGGCGGTACGCTCGTCGGCGCGCCACACGGCGCCCGCAAGCGCCGGCGCACCGCCCG
>JBAZPK010000174.1:0-5311 GCA_041648235.1 Thermoleophilia bacterium
CGTCCGGGGTGCCCGCCGGCGCCGCCGGCGCGGCGCCCGGGGCCCTGGCGGCCCGCGCCTCCCAGTAACGGCCGGCCGAGAGGTGGCTGAGGAGGGCACCCTCGTGGATCTCGAGGACCCGGGTGGCGACCCGGTCGATGAGGTGGCGGTCGTGCGTGACCAGGAGGATCGTGCCGGTGTAGTCCTCGAGCGCGTCGGCGAGCGCCTCCACCGAGCCCATGTCGAGATGGTTGGTGGGCTCGTCGAGGAGGAGGAAGTTGGCGTCGCCGACCAGCAGAGTGAGCAGGCGGAGGCGGCTGCGCTCGCCTCCGGAGAGCATCTCGACGCGCTTCTCCACCTCATCGGCCCCGAACTGGAAGCGGCCCAGCAGCTTGCGCGCCGGCTCCTCGTCGTGGCCGACCAGCGGCAATACCGTCTGCAGGCAGGTGGCGCTCTCGTCGAGCTCGCGTCCCTGCTGCGAGTAGTAGGCGGGGCGCACGTTGTGGCCGAGGTGGCTGGCGCCGGCGGCGAGGCTGCGCAGGCCGGCCACCGTCTCGACCAGCGTGGTCTTGCCGGAGCCGTTGGCGCCCAGGAGCGCCACCTTCTCGCCGCGCTCGATGACCACATCGAGGTCCCTCACCAGAGGGCGCACGCCGGCGGGCTCGTCGGCGGAGCCGACGCTGAGCGCCGGCGTCTTGAGCTCCAGCACCACACGCGCCGAGGGCTTGGGCTGGGGAAGGCCGAGCTTGAAGCTGCGCTTCGCCTTGGGCGGCGCCTTCATCTCCGCCTTGATGCGCTCGATCTGCGTCAGCTTGGCTTTGGCCTGCTTCGCCTTGTTCTTCTTGGCGTGGAAACGGTCGTAGAAGCGCTGCAGCTGCTCGATCTTCTCCTTGTCCTGCTCGAACTGCTGCCGCAGGAGGTGGAGCCGCGCCTCGCTCTCGCGCAGGTAGGTGGCGAAGTCGCCGCTCTGCGCCTCGACGTGCTCGTGCTCCACGGCCAGCACGCGGCGGCCCACCTTCTCGAGCAGGCGGCGATCGTGGGTGACGAGGACGAAGCCGCGTGGGTAGTCTGCGAGGAAGCCCTCGAGCCACTCCACCGAGTCGATGTCGAGATGATTGGTGGGCTCGTCGAGCAGGAGCAGGTCGGCGTCGGCGAGCAGGGCGCGCGCCAGGGTGACCCGAGTGAGCTCGCCGCCCGACAGCGACAGCAGCTGCCGGTCGAGCATCTCGTCGGGGAGGCCGAGGCCCTCGACCACGCCGCTGAGGCGGCTCCGGTAGCCGTAGCCGCCGGCGGCCTCGAAGCGGCGCTGGAGCTGCTGGTAGCTCTTCATCGTGTCCCGCAGCTCGGGGCTGTGCTCGGCGAGGCCGGAGAGGCTCTCCTCGGTGGCGCGCAGCGCCGCCTCGAGCTCGACGGCCTCGCCGAACGCGTCCAGCAGGTAGTCGCGCACGGGGCGGTCCTGCTGCAGCTCGGGCGTCTGCTCATGCAGCCACAGGCGGCGCCCGCGCGCCCGGGCGATGGTGCCTGAGTCGGCGTGCTCGGCCCCGGAGATGAGGCGCAGCAGCGTGGTCTTGCCGGTGCCGTTGCGGCCCACGAGAACGGCATGGTCGTGGCCGTCCACGGCGAACGTGACGGTGGTGAAGAGGCGCTGCCCGGCGAAGGACTTCTCGACGTTGTTGAAGGTGACGATGCTCATGGCTGGTGTGTGGCGCGCGTGGGCGCGGGCGTGGGGGGCCGGGAGCGGCAGGATACCACCGCGGCTGCGGCGCGGCCAGCGTGCCGCGGCGGCCGGTGGCCTGCTAGGCTTGAGAGACTCGTTGGGCGACGGAAGGCAGGCATGAGACCTCACGGTGAGACCCCCGGCGTCTTCCTCGGGCCGCACACCACCATCTGGGGCGTGCTGGCCGCCTACCCGTTCCTGGCCGAGTACCTGGCGCGCTACCGCCCGGATTTGCGGAGCCTGAGGGCTTCGGCGGAGGGCGGGCGCTGGTCGCGGGTGACGCGCCTGAGCGACGTGGCGGAGAGGATCGACGTGCCGTGGCGCCGGTTGGCGCGCGACCTGCAGGACGAGGTCGAAAGGGTGACCGGTCACGCACCTCCGACGCTCGCCTCACTGGGCGCCGTGCCCGCCGACGACCGCCGCGTGGCCGAGCTGCAGGACATCGCGGCGCGGCTCGAGGAAGGCGGTTCGCTGCCTCAGCTCGCGGCGCGGTACGCGACGGCGACAGAGGGACTCGGCGACCTCGAGCGCGCCGCGCTTGACCGCGCCCTGGTGGCGGAGGCGCGCGAGGCGAGGGCCGTCGCCGGCGGCGGCGTGCGGGATGCCGCCGGGCCACCGGCCGTGACCGTGGCCGCGCCGGCCTCCGGGCACCCCCTCGACAGCCTGCGTCGCGAGGCGCTCCAGGTGCGCAGGGTCCGTGACGGCCTGAGCGCCGAGCTGGAGCGGCTCGGCGGTTCGTCGTCGCGGCGGAGCTGGCGCGAGGCCGCACCCGAGGTGGCGCGCCTCGTCGCGCGGCTCTCGCAGGTGGAACGCCGCTTCCGGCGGCAGCACCAGGCGTGGTTCCCGGCCCTGGCGGTACACGGGGTCAAGGGCCCCGAGGCGGTGCTGGGCGACCGTCAGACGGAGGCGCTGGAGTGGCTCCGCCGCCTGCGCCTGGCGGTAGCCCACGACGACCCCGGCCCGGTGGTCGAGAACGGCAGCCGCGTGCTCGAGCTGATCGACGACCTGCTCTCCATCGACGAGCTCATCCTGGCGCCCCTGGCCGAGCGCCACCTCTCGGCCGCGGATTGGGCGGCGGTGCGCCAGCTGGAGGACGGCGCCGGCTGGGCGCTGCTTCCCCCGCCGCCGCCCTGGCCCGCCGCCTGACGCCCGGCGGCGCCTCAGGCGTCCGCGGGTGCGGCCGCGAGGCGGCGCGCGAGATCCTCGCGGCGGGCGGCCCGTCCGGCCGCCCGCTCTTCGTCGGCGACGGCCGCGAACGCCCGACCGAGCTCCTCGAGGTCGCCGGGGCGCAGCCGCCTCTGGGCCAGCGGGAAGACGAGCGCCTCCTCGTCGGCCATCTGCCGCTCCAGCTCGTCGAGATAGAGCTCCAGGTCGTAGAGGAGTGGCTGCAGGGCGGACTCGGCCCCGGCCGTGAGGAGCCGCAGCCAGTCGCCGGCCGAGTCCAGGAGGATGCGGGAGCCCTCGTGCCCCACTACGAGCTCCCGCAGAGCCGGCGCCTCACGGGCGAGGCCGTGCCGGTGGAGCAGGGTGGCCAGGAGGCGCTCTTCCTTGGGCCCGTGGCACCAGGCGGAGAAGGAGAGGAAGAACTCGACCAGCTCGGCGACGCGGCGCCGGTCGCAGACCCCGGTGCGCGCCGCGTGCCCCAGGTCGCGGCGCGCCACGCTCGCCACGAGCCGCGCCGTCCGGTGCTCGCGTTCGAGGACTTCGATGGTCTCCACGGCGCCCTCCCTGCAGACGTGCCGGCCCGGGCCTGCGGCCTACCCACGTCTTTCCCGGCCCCGAGGGACGTCAACCGAGCGGCGTTCGCGGGGGCGGGCGATGGCGTCAGCCCTGCCCTCGGGCCTGCGGCCCACTCGGGAGGGCACGGCGCGGTCAAGGGTAGCTGTTCACGGGGGCGAATTGTTGCACTAGAATGCGCAGGCCCACTACGAGAAACATCGTCGCAGGAGGATGAGCAGATGGACGTCGGCAGGTGCTTCCGGGACGCGTGGGGCCTGTTCAGAGCCGACATGGGGCCGCTGGCGGTGACGGCGCTGGTCGCCGCCGTGATCGTCGGCGTGGCCAACCTGGTCGTCGGCCTGGCCATCGGCGGCGGCCTCGCCGCAGTGGACGCGGGCGGGTTCCGCGGCCTGGCGTTCGGCTCGGCCTTCCTGGCCTCGCTGGTGCTGCTCGTGATCTCGGTGCTCGTCTACGCCTGGATGTACGCGGTGACCTTCCGCATGATCCTGCGCCGCGTGCGCGAGCGCCGCGCCGCTCAGTACGCCGACCTGCAAGAGCTGGACCAGATCGGCGCCTTCGCCTCCGCCGCGGTCGTCCTGGGCATCATCGTCGGCATCGGCTACCTGCTCCTGGTCATCCCGGGCCTGATCCTCACCACCATCTGGCTCTACGCGCTGCCGCTGATCGGGGATCGAGGCCTCGGCTTGTCCGAGGCCATGGCTCAGAGCCGCGAGATGGCGGCCCGGCCCGGCTTGATGACCACCTTCGCCACCTGGCTCGTGGGGGCGATCGTCGTCGGCGTGGTCGTCGGGCTCCTCAGCATCATCCCTGTGGTGGGCGTCATCATCGGCTTGGTAGCGGCGCCGTTCGGCGTCGCCTACGTCCTCAGCATGTACTTCCAGGCCCGGGGAGAAGGCCACCTGGTCGACGCCGCCCTCGGGCAGGCGCCGCCCTCTGGCGGCGGGTCTGCGGCGCCTCCCGGCGGTCAAGCCGGGTGACCACGTGACGATGATCAGGAGGATGGCCCGCCGGGCGGCTTCACCCGCCGCCGGGCCGACAATCGCGGCAGGGGGTTGAGACGATGGACATCGGCAAGTGCTTCAAAGACGCGTGGGGGCTCTTCAAGCTGGACCTGGGGCCGCTCATCGTCACGGCGATCGTCGGCGCGGTGGTCATCGGCGTCGTCGCGGCGTTCACCTTGGGAGCCTCCCTGGCAGGCGTCTTCGCCACGAGCTCCGACGGCGACGTGAACGGGCTGGCCATCGGTGGCCTCGTGGTCGGCATCCTCGTGCTCATCGTCGTCTCGGTGCTCGTCGGCGCCTGGCAGTACGCGACCCTGTACGGCATGTTGATCGCGCGCGTGCGTGAAGGCCGCGCCGCCGAGTACGGGGACATGAGCAGGTACTTCGGGCTCATCGGCGCCTTCATCGTCGCCAACATCGTCCTCGGCATCATCATCGGTATCGGCTACGTGCTCCTGATCATCCCCGGCATCATCTTCACCACCTGGTGGCTGTTCACGTGGCTGTGCATGGTGGATCAGAAGCTCGGCTTCGGCGAGGCGATGTCGGCCAGCAAGGAGCTCGCCTCCCGGGCGGGCTTCTGGAACGTGCTCGGCGCCTGGATCGTCGGCGCCATCGTCTGGGTGGTGGTGAGCGCGGTGCTCGGCGTGATCCCGTATCTGGGCTCCATCATCAGCATGCTCCTCGGCCCGTACGCGCTCGCCTACACCGTGTCGATGTACTTCCAGGCGCGCGGCGAGGCTCAGCTCATCGACGCCGCGCTGGGCGTCGGCCCGGCGCAGCCGGCGATGGCGGCCCCCGACCTGCCGGCGCCGCCGGCCTACCAGCCGGCCACGCCTTATACGGCGCCGCCGGCTCCGCCGGTCTACCAGCC
>JBAZPK010000175.1:0-5304 GCA_041648235.1 Thermoleophilia bacterium
CCGCTGCGCGGCCGCGCGCAGCGCCTCGCCCACGGTCCACGGCGAGCGGCTCACCGCGAGGGTCCGCGCCCGCGCCAGGCGCTCACTTCACCAGCGCCACGCCGACCTGACGCGCCGCCCTCCTGAGGCCCTTGTCGAGGCTGGCCAACGGCAGCCCCTGCGTCGCCGCCAGCTCGAGGTAGCCGGCGTCGCACAGTGAAAGCCCGGTGCCGTGCGCAAGCTGAAGGAGCCCATCCATGGCCGCCAAGGTCGGCGTGGCATCCACGTCGATCGGCAGCAGGTGCAGGATCCCGACGAAGCGCAACGCCTCCGCCCTGCTGATGCGTTTGCCACGTTCGGCCACCAGCAGGGCGTTGCCGACCTCGAGCGGCCAGACGGCGGGCACGACCGCCACGTCGCCGTCGAGACGGTCGCGGACCCCGGCCGCATACGCGTCGTCCTCGTCGTCGAAGACCCAGGCCATCGTCACCGAGCAATCGAGCACGAACACGGCGCTACCTCCGGCCTTCCTCGATCGCGGCCCGGATGTCGAAGTCGCCGCGGCGGCGGCCGCGGGCGAACTCCTTGAGCGCCGCCACTGCCGCTGCCGGGTCTCGCCGAGGGTACTCCCCGATGGGGATGAGCACCGCCACGGGCCTGCCGTGGCGGGCGATGGTGATGTGCTCCCCGAGCTCCACGCGCTTGAGCAGCTCGGGCAACTTGGTCTTGGCTTCGTAGGCTCCGACGGTCGCCACAGCGCACCCCACTGCTGATTCAGACTGGTCTACGACTGGTCTGATTTCAGTATGGACGCGACGGGGCGGAGAAGCAAGGTCGACGTTTGCCGCCGCCGCGAAGCGGCGCGACCCTCACTCCCCGCCGGCGGCGGAGAGCTGCTTGCGCCGGTCCTCGGCGGCCAGGGCCTCGGTGAACTCGTCGAGCTCACCCTCCATCACCTCGGCGAGGCGGTGGCTGGTGAGGCCGATGCGGTGGTCGCTCACGCGGTTCTGCTGGAAGTTGTAGGTGCGGATCTTCTGCGAGCGGTCGCCGCTGCCGACCATGCTCCGCCGCACCTCGCCGCGCTCCTCGTCCCGCTTTGCCTGCTCCAGCTCGAAGAGCCGGGCCCGCAGGATCCGCATCGCCTTGTCCTTGTTCTGCAGCTGGCTCTTCTCGTCCTGGCAGCTCACCGTGACACCGGTGGGCACGTGGGTGAGGCGCACCGCGGAGTCGGTGGTGTTGACACTCTGCCCACCCGGGCCGCGGGCCCGGAAGATGTCGACCCGGAGGTCGTTGGCGTGGATGGCGATCTCGACGTCCTCGGCCTCGGGCAGGACGGCCACGGTGGCCGTTGAGGTGTGGATGCGCCCCGTCGCCTCGGTGACGGGGACGCGCTGCACGCGGTGCACGCCGCCCTCGTACTTGAGGCTCGAGTAGGCCCCTTGGCCCCGCACCTCGAGGGTCATCTCCTTGTAGCCGCCGTCGTCGTTCTCGTTGGCGCTCAGGATCTCGACCTCAAAGCCCTTGGCCTCCGCGTAGCGCGTGTACATGCGGGCCAGCTCGCCGGCGAAGATGCAGGCCTCGTTGCCGCCGGTGCCGGCACGGATCTCGATGATCACGTCCTTGGCGTCGTTGGGGTCGCGGGTGAGCATGCGGACGCGGATCTCCTCGCTGAGCTGGTCGAGCAGCTTGCGGCTGTCGCCGAGCTCGGCCTGGGCGAACTCGCGCATCTCGGCGTCGGAGGCGCCGTCGCCGAGGAGGCCTTCGGCGTCGGCCACCGTCCGCTCCGCCTCGCGGTAGCGCTGCGTGAGCTCGTACACCTCGTGCAGGCCCGCGTGCGCGCGCGCCGTCTCGGCGTAGCGCCCGCGGTCGCCGAACACCTCGGGGTCGGCGAGCTGTGACGTGAGCTCCCGGTACGAACGCTCGATCTCTTCGATGAGGCTGTCGATGGCGGCCATGGCCCGGGCTTACGCCATGACCTCCACGCCCTTCACCGGGGGGCGGTCCTGCGGCTCGAGCTCGATGATCTTGTCGAGCGCCGCGATGGCGACCTCCACCTGGGAGGTGTCGGGCTGCTTGGTGGTCATCCACTGCAGGGCGAGGCCGGGCGCCATCACGACGCGCACCACCGGGTTGCTCTCGTGGCGGCCCGCGACCTTGATGATCTCGTAGCTGAGGCCGGCGATGAGCGGCACCAGGACGACGCGGCTGAGGATGAGCCAGTACCACGCCGGCCAGCGCACGACGGCGAACACGAAGATGCTCACCACCATGACGACGAGCAGGAAGGAGGTGCCGCAGCGCAGGTGCAGGGTCTTGTACTTCCCGACGTTGGCGGGCGTGAGCTCCTCGCCGTGCTCGAGGGCGTGGATGCTCATGTGCTCGGCGCCGTGGTACTCGAAGACGCGGCGCAGGTCCTTGATCTGGGTGACGATCGCGAGGTAGGCGAGGAAGATGCCGACCCGCACCAGCCCCTCCACCAGCCAGAACCCGACCCCGGTGCCCAGCCAGCCCCTGAAGAGCCCGGTGAGGAACAGGGGCGCGAGGAAGAAGAGGCCGATGGCGAAGGCGAACGCCACCACGAGCGTGATGCCCATCTCCTTCTTGCCGAGCTGCTGTTCCTCCTCACCCAGCGACTCGTTGGCCGACAGGGTGAGGGCGCGGACCCCGATGACGAGCGACTCGACGAGGGCGACGACGCCGCGCACCACCGGCGTCTTGAGCGCCGGCCAGCGCTTCATCCAGCTCACGAGCGGGAAGTCGTGCACGCCGATGGTCTGGTCCGGGCGGCGCACGGCGAGCGCCCAGTGGTCGACGCCGCGCATCATCACGCCCTCGATGACGGCCTGGCCGCCGACCTGGGCGCGGCGCGCCCCCAGGGCGGCCAGGGCCGCGAGCCCGAGGGCGAGGTGGGTGAGGCGGGTACGCATGGGGGGAGGCCGGCGGGCGGCGCTCAGCCGCGGGATGCGGCCGCGCCGGCGGCCGGCCCGTCCACGGCGGCCGCCTTGTACGGCTTGCCGCAGGTCATCTTGCCCTCCGGGCACTCGCCGTACAGGCAGCCCGGCCCGCTGCCTTCGAAGAGGTTGGGCGCAACGTCCTTGACCATGCCGCGCATCCGCCACGCGAGGGCGCGGATCTCCCACTGGGCGCGGTTGCAGCAGCGCACCCGGAAGAAGTGGCGCAGCTCGCGGGCGTTCATGGTGACGACGATCTTGGTCTCGGCCGCGTTGGGTAGCACGAAGCGCGCGTCTTCCTGCACGCTCTCGCGCGTGCGTCCCTCGGCGAGGCCGAGCTCCACGAGCTTGTCGTAGGCGACGCGCGCCTGCTCCATGGCCGTGAGGAACACGGCCTCGGCCGCGGCGTTGGCGGCCACGGAGGGCGGGACGACGAAGGAGTCGCCCGCCCCGAAATTGACGTAGCGCTGCGACTGCTGGTTGTAGCTGGCCACGCGGTGCCGCACGAGCTGGTGCGTGAGCGCCCGGGAGACGCCGTCGACGGCGAAGCTGAAGGAGGCGTGCTCGAGGGCCGAGTGGTGGCCGCTGCGGACGAGGATGCGCACCAGTTTGGCCACGTCCGCGGCGCTCATCTCCTGCTTGAGGTCGGCGGCCGACACCGGCGCATAGCAGAGCCGGCCCGCGATCGCGACGGCGCGGTCGGGGTCGGGTGTGTGCTGAAGGAGGGTGACGCTGAGCTCGGCGCTCATGCCCGCGCCCCCGTCAGGCCTTGGGCGCTTCCGCCTTGGCGGGCTCCGCCTTCTTGTCGAAGCGGCGCTTGAAGCGCTCCACGCGGCCGCCCGAGTCGACCAGCTTCTGCTTGCCCGTGTAGAACGGGTGGCACTGCGAGCAGAGCTCCACGTGCAGCTCCGGCTTGGTGCTGCGCGTCGTGAACGTGTTGCCGCAGGAGCAGTGCACGGTGGCTTCTTCGTACTTCGGGTGGATGTCTTTCTTCATCTCGACGGATCCCTTCTGGGGCGAACCCGGATTGTGCGCTGACGGCCACGGAGGCCGAAGCGGCATGATAGCACGAACTACCGTGCCGCCCGAAATCGTTCCCGCGGCCAAACCCGGCGCGGAGCGGCGCGGACCTCGCAGCCCGGCTGCCGGCGACCGCCGGGGCCGCGCTAGCGCGAGTTCTTCATCAGCGCGCTGAGGAACTCCGTGTTGCTCTTGGTCTCGCGCACCTTCTTGATGAGCAGTTCGATGGCGGCCGCCGGATCGAGGCTGTGGAGCACGCCGCGGAGCTTCCACACGGCGGCGGCCTCGGCCGGCTCCATGAGCAGCTCCTCCTTGCGCGTCCCGGTCATCTCGATGTCGATGGCCGGGAAGATGCGCTTGTCGGCGAGGCGCCGGTCGAGGCGGATCTCCATGTTGCCCGTGCCCTTGAACTCCTCGAAGATCACCTCGTCCATGCGCGAGCCGGTGTCGACCAGGGCCGTGGCGAGGATGGTGAGCGAGCCGCCCTCCTCGATGTTACGCGCCGCCCCGAAGAACTTCTTCGGCGGGTAGAGCGCCGTGCTGTCGACGCCGCCCGAGAGGATCCGGCCGCTGGCCGGCGTGTTGAGGTTGAAAGCGCGCGCCATACGGGTGATCGAGTCGAGCAGCACGACGACGTCGCGGCCCATCTCGACGAGGCGCTTGACGCGGTCGAGCACGAGCTCGGTGACCTGCACGTGGTTCTCGCTGGGCTGGTCGAAGGTGCTGGAGACCACGGTGCCGATCACCGAACGCTTCATGTCGGTGACTTCCTCGGGGCGCTCATCGACGAGCAGCACGTAGAGGTCCACGTCGGGGTTGTTGATGGCGATGGAGTTCGCGAGCTTCTTGAGGATCGTCGTCTTGCCGGCCTTGGGGGGCGAGACGATGAGGCCGCGCTGGCCCTTGCCGATGGGGCACATGAGGTCCATGATGCGCGCCGCCGTGTCGTGCTCCTCGGTCTCGAGGCGCAAGCGCTCCTCGGGGAAGAGCGGCGTGAGCTGCTCGAACACCGGCCGCTTGCGCGCCGTCTCGGGGTCGATGCCGTTGACGCCGTCGATCTTGAGCAGGGCGTTGTACTTCTCGTTGTCCTTGGGCTCGCGCACCTGGCCCAGGATCTCGTCGCCGCGGCGCAGGGCGAAGCGGCGGATCTGGCTGAGGCTCACGTACACGTCGCGGTCGCCCTGGGTGAAGCCGTTGGTGCGCAGGAAGCCGAAGCCGTCGGGCAGCACGTCGAGGATCCCGGTGCAGGGGATCGACGGGCGGTCGTCGCGCGGCTCCTGGCGCTGCTTTTCACGGTCGGGGCCGCGGTCGCGACCGCGGCGGTTCTTGCCTTTGCCGCCCTGCTGCTGGCGGC
>JBAZPK010000176.1:0-5269 GCA_041648235.1 Thermoleophilia bacterium
CCCCACGAGGCTCATGTCGCCCTTCAGGACGTTGAGGAGCTGCGGCAGCTCGTCGAGGCTGAACCTCCGCAGCACTAGGCCGACGCGAGTCACGCGCGGGTCGTCGTGGATCTTGAAGAGGACGCCGCCGGCTTCGTTGAGGGTTTCGAGCGCGGCCTGCTCCGCGCGCGCGTCGGCCACCATGGTCCGGAACTTGTAGAAGCGGAAGGGACGCTGGCCGGTGCCGATGCGCTCCTCGACAAAAAGCACGGGGCCGCGCGAAGTCAGCTTGATCGCGGCGGCGATGACGAGCAGGAGCGGACTCAGAGTGATCAGCAGCACGGCCGATCCCGCGTAGTCAGAGGCCTTCTTCACCGCGTAGCTCAGCCGTCCGGCGGGTCTGGGGCGGACTACGAAGAGGGGGGAATCCATGCCCGGCACGTGAACGACCGCGGAGCTGTCCGACTGCAAGTCCGTCGCGAGAATCTTGAGCGCTACTCCGCCGCGGCGGCATGAGTCCATCACATGTCTCAGTTGTCCGTCCAAGCTCCGAGCGTCTGCAACGATGACCTGGGTGGCGCCGGCGCTCCGGATCGCAGCCTCGAGTCCGGCGTAGGTAGCCACAATCGGGGGTTCCGGGCCTGTGGTGCTCCGCTCCGCGTCCTCGCCGGGAGGCACCACGAGAGCGGCTACCGTCACACGGTCTCCCGGGGCGAGTGCGGCAAGTACCGGGAGGGCTTGAAGGCAGCTGTCAACGGCTCCGAGCAGTATGGCCGGCGGGTTCTCCCCGTCCGGGCCATAGCGCGCGGCGAGAAGCGCGTCGTATGTCCAGCGAGCAACGAGGGAGAGGACGAGGGCGAGAAACCAGGCAACCACGAGGTGCGGCCCGATCGCCGCCGAGTCGACGGCGAGCAGCACCACCATCGAGACTACGAAGGCGGCGACCCACGCCATCAGGATCCTGCGGGCACTGTGGCGTGCATGGCGCCTTCCGTACAGCCCCCAGAGGGCGGCGGTCACCAGGACCGTGGCACATGACGCGGCCAGCCCCCACCAGGAGAGTCCTTGCCAGAGAGATGCCCCGTCGGTGCCCGCGGTCAGGGACACCAGCGCCACTGCGATCGCAAGAGACCCGCTGTCGATGATGACAAGCGAGGCGACGCTCGCAGCACGGCGGAGGGAGTGGGCGCTGTGCAGGCGCGCGCGCGTCGGAAGCCAGCGTGCCGAGCGGATGTCCCTATCGAGCGCGACCTCTCGAACCGGCATGACGCCAAGCACCCCCCGCCATCGTTGACGCGCCTGCTACATACTACCGTGAAACTCGGCCGCACAACTGCTCGACACAAGGGAACTCACATTTGATCGGTGGCTGGTATGGGCCTTCACTCAGCGCACGCTCCTCGCCGGCGCCCGAGCCTCTCGGAGTCGGCAGGCTTTCACCCGCAGTTGGCGGCCGGGCCTCCCGCTGGTAGTCTGCTATCACCAAGTAGGGGTGGCGTCGCGTTTCGGCTCATGGGGAGGATGCTTGGCACTTCAGTCAGACCGGACGTCTTATCAGGGCTTTTCGGCCTCCTCGGTCGACGACCTCCACGATCGTGAGGGCCTCAGCCTGCGCGACTACCTCTCCGTGCTCTGGCGCCGCAAGTGGGTGATCCTCCTCGTCGTCGTCGTGGCCACCAGCTCCGCCTACGTCTTCTCGGCCCGCCAGAGCCGCCAGTACCAGGCCGACGCCGACCTCATCTACGAGAAGCAGCTCGACATCGCCAACCCCCTCACGGGTCAGGGCTACACCGACCCGAACGAGCGCACCCTCGAGCTCAACAGCGTCGCCAGCGTCCTCGCCAGCCCGGACATGGTCAAGCGCGCCACGGCGCTGCTCAAGGCAGAGGGCGCTCTGGGCACCGGCTTCGAGATCAACGCGGAGCCCGTCACGGACGCGGGCTCGGGCACGGGCGCCGCGGCCACCGCCACCAACGTGGTGCGCATCTCGGCCACCGGCACCGACCCACGGCTCGCCGCCCAGGCGGCCAACGCCTACTCCGGGGCCTTCATCGCCTGGCGCGCGGAGCGCGTGCGGAAGAACATCCAGAACGCCATCGAAGCTCTCGAGTCGCAGCTCGACGCGTACCAGGGCGCCGCCAGGGAGAGCACCGACTACCTGGTGCTGCAGCAGCGCCTGCAGGACCTGCAGATACTCAAAGCCACCGCCACCGGCAACTTCCGCCCGCTTGTACCGGCCGTGCAGCCCGCGGAGCCGTTCGCGCCGCAGCCGCTGCGCAGCGCGCTCCTCGGCTTCGGCGTCGGGCTCTTCGCCGCCATCGGCCTCGCCTTCCTGCTCGAGCAGTTCGATACGCGGCTGCGCCGGCCCGAAGAGGCCGCGCAGATCCTCCGCCAGCCCATCCTCGGCCGCATCCCGCGCATCTCCAAGTCGCTCCTCGGCGAGGGTGCCCTGGTGGCGCTCACCTCCGCCGACGGCCACGCCGCCGAGGCCTTCCGCCTCGTGCGCACCAACCTCGACTTCATGAGCGTCGATGCCGCCGTCCACTCCTTGATCGTCACGAGCTGCGTGCAGGGCGAGGGCAAGAGCGTTACCGTCGCCAACCTTGCGGTGAGCATGGCCCTCGCCGGCAAGAAGGTCGTGGTCGTCGACGGCGACCTGCGCCGCCCGCGGCAGCACACCTACTTCGGCCTCGGCAACGCGCGCGGAGTGAGCACCGTGCTCACCGACCAGGCACGCCTCGGCGATGCCGTGCAGAAGGTCGATCTGGCGCCGGCGAACGGCGCCGCCGGCGGCCCGGCGTACCAGAGCGCCTCGCTGCCGGCCGGCGGGCCGGCATCGCACCTCTACGTCCTCACCAGCGGCCCCCTGCCGCCGAACCCCGGCGAGATCGTCGCCAGCCAGCGCTTCGGCGCCCTTATCGAGTCGCTGGCCGCGGAGGCGGACGTCGTGCTCGTCGACTCCCCGGCCATGCTCACCGTGGGCGACACGGCCGCCATGGCCTCCAAGGTGCAGGGCCTCGTCTTCCTCGTCGACATGCACGTCGTCACGCGGCCGCAGTTGCTCCAGGCCGCCGAGCAGCTCGAGAAGCTGCCGTGCCGCCCCCTGGGCCTGCTGCTGCGCACCGAGGGCTCCAAGGGCGGGGGCTACTACCAGTCGTACTACCGCCACGACTATACGACCAGCGATAACGGCCACAAGGTCCGCAAGTGGGGCAGGGTGAGTGAACCGGCGGCGCCCGCCCCGAGCGCCGCCGCCGGCGAGCCTCAGGCCCAAGTCATCAACACCGAGGAGGGCACGTGATGCACAAGAGCTCGGCATCCAAGCGTCTGAGGCTCGAGGTCCTTCTGCTGCTCGCCGTCCTGGTCACGACCGCGGTCGCGCTGCTGGCTCCGGGTATCGCCGGGGCCGCGGCCAGCCCCACCAGCCTCACGGCCAGCTCGCTTCGCTCCACGGTCACCTGGGGCAAGTACACCATCCTTACCGGCACCCTCATGGACACGGGCAGCGACACCGCCCTAGGGGGTCAGATGGTGCGCGTCGAGCGGTCGCCTTCAGGCTCACCGACCTCCTGGTCGCTGCTGGCGATCGTCACGACCGACGAGGCCGCGTACGCCACGGGGCAGTACGTCCACGTCGTGTACCCCAAGGCGCTCCGCTGGTACCGCTTCAACTTCCCCGGCAACGACTCCTACGCCGCCACGGTCAGCAATTCGCTCGTGATCAGGGTGAGGCCGGCCTTGGGCATCCCCAAGGCGCCGCTGGCCGTGCGCGCCGGCGCCTTCTTCAGGGTCTCCGGTTCGCTCAAGCCGCACTTCGCGGCCGGCGCCAAGACCGTCAAGGTCAAAGGGTACCGCTACAGCCACCGTCGCTGGGTCGCCGTCAGGCTCGTCTCGGCCACCAACGTCAACAGCGGCGCCTACACCAAGTACACCGTCAAGCTGCGCTTCACGACCAAGGGCAAGTACCGCTTCCGCGCCTACACCGTGGCCACCAGCGCCTGGGCCGGGGCCACGACCAGCCTCAGCAAGACGCTCGTCGTGAAGTGAGGCTGGTGGCTGACGCGGTCAGCACCGGCGCCCGTATCTACCTGGCGGGCCACACCGGCCTCGTGGGCAGCGCGATCCACCGCGCTCTTCACGAGGCCGGTTACGCCCGCCTCATCACGCCCGGGCTCAGCGAGCTGGACCTCACCGACCAGGCCGCCACGCGGCGGTTCTTCGCCGAGCAGCGGCCCGAGGTGGTCATCGTCGCTGCCGCCAAGGTGGGCGGCATCCTCGCCAACTGGGAGCAGCCCTGGGAGTTCATCTACCAGAACCTCCAGATCGAGGCCAACGTCATCGGCGAGGCCTTCGCGAGCGGCGTCAAGCGGCTCGTCTTCCTCGGCAGCTCCTGCATCTACCCGCGCGAGGCGCCGCAGCCGCTGCGCGAGGAGTACCTGCTCACCGGCCCCCTGGAGGAGACCAACCGCGCCTACGCGGTCGCCAAGATCGCCGGCATCGAGCTCTGCCGCAGCCTCAACCGTCAGTACGGCACGGCGTATCTCTCCCTGATGCCCACCAACCTGTACGGCCCGGGCGACAACTTCGACCTGCGCACGAGCCACGTGCTGCCGGCGCTCCTCCGCAAGTTCCATGAGGCCAAGCTCGGCCTGCCGGAGGGCGGGGGGGAGGGTGGCGGCAACGCCGCCGCCCCCGAGCGCCGCCCTCACCGGCCGGTACGCCTCTGGGGCACGGGCACCCCGCGGCGGGAGTTCCTGTACGTGGAGGATGTCGGCCGCGCGGTCGTGTTCTGCCTGCAGAACGTGGACGCGGCCGGCGTGCCCGACGGCATGCTCAACGTCGGCTGCGGCGAGGACCTCACGATCAGTGAGCTCGCAGCGCTCGTGCAGCGCACCGTCGGCCACGAGGGCGCCATCGAGTGGGATACGAGCAAGCCGGACGGTACGCCGCGCAAGCTCATGGATGTGAGCCGCTTGCGCGGCCTCGGGTGGGCGCCGTCCGTGGCCATCGAAGAGGGCCTGCGGCGCACCTACGACTGGTACCTGGAGAACCGCACATGAGCAGGGGGGCCCGCATCCGATGAGCAAGACCGCCCTCATCACCGGCATCACCGGGCAGGACGGCGCCTACCTGGCCGAGCTGCTCCTCGGCCACGGCTACACCGTCCACGGCGTCAAGCGCCGCGCGAGCATGTTCAACACCGGGCGGGTCGACCACCTCTACCGCGACCCGCACCTACCCGACGGCCACTTCTTCATGCATTACGGCGACCTCACCGATGCCACCAACC
>JBAZPK010000177.1:0-5186 GCA_041648235.1 Thermoleophilia bacterium
GCCGCTCGGGCAGCGCCGCAGTGGCCGCAGCGCCGGCGACCGGAGGGCGACCGGCCCGCGTGCCTTCTGCGGGTCTCCGGCGTCTGCTAGAGTGAATCGATGGACGCGCTGACCTCACGAGCGACAAGCGGCGAGCGTGGGTCCGACGCATGGCGGTTGGGCTCGAGGTGAGTGGCTGCGGCGCCCAGAGAGGGATCACGGCCGCGGCGGTCATCCTCCTGACCGCGGCCCTTGCGGCTCTGAGCCTCGCCGCCGGCGTTTCCGGCGGCGGCGCGACGGCCGCCGGGCCGTTGGCGCCGGCCGCTGTCGGCGCCGTCTTCGACGACGCAGGCGCCCGCCGCGCCGGGGTATCGTGGGACTGGCCCCAATGCGTGCAGATCGTCGCCAACCTCCAGGCCCAGCCGCCGGCTGTGCCCGTCGTCCTGCTCCTCGGCGGTTCGTCGGCGCGCGAGAGCACGTTTCGCGATCAGCTCTGGAGCGCGCAGATCGACCGGCGCGGCGGACCCACGGTGGAGGCCCACAATCTGGCCTCCAAGCATCGCACCTTCGCCACCGACCTCGCCCTGGCCCGGCTGCTGCCTCGCGGCGGGAAGACGATCGTCTACATCGGCCTCAACCTGGGCCGCTTCTGCGCGGCGCCCACGACCCCCACCATCACCCTGCCGGCGCCCGACCCGGACTTCGTCCCCAAAGCGCGCAACATCTGCTTCTCGCCCGACATCCAGAGCGCCGCGGCCAAGCGCTCCTACGTGGCCCGCTGGGTCCAGCGACGCTGGCCGGAGTTCGCGGCGCACTACGCGTACAACATCCGCGTCGTCGAGCGCATCATCGTCGCCTGCAAGCTCCGTGGCCTACGCCCGGTGCTCCTCGACCTCCCCCGCGACACGGCGGCGATCGGCACGGCGTTCGCCAAGCCGGTCAGCATGTATCGCGCGGGTTGCCACCGCCTGGCCCGCAAGTACAACGTCCCGTTCCTGCACTTCGCGGGGGCGATCGGCCTGGTGAGCCGCGACTTCTTCGACATCTTCCACCTCGTCGAGACCGGCCGCACCAAGCACCAGCGCGCCCTCAGCGACCAGACCGTGCTCCTGCTCAAGAAGTACGGGATGTTCCCGGCGCCCTCCCCGTCGCCGTCGCCCTCCCCGTTGCCCTCGCCGTCCCCTTTGCCGTCGGACTCGCCTTCACCGTCGCCGCCCCCTTCGCCGTCGGACTCACCGTCACCGTAAGTCTCGCCGCCTCCGTGACGCGCCCGCCGCGGAGCGGAAGCTGCCGGTGCGCCGCCAGGCCGGGCCTACGCGACCGTGAGCGCCTGCGTGAGGTCGGCGATGAGGTCGCCCGCGTCCTCGATGCCTACCGAGTAGCGGATCAATCCTTCGGGGATGCCCATGGCCTCGCGCTCCTCGGCCGTGCACTCCACGTGGCTCGTCGTGGCCGGCGGGCCGGCGACGGTCTCCACGGCGCCGAGGTTGGCGGCGCGGTGCGCCAGCCGCAGCCGCGGCAGCACGCGCTTGACGGCCTCGAACCCGCCCTCGAGCAGGAAGCTGAGCACGCCGCCGTAGCCGCTCATCTGGCGGGCGGCGACGTCGTGATGCGCGTGACCGTCGAGGCCGGGGTAGTAGACGGCGGCCACTGCCGGCTGCGCCTCCAGCCAGTGCGCGATGCGCAACGCGCTTGCGTTCTGCCGGCGGACGCGCAGCTCAAGGGTCTTCATGCCACGGATGAGCAGGTAGGCGGCCATCGGGTCGAGTGAGGCGCCGGTGATCTCACGATAGTGATAGACCTGCTCGACCAGCTCCGGCCCTCCGCACAGCACCCCACCGAGCGCGTCGGCGTGGCCGCCGAGGAACTTGGTGGCGCTGTGGATCACGAGGTCCGCGCCGAGCGCCAGCGGGTTCTGATTGATGGGCGTGGCGAAGGTGTTGTCGGCCACCACGACCGCGCCCGCCTCGTGAGCGGCCGCGGCCAGCCGGGCGATGTCCAGCACCTTGAGCGTAGGGTTGGTGGGCGTCTCCAGGTAGACCATCCTGCAGCCCTCGGCGATGGCGGCCTCGACCTGACCGTGATCGCCCGTGTCGCGCAGGTCCGCGCGGATGCCGAAGCGCGGCAGGAAGTCCAGGAACAGGCGGTTGGTGCCGCCGTAGGTATCCTTGACCGAGACCACCCGGTCACCGGGGGCGAGCAGCGCGAACAGCGTGTTGCTGATCGCCGCCATGCCGGTGGCGAAACTCGTCGCCGCCTCGGCGCCTTCGAGCGCCCGCACCTTCCCTTCGAACGCCTTCACCGTCGGGTTGGTGTTGCGGCTGTAGATATGGCCCGGCCGGCGCCCCAGGGCCACATCCTGCCAGGTCTCCACATCGGGGTATCCGTAGGCAGCGCTGTAGACCACCGGCACCTGGGTGGCTCCCTGCACCAGGGACTCGCCCTCGCCGGCCCATACGGCGAGAGTCGCGGGCGACAGTCGATCAGTCATCTCGAGCTCCTTTGATCAGTTCGCGGCAAGTCTAGCCGCTCGCGGCGGCGGCGAAGAACGAGCCCGCCGCGAGCTCCACGCGATTCGCGGCTCGCCCGGCAACTGGTATGCTGCCGACACTCGCCCCGCCACCTTCGACCCTCAAGACGGTGAGATGTGCCGTGAGCCCGAGCCAAGACACTCCCCCGCGCACGTCTGACCCGGCGGCCGGCGCCGGCCGCGGCTCGCCGAAGCAGGTCGGCGCCTTTCTCGCCCATCTGGCGCCGTTCAAGGACCTGGAGCACGAGAAGCGGGATTGGGTGGCCGCCTCAGTCTCCGAACGCTTCGTCCCGGCTCACGAGACCCTGCTCCTGCAAGGAGGCTCGCCCGGGACGTACCTGTTCGTCATCCGCGACGGCGTGGTCGAGCTGCTTCGCGGCGAGCGCGTCGTGGACGTCCTTCGCAGCGGTGAAGTCTTCGGTGAGGCGACGCTGATCACCGGTCAGCCACCGGAGTTCACGGCGCGAGCCTACGAGGACTCGACGCTCTACGTGATCCCCGGTGAGGTGGCCCTCGATGTCCTCAGCCGCCCGGCGGGGATCGCCTTCGTGGCCACCGCGATCAGCGACAGGCTGAATCGCAGCGCAGTCGTGGAGGAGCCTCTCTCGCGGGAGCACACCACGGCCGTCTCCGCGCTCGTGGACCACCCCCCTACGATCTGCCCACCGAGCACGACGATTCGCGAGGCGACGAGGCTCATGAGCCAGGAGTCCGTCACCGCGATCCTCGTCCAGGCACGTGACGGGATCGGGATCGTCACCAACGCCGATCTGCGCGACAAAGTGTTGCTCGCCGGCGTATCGGCGGACGCCCCCGTCGCCCAGATCATGAGCACCCCCGTGAGAACGATCCGCGCGGACACGCTCGCCGCCGCCGCCGCCGTCGAGATGATGGACGCCGGCGTCAAACACCTCGTGGTCGTCGACGCTCAGGGCCGCACCGCCGGGATCATCTCCGCGGACAGCTTCATGACGCTCAACGCGCTCAGCCCCCTCGCCCTCCGACGCTCGCTCTCGACCGCTCGCGACGTCGAAGAGCTCGTCAAGGCCGCGTCCCGGCTGCCCGGCGTCTTCCTCGGGCTCGTCGACTCGCGGCTGGACGCGTCGGCCATCTCGCGCGTGCTCACCACTCAGCAGGACGCCATCGTCGTCCGGCTTCTCGAGCTGGCGGTCGAGGAGCAGGGGGCGCCAGCGACGGGGTTCGCCTGGCTCGCCCTGGGCAGCGCGGCGCGCAGTGAGCTCACGCTCGCCTCGGACCAGGACAATGCTCTCGCCTATCTCGACACGGACGATCCGGCTGTGGACGGCTACTTCGCGCGCCTCGCTCAGACCGTCACCGACGGCCTCAAGGCCTGCGGCTTCGCGGCCGACAGATCGGGGGTGACGGCCAGCAATCCGGTCTGGCGGCTCTCCGCGAGTGCCTGGACGCGACTGTTCACCGAGTGCCTCAAGGTCCCCGACCACTCACACCTCATGGGGGCCTCGATCGCCTTCGATTTCCGCCGCGTGGCCGGAGAGCTCGCGATCGTCCCGCCGCTCCTTGACATCATCCGGGCGGCGCGGGGGCGCCTCGACTTCCTCGCCAGCCTGGCCACCACGGTCACGAGCATCCACACGCCGCTGGGCTTCCGAAGACGGCTGACCGGCCCTGTGGACGTCAAGAAGAGCGGTCTGCTGGTGATCGAGAACCTGGCCCGCTACTACGCTCTCAGTAACGGGATCACCCTCTCAGGCACCCTGGACCGCCTGGCGGCGATCGAGGAGCTCGGGGCGCTCGACCCCAAGACGATCAAGTCGCTGCGGGCGGCATACGCAGCCGTCAGCGACCTCCGCCTGCGCCATCACGCGGACCTCCTTCGTGATGGCCGGTGCCCCGACAACGCCATCGACACCGCGACGCTCCCGCGGCTCACTCACGCCGGCCTGCAGGAAGCCCTGCGGGTGATAGGCGATGCTCAGCGGCTGTTGCCGCAGCCCCTCCACGGCTGGGGGTAAAGTCCGGGAAGTCACCGCTTGCGGGGGCCGTCCCGCAGCCGATGCTTGAGCACCGCGGCCCCGCGGAATGACGCTGGTGAACGACTCGACGACGCCCCGGGGAGCCCCCAATGAACGAGAAGGACGTCTTCATCCTGGCCGACGAGGCCCTGAAGCATGTGGTCGACCAGATCAGGGACGAGCAGTGGGACAACGTGGTGCCGGACGAGCTGACGCCCCGCCAGCCCGGCTCGACGCTGCGCCGGGTGATCGACTACCACGCCTACGACGACGCCTGGGTGCCGGACGTGCTGGCCGGCAGGACGAAGGAGGAGGTCGGCGACAAGTACGAGGCCGACCTCCTCGGCGACCATCCCAAGCTGAACTTCGCGAGTATCGCCGAGAGCGCGGTGCTCGCCGTGCGGGCCTTCGATGACCTCGACCGGACCGTGCATCTCTCCTACGGCGACTACCCCGCTCGCGAGTACCTCAAGCACATCAGCTGCTTCCGCGGCCTGCGCGTCTGCGACATCGCCCGGTTCATCGGTGCCGACACGGTGATGCCCGCCGAACTCGTGCGGGGGCTCTGGGACGAGATCGCCCCGGAGGCCGAGCAGTGGCGCCAGATGGGCGTGTTCGGCCCGGCGGTCGAGGTGCCCGAGGACGCGCCGCTGCAGGACCGGCTCCTCGGCCTGACGGGCCGC
>JBAZPK010000178.1:0-5174 GCA_041648235.1 Thermoleophilia bacterium
GCCGGAGCGGCGTGTGGTCGCGGTAGTTGGTGAGCCGGAACTCGTGGCCGAGCCCCTCGGCGGCGCGGATGTGCACCTGCTCGAGGTACCAGGTGAAGGCCTCCGGGAACAGCGTGAAGACGTCGAAACGCACCGTCAGTCCAGGAGCCCGTCGACGACCCGCACGACCGCTTCCTCGGCGTCCACGGCCACGAGCGCGTCGACGAGCGGGACGAGCACCGACGCGCCCTCGGGAGTGCGGAGCTCGAGCACCTCGTGGACGGGCGTCTCGAGCACGTCCGCCACCTGGCCGAGGGGGCGCCCGGACGCGGTCTCGGCGCGCAGCCCGATGAGGTCGCCGACCCGGTAGTGCGGCAGGGCGTCCAGCGCCTCGCCGGCCGCGAACAGCTCGCGACCGTGGAGGGCGATCGCCTCTTCTCTGGTCGCCGCGAGGCTGAGAAGCACGAGGGGGCGCTGAGCGGTGCCCCCCCGGCGCGTCACGGCGCAGGGTTCGACCCGCTCAGCGCCCTCGGGCGCGCCGGCGGCGGCGCTCACGTAGAAATCGCTCCCCAGGCTGAGATACTCGAGCCCCTGCGGCGCGAGGTTGAGGTACACCTCGCCCCGGAGGCCGTGGGCCTTGCCGATGGTCCCGCAGGCCCACAGGCTGGGGCGTTCATCTCGCTGGCTAATCGATGATCTCGACGATGGCACGCTTGCCGTCACGGACGGCGGATGCCTTGACGATGGTGCGCAGCGCCCGGGCGATGCGCCCTTGCTTGCCGATCACCTTGCCGATGTCGTCTTTGGCCACTGAGAGCTCCAGCACGACGGTGGTGTCGGTTTCCGTAGCTTCCACGTGGACCTCATCCGGGCTGTCGACCAGCGACTTGGCCAGGTACTCGAGCAGGTCCTTCAACATCCCACAGCTCCCTCCGTCGCCCCACCCACGCCGGCTTACTTGCCGATGCCTTTGATGGAGAGCAACTTCTGCACCGTGCGCGACGGCTGCACGCCCTTGGACAGCCACTGCTGGGCCTTCTCCGCATCGATCTCGATGAGCGAAGGCTCCATGCGTGGGTTGTACTGCCCGATGGTATCCAGGGCACGGCCGTCACGCCGCGCCCGGGAATCGACGACGACGATGCGGTAGACCGGGTTCTTGACGCTCCCGACGCGGGTCAATCTCATGCGCACTGCCAACTGATTCTCACCCCCTCAGGGTACTGGAGACACGCTGCGACCACGGGGCCGGCAGCGGTGGGTGGTACTCTACGCGAACCGGAGACCGGGCCGCAAGAAAGGCTATCTTACCCGCCCATGCCGGGCAGGCGAAACCCCTTCATGCGGCCGCTCGAGAACGCCTTGAGCATCTTCTGCATCTCGCGGTACTGCTTGAGCAGCTGGTTCACGTCCTGGACGCTGGTGCCGCTGCCTCTGGCGATACGGCGGCGGCGGCTCCCGTCGATGAGGTCGGGCCGCCGCCGCTCCTGCGCCGTCATCGAGAAGATCATCGCTTCGATGCGATCCAGCTGGCGGTCGTCGACCTGGACGTTCTTGAGCTCCTTCATACCCGGGATGCCGGGCAGCATCCCGAGGATGCTCGACAGCGAGCCCATCTTGCGCACCTGCTTGAGCTGGTCGAGGAAGTCTTCGAAGGTGAATTCGGCGCGCCGCAGCTTGGCCTCCATGGCGGCCGCCTGCTTCTCGTCCAGCGACTCCTCGGCCTTCTCGATGAGCGACAGGACGTCGCCCATGCCGAGGATGCGGCTCGCCATGCGGTCGGGGTGGAAGACGTCGAACTCGTCGAGCTTCTCACCGGTGCTGGCGAACTTGATCGGCTTGCCGGTGACGGCGCGGACGCTCAGGGCGGCGCCGCCGCGGGCGTCGCCGTCGAGCTTCGTGAGCACGACCCCGTCCAGGTCCACGCGCTGGCGGAACTCGTCGGCGGCGTTGACCGCGTCCTGGCCGGTCATGGCGTCCACCACGAGAAGCACGTTGTGCGGTTTCACGGCGTCGCGGATGCGCACCAGCTCGCCCATGAGCTCATCGTCGACGTGCAGGCGCCCGGCGGTGTCGATGATGGCAACGTCGCCGTGCTCGCGCGCGTACTTGACGCCGTCGCGCGCGATGTCGACCGGGTCGACGTGGGCGCCGGGGGCGTACACGGGCACGCCGAGGCGGTCGCCCAGCGTCTGGAGCTGGTCGATGGCCGCCGGCCGGTAGACGTCGGCGGCGATCAGCACCGGGCGCTTGCCATCCTTGCGCAGCAGCCGGGCGAGCTTGGCGCAGGTGGTGGTCTTGCCGGAACCCTGCAGGCCGGCCAGGAGGATGACCGTGGGCGGCTGGCCGCTGAAGGCGAGGCGCGAGTCGCCGCTCCCCATCAGGGCGACGAGCTCTTCGTTGACGATCTTGACGACCTGCTGCGCCGGGGTGAGGCTCTCCATCACCTCGGCGCCGAGGGCGCGCTCCTTGACGTGGGCGACGAACTCGCGCACCACCTTGAAGTTGACGTCCGCCTCGAGCAACGCCAGGCGGATCTCCCGCATGGCGGCGTCGACGTCCTCGGCGGTGAGCTTGCCGTGGCTCCTGAGGCTCTGCATGACGCCCTGGAGGCGGTCGGTGAGCGCGTCGAACATAGGTGTTGGTCCTCGGATCCGTTCGCGGAAGCCTGATGGTAGCACGGGGCGGGCGTGAGCGCCGCCGCTCGCCCGCGCCGTCAGCCCGGCGCGCTCACCAGGAAGTCGCCGGGCGCGCCGCCGACCGTGAGGCGCGCCGTCACGGGGCCGTCGCGCCGGACGACGCGTTCCAGCGCGCCGTGAGCGCGCACCCACTCGCCACGCCTCGCCTGGTCGGCGAAACGGCCGCGGAAGGAGACGATCTCACAGAGCCCGGGCGCGGGGGCCCCGTCCTCCCGCGTCACCTCGGCGACGCCGTAGCGACAGGGCGTGAACAGCGCCTCGCTGGCGTCGTCCACTCGTGCCCGTATGGTGGCGCTCCGCAAGGGCTCGTAGCGCTGGTCGCCGTAACGCTCAGGTACCTCGCCGGGCCGCTTGACAAAGCGCACGAAGCACGGGCGCCCCTCGAAGCGACCCTCGTTGACCTTGCGCGCCTGCAGGCGGACGAAGTCGGCCGCGGAGATCGGCGTGTCCTCGCGATGCCTGGCGGCGATCGCCGCCAGCTCCTCGTCGCCGGGGCGTTGCAGCGGCGAGCGCGGATCGCCCATCAGCCGCCGCAGCGCGCCGTGGACGGCCCGGCATCCCTCCTCCCCGTACACCACGAGGTCGAGGTCGGAGGCGGCGTTCTGCAAGCCAAAAAGCAGCGAACCGGTGACCCCGAGAGCCCCGTCGCCGACTCCTGCCTCCCCGCGGACGAGCTCGCAGAGCGAGAGCGCCGCAGCCTCGAGCGCGTCCCCGGGCCCCTCGTCCGCGAGCTGCCGCAGACGGCGGGACGGGTCGTAGACGACGTGCACGTCAGCGTCGGGCACCGACTGCAGACGCACGCCCGAGGCGGCGTCGTCGACCACGTACTCCAGCCCGCGGGCGCGCAGTTCCTCGAGCTGGTCGGCGAAGCGGTACACCCGGCGGTAGCGCAGTCCCTCACGGCAGCGGTCCCCCGCCGGGTCGGGCACGTAGCGCAGATACGCGATGGTCCGCCCGGGGGGGTGGAGCAGCCCCTTCACCGTGAAGATGAGCCCGTCGTGAGTCTCGAGCGCGCAGCCCTCGACGGCCGGCGCCGACCTGGCGCGGCCGGCGTTCACCGGGCAGCCGCTTGTCGGCCGCTCGCGAGCGCGTGTAGTGTCAGCGTCGAGCGCAGTGTCATGATCCCGAGGATACGCGAAAGGCCGCGCCCGTGCAGGTCCTGGTGAGCGTCGTGCGTGCGGATGAAGTCGCCGCGGCCGTCGCCGGCGGCGCCGACATCATCGACGTCAAGAACCCCCGCGAGGGCTCGCTCGGGGCGGGCTTTCCGCACGTGATCAGGCGCGTGCGCGAGCTCACGCCCGCGCGCTTGCCGGTGAGCGCCGCCATCGGCGACGCCCCCGACCTTCCGGGGATGGCGGCGCTCGCCGCCGCCGGCGCCGCGGCCTGCGGCGTCCAGTTCGTCAAGGTCGGCCTCCTGGGCCCGCGCGAGCCCTGCGCCGCCCGCGTCCTTTTGGCCGCGGTCTGCCGCGCGGCCCGCGAGCAGGACCCCGCGGTGCGCATCATGGCGACGGCCTACGCCGACGCCGCCGCGGTGGGTGCGCTCCCCCCGCTCGAGCTGCCGGCGGTGGCCGCCGCCGCCGGCGCCGACGGCTGCATGCTCGACACGGCGCGCAAGGGCGGCGGCGGGCTGCTCGCGATGCTCACTGACGAAGACCTCGAGAGCTTCGTGGGCGAGTCGCGCCGGGCAGGGCTGCTCTGCGCTCTGGCCGGTTCCCTGTGCGAAGAGGACCTGCCGCGCATCGCCGCGATCGCCCCGGACATCGTCGGCTTCCGCGGCGCTGCCTGCCGCGGCCGCCGCCGCGAGGGATGGGTGGATGCGGAGGCCGTGCGGCGCCTCAGGGCGCGGGCCACCGCACGCTGATCCCGTCCGGCTCGCCCCCGTCCAGCAGTTCGTCCAACCGCTCCGGCCGCTCGCCGTCGAGGATCCACACGTCGGCCCCGAGCCCGTCCAGCAGTCGTCCCAGGTGACCGTCGACGCCCTCCCAGGCGCCGAGCACGGCCGCGGTCAGGGCGCCCCGCGGCGGCTGCGAGCCACCCGGCAGCGGCGCGCTCACACCTCTGCGGTCCTTGAGCAGCACGAGCGTCCCGGCCCGGCACTCCCGGGCGACCCAGGCAGCGATGGAATCGCCGGTCACCGACCAGTCGTGCGGCAGAGGGTCCTCCTGCCGCAGCCACTCGTAGGGCAGGAGGACGGCCACGGCGCCCTCCGCGCCGGCGACTCGGGCCTGCTCCGCCGAGCATACGGCCCTGCCGCGCGGGATGAGCTCAGCCAACGCCAGGCCGAACTGGTCCATGGCCAGCACCGCCATCCAGTGCGCCGTGCGCGCCTCGAGATGCACCCGCGCGTCCAGCTCGCGGACGGCGTCGGCGAAGACGCCGCCGCCGGGGACGACGAGGAGGTCGTGGCGGGCGGCCGTCCGCGCCAAGGCGGCGCACAGCGGGCGCAGGCGCCCGCCCCGCGCCAGGCTGCCGCCGACCTTGACGACCGTCAGGGTC
>JBAZPK010000179.1:0-5136 GCA_041648235.1 Thermoleophilia bacterium
GTAAGGTAGATTCCAGGGCTAGCCTCTGCTCCGGAGATCGCGTAGTGCCATGAGTGCCACCCCGCCGACGCAGCGCCATCTGCGCGTCCTCTGCCTCGAGGATTCGCCCTCGGACGCCGAGCAGATCCGCCGCGTACTCGTCGCCGCCGGCTACGACCTCGAGCTGGACCTTGCCGCTGAGCGTGGCCGCTTCGAGGAGCTGCTCGCCGGCCACCCCTACGACGTCATCCTCGCCGACTACAGGTTGGCCGGCTTCGACGCCCGAGCCGCGCTCGAGTTGGCGACGGCGGCGTGCCCACGGACGCCCTTCGTCTGCGTCTCCGCCGCCATCGCCGACGAGATCGCGGCCGAGCTGCTCAAGGGGGGCGCCGTCGAAGTGGTGCTCAAAGAGCGCCTGGGGCGGCTCCCCATCGCCGTGGAGCGCGCGATCGCCGCGAAGGCCCGGCAAGGGGAGCCGCCGCCGGCGCCGGATGCGAGGGGGGAGCGATTTCGCGGCCGCCTCCTGGATCGGGCTCCGGCAGCCGATGCCTCGGGGCAGCCGGGGGGGCCAAGCCCCGGGGGCGGGCGCAGGGCTTGAGAGTGCGGGTCGCCGCTAGCTGCGCAAGGGGTCGATGCGGTCGGCATAGGCCAGCGCCCACAGCAGCTCGTCTCGAAGTGACCCGCCCTCGGTGGTGGTGGCGTCACCGTCGCCGAGAGCCGCCAGCGCTTCGCCGGCGTAGGCGCGCAGGTCGCGCGCCCGCTGCCAGGCGCTCACCTCTGCCTGCAACCGTTCCAGGCGCTCGTCGTCGAGGTGCTGCTGCTCAGCCGCCTCGACGCGCCGCCGCTCCTCGTCGAGAAAGGCATCACCGCGGCGCTTATCCTCCTCGCTTCTCGTGAACTGCCCTCCGAACCGGACGATCAGCCATGTGGCCACGCCGGCCAGGACGAAGTCGGCGACGAAGATGACCGGTCCGGAGATCGCATCCACGCTGCTCGGGGCGACCAGGTCGGTGATCAGCGGCACGACGGCCTCGATCGCGAAGTGCAGGACGAATGCGGAGACGAAGAAGATCGTTATGTAGCCAAACCACCGAGGCACTGCCGCACCTTCCCGCAGACGCTCCCATCGATCGCGCCGCCCGATGTTCAGTCTGCGGTCGCCCTCATCCTGGACGCACGGTCGGAGGGCGACCCTGTGTCCATCTTAGCGGCTGCAGCAGGTGCTTGTGAACGTTTGACGACCGCGACGGCTCGTGCCCTGGAGCCAGCCGCCGGCCGGAACGCTCTACCGGGGCGGGCGGGACCGCCACCGGGAGCAGCCGGCGGCGCGCGTCCGGCAGTCGGGGGGTCGCGCCGGCACGGGCGCCTGGCCGACGCTGATGAGCCCCCGCGTGCGGTGGTGGGTCGGCGTCCTTCCCCGCTCCTCGCGTTCGTCCGCGCCGTCGCCGTGGCGCTGCGCGCACCGTGGATGCCCTGGCCGGAGCCGCGGCCCGCCGAGGCTAGACCCGGCGCCCCAGCCAGCGGGTCCGCCGCCAGTGCGGCGATCCACGCAGCTCTCGGCGGTTCGTCCAGGCGAGGATGAGGAGGTTGGCGAGGGAGATGATGAGCAGCGGCGCCGAGGCGCCGCGGAGCAGCAACCCAGAGAAGAAGAGGCTCAGGCCGATCAGGTTGGTCCAGGCGTCGATGCGCTGCACCGCGAAGACGGCGCCGAAACAGACGGCCAGCCCCAGCATGCCCAGGGGTCCGGTGAGTGCCAGCCAGACGCCGAAGGTGGCGGCCACGCTCTTGCCGCCGCGGAATGCCAGGAACGGCGAGAGCGCGTGGCCGAACAGTGGCGCGAGGGCGATCGGCACGAGGCTCCAGCCGGCGAGGCCGGCGCTGCGGGCCAGCAGCACTGCCGCGCTGGCCTTGCCGACGTCGAGGGCGCCCGCCGGCAGGCCCAGCCGCCAGCCGCCGGCCCGCCAGGCGTTGCCGGCGCCCGGATTGCGGTCGGCGGAGTAGTCGCGCACGTCGAGGCCGAGAAGGGCGCGCCCCAGCCAGTACGAGAAGGGCAGCGCCCCCAGGGTGAAGGCCAACGCGCTCCAGACGAGGATCGTCATCGCTGCCAACTGTACCCTGCCGCGCGAGCGCGCATGCCGGCGGCGAGACCCTCACGCGGGACGAGCGGAAGCCCGGCGCTCCGCGCAGCCCGCGTGGCGACGGTGAGCGGGCTCTCGGGCCGAGGCGTGGCGCCGAGGCACTCGGCCCGCGAGGCCTGCCGGCTGAGATGGCGAAGGCCGGCCGGCGCCCGCGCGCCCGGCCGGCCCTCGCGACGTGCTCAGGCAGCGCGCTGCAGCTTCGTCGCCGCCGCGGAGAACCTGTCGCGGGCGTCATGGACTGTTGAGGACGCCCGCTCGCGAGTCGCGCCGACGACGCGCGCGACTCCCCCGCCGGAACCCCGGGAGGCCAGAGCCGCAACGACGCCCGCCGCCAGGAGACCGAGTGCGGCGCCGACGATCAGCGTCGCGCGGCCGCTCCGCCGCGTGTCGCTCCGGGTGCGGCCGGCGATGCTCTGGAACGGGCCTTTGGCGAGCAAGGCCCGCGGCCGTTCCAGCAACGCGCCGGCGTCTCTGATCTTGCTGATCCTCGTCACGGTGGATCACCGTCCCTTCAACAAACGGGTGTGCTGTGTAGTCCAGCTTCCCCGGTCTGGGGCCACGTCTCACATCGACCGGCGCCGGATGGGTCAGGCGGCCAGCCTGCCCGAGCCGACCAGAGGTGGAGGCGTCACCCCCTGCGTCGCGACGCGGCCGGGGTACCACGAGGCCACCGACGTCCGGAAGACCGGCGACGGGATCGATCCGGCGGCTCCTGCGGGGGTGGCTCGCGTCGATCCGGGGTAGGTCAGAAGTACCTCGCGCGGCTTGGCCACGGGCGCCGCGGCCGGGGAGGCGCGGCCGGGCAACCATCCTTACGGTCCACAAGCCGCTCGTCACGCTTGGAGGAAGCGATGAAGATCCATTTGGTGGACGGAACCTACGAGCTCTTCCGCAGCTACTTCGGCGCCCCGTCGAAGCGGGCCCCCGACGGCCGCGAGGTGGGCGCCACCGCCGGTCTGCTGAGGAGCCTCTCCCTGCTGGTCTCGACGCCCGGTGTGACGCACGTCGCCTGCGCCTTCGACCACGTCGTGGAATCCTTCCGCAACGACCTCTACGCGGGATACAAGACGAGCGCGGGCATCGCGGCAGACCTGCTGGCGCAGTTCCCCTTGGCCGAGCGAGCGGTCGCCGCGCTCGGCATCGTGGTCTGGCCCATGGTGGAGTTCGAGGCCGACGACGCCCTGGCTGCGGCCGCGGCCCGCTTCCGGGACCAGCCGGGCGTCGAGCAGGTCGTGATCTGCTCGCCGGACAAGGACCTGGCCCAGGCGGTCTCCGGCGCGCGCGTCGTCTGCTGGGATCGGCGCCGCGGCAGCGTCCTGGACGAGGAAGGCGTGGCCCTGAAGTTCGGCGTCCGGCCGCACTCCATCCCGGACTGGCTGGCGCTCGTCGGGGACGCTGCCGACGGCTATCCCGGGGTCCCCGCCTGGGGAGCCAGGTCGGCCGCCACCGTCCTCTCGCGGTTCGCGCATCTCGAGGCGATCCCGCAAGATCCCGGGCAGCTCGGTCTTCCTCTCGGGCGTGCGGGCCACCTCATGGAGAGCCTGGGCGCCCACCGCGAGGAGGCACTTCTCTACCGGCATCTGGCGACGCTCCGCACCGACGTCCCGCTCGAGGAGGGCCTCGCCGACCTCGAGTGGCGGGGCGCGAGGGCGGAGTTCGGCGAGCTCTGCCGGGAACTGGGCGAAGGGGCGCTCGCCGAGCGCCTCGCGGGACGCCGCGGCGCCTGAGCTCGAGGCCGCCCGCGCGGTCGCCGGAGGGCCCGCCGCGGCGGGCCCTCCCGGCGGGCGCGCATCTCCGCGGGCAGACGGGGGCCAGCTTCCGCACTATCATGGGCGGTGGGCAAGCCGTGCCTTCCCGGACCTGAAGGGGTGGAGCGATGGATCTGCTGCCGGCGATCGGCGACGCACCGCTCGGCGATCTGCGGCACACCGCTCGGCGATCTGCGGCGCGTGCCCACCGTGATGACAGTGGCCGCGGCCCTGAGACGGGAGGTCGGTGCCTGGCATGGATGACCTGAGGCGGTTCGTCGAGAACGACGCGTTCGCGAGGCATCTCGGCGTCGAGATGCTCCACTACGGCGACGGCCGCGCCTCGGCCAGGATGGAGATCACGGCGCGGCACCTGAACAGCGCCGGGTGCGTCCACGGCGGGGCCATCTTCTCCCTCGCCGATGCCACGTTCTCGGCCGCGGCCAACTCCCACGGCAGGCTCGCCTTGGCGATCGACGTGAGCATCGCCTTCTTCGAGGCGGTGCGGGAGGGGGTCCTGACGGCGGAGGCCCGGGAGGTGGCGCTCAACGCGAAGCTGGGGACCTACCTCATCGATGTGAAGGATCAAGCCGGCCGCCTCGTCGCCCAGTTCCGGGGCACTGTGTATCGCAAGAGAGCCGGCATCGCCGACGTGGCCGGTTGATGGCCGGGCGCCTGCAGCGGCCGACCCCCGAGGACGCGGCGGCAGCGCGCCGGGTAGTGGACTGGGCCCTGGCGCGCCTCGCCGACCGCAGTGGTACCCTGCCGCCCCTCAGCCCCTGGCCCGAGCTCCCGCGCCTTACGGCCGAGGGCGCGGGCGCCGAGCAGGCAGTGAGGCGGCTCCTCGAGCTCGTGATCCCCACGGCCCTGCCGCCCGACCACCCGCGTTTCCTGGCCTTTGTCCCGGTGTCGCCGAGCGTCGCGGCGGTGGTGGCCGACATGGCGGTCTCGGCGGCCTGCGTGTTCGGCGGTACCCGGCTCGAGGCGGGGGCCGCAGTCGCCGCCGAAGACGCCGTGCTGCGCTGGCTGGCGGACGCGGCCGGGCTGCCGGCCGCCGCCGGCGGCACGTTCGTGAGCGGTGGCTCGATCGCCAACCTGAGCGCCCTGGTGGCGGCGCGCGGCGACCGGTACGCGGACCGCGCCGCCCAAGTCATCATCACCGGCGCCTCCGCGCACTCGTCGCTGGCCGCGGCCGGCCGCGTCATGGGCTGCGAGGTCGTCGCCGCGCGGCCCGCCGACGCGTACGGCCGGCTCGACGCGCCGGCGCTCAG
>JBAZPK010000180.1:0-5096 GCA_041648235.1 Thermoleophilia bacterium
TGCTGGTCGTCGTGCTGCCGCCGCTGGTCGCGCTGCTCACGTATGTGGTCTTCAGGAGGAGGTCGCGGCGGTGGGCCGCGGTGGCGCGCTAGAGCAGGTTGCCGGCGAGCGCGCCGGCGAGGATCGCCGCGAGGCAGGGGCCGGACGCCTTGAACAGTGCCCAGGCGGCGGCCGGCGAAGGCCTGGCGAGCAGGCGCAGCGTGAAGGCCCAGAGCACGAGGTCCGCGGCGCCCGCGGCGAGCCCGTAGGCCGGCCCGTAGAGCCCGGTGAGCACGGGCGCGGCGGTCACGGCCGTGAGGACCGCGACGGAGGCGGCGATGAGCAGGCGGGCTGGGCGCTCGCCGTAGGCCGTCGCCGGGGTCGGGGTGCCCGCGGCGCGGTACTCGTCCACGAGCGCCAGGGTGAGCGCCCAGGAGTGCGCCGGCGACCAGGCCAGGATGAGCGCGCACAGGAAGAGCAGCGAGCCCGCCCAGGGCGCGCCGCTGGCCGCCCAGCCGACGAGCGCCGGGAAGACGCCGGCCAGGCCGCCGGGCACGGCGCTCACGGCCAGCCGCGGCTTCAGCAGGAGCGTGTAGACGAGGACGTAAAAGGCGCCGCCGGCCACGGTGGACCCGGCCGCGAGGCCGCCGGCGATGGCCCAGAGGGCCAGGGCCCCGGCGGCCGACGCCCCGAGCCCGGCGGCAAGAGCCCGGCCAGGAGCGAGGCGCCCGCTGGCCGTCGGTCGCCGGCGCGTGCGCGCCATCGTCCGGTCGCGCTCGCGCTCGAGGTGGTTGTTGAGGAGCGTCGCCCCACCGACGCTGAGGGCGGTGGCCGCCAGCACCGCCGCCGCGGTCAGCGGCGGCGGCCCCCCGGCCAGAACCATCGCGGTCAGCGTGGTGGCGAGGAAGAGCGCGACGAGGCGCGGCTGGGCTGCCTTGAGGTAGTCCATGGCCCCCATTCTGCCGCATCGACGCGGTTTCGTGCGATGATGAAGGCGCCTTCGAGGCGCGAGGGCTCGCCCGGAGGGCGAGCCCTCCGTCGCCCAGGTGCAGGCTTTGGGGAGCGATGGGGCCGTGGAGAGGGGGGGCGTGGGGCGCAACGCTGACCACTGGTGGCGCCACGGTGCGCCGGCGGGCCGCGGCCGGTCGCTGGGGCTCGGCGTGCTGCTCGCGGCGTGCCTGCTGCTCGCCGGCTGCGCCGCCACGCAACCGAACATCTTCCGCCCGGGCGGCTCCGCCGGCCACGACATCAGGACGCTCGCCATCCAGGTGCTCGCCATCCTCAGCGTCGTGCTGCTGGTCGTCTGGGCATTGCTCGCCTTCGTCATCATCCGCTTTCGCAAGCGCCCGGAGAGCGAGGCCTCGCAGACGCGCGGCAACCTCAGGATCGAGATCGTGTGGACGCTCATCCCGGCGGTCATCGTCACGGTCCTCTTCGTGCTCACGGTGCGGACCACGGCCCAGCTGGCGCCGCCGGACCGCGGCGCCCAGTTCACGGTGACCGGGCATCAGTGGTGGTGGGAGTTCGGCTACCCGGCGGAGGGCTTCAAGACGGCGAACGAGATCCACGTCGCAGTCGACCGGCCGGTGAACGCCGACCTTGTCTCCCCCGACGTGATCCACTCCTTCTGGGTCCCGCAGATGGGAGGCAAGGTGGACATGATCCCCGGGCGCGTCAACCACACGCGCTTCATCCCGCTGGCCAGCGGCCGCTACCTCGGCGAATGCGCCGAGTTCTGCGGCTTCCAGCACGGGCAGATGCGCTTCCTCCTCATCGTCGAGTCGGCGGAGGAGTTCTCGGCCTGGGTCCGCGCTCAGCGGCGCCCGGCGGCCGAGCCGCAAAGCGCCGCAGCCGTGGCCGGGGCCGAGGTCGCCGCCACCGTGGGCTGCGGCGGCTGCCACACCATCCGGGGCACCAGCCTCAAGGGGGCCGTCGGCCCCGACCTCACGCACTTCGGGAGCCGCGGCGGCATCGGCGCCTGGACACTCCCCAACACGCCGCAGAACCTGCTCTCCTGGCTCCAGGACCCGCAGAAGGTCAAGCCCAAGTGCCTGATGCCGCGGGTCCCCCTGCCGCCGGAGCAGCTGCGGCAGCTGGTCGCCTACCTCGAGGAGCTCAAGTGAGCGAGGTCGTCATGCCCGCGGGACCCGTGCTCGAGGCCGCCAGGCCCCGCGGCCTCGGGGCCTGGCTCACCACCACCGATCACAAACGCATCGGCCTCCTGTACATCGGCACGGCCCTCGCCTTCTTCCTTGTCGCCGTCGCCTTCGCGATGCTCATGCGCACGCAGCTCATCCGCCCGGGCATGCGCCTGCTCTCCCCGGAGCAGTACAACCAGATCTTCTCGATGCACGGCACGACGATGGTCTTCCTCTTCGGCATGCCGATGCTGATCGGCCTGGCCAACTACCTGGTGCCGCTGCAGATCGGCGCCAGGGACATGGCCTTCCCGCGCGTCAACGCGCTCAGCTACTGGCTGCTGCTGTTCGGCGGCCTCCTGCTGTACAGCAGCTTCGCCTTCGGCGGCGCCCTCGACACCGGCTGGTTCAGCTACGCGCCGCTGACCCTCAAGGCGTACTCGCCGCACGACGGCGTCACCTTCTGGACGGTGTCACTCGTGCTGCTCGGCGCCTCGTCGATCCTCGGCTCGATCAACTTCATCGTCACCTGCCTGCGCTTTCGCGCCCCGGGCATGCGCCTGTGGCAGATGCCGGTGTTCGCCGTGGCGACGTTCATCAACTCGTTCCTCATCCTCTTCGCCTTCCCGAGCCTGACCGCCGCCATCGCTCTGCTCTACCTCGACCGCCAGTACGGCACGAGCTTCTTCGACCCGGCCGGCGGCGGCGACCCCGTCATCTGGCAGCACCTCTTCTGGTTCTTCGGCCACCCCGAGGTGTACATCCTGATCCTGCCCGCCTTCGGGATCATGAGCGAGGTCGTGCCGGTGTTCTCGCGCAAGCCGCTGTTCGGGCGCGAGTCGATGCTGGTGATGCTCGCCGCCATCGGCTTCCTGGGGTTCCTCGTGTGGGCCCACCACATGTTCGCCACCGGGCTGCCGACGATCTTCAATGCGATCATGGCCGGGACGAGCATGCTCATCGCCATCCCCACCGGGGTGAAGATCTTCAACTGGCTGGCGACGATGTGGGGCGGCTCCCTCCGCTTCCGGCCGCCGCTCCTCTTCGCCTGCAGCCTCATCGCTCTGTTCACGATCGGCGGCATCACCGGGGTGACGCTCGCCGTCGTGCCCTGGGACTGGCAGGTGACCGACACCTACTACGTGGTCGGCCACCTCCACAACGTGCTCTTCGCCGGCACGGTCTTCGCCGTCTTCGCCGGCATCTACTACTGGTTCCCGAAGGCGACCGGCCGGCGCCTGGACGAGCGCCTCGGCAAGCTCCACTTCTGGCTGATCACGGTGGGCTTCGTGGTCACCTTCATGCCGCTGTACGCGCTCGGGCCGATGGGCATGCCGCGGCGCGTCTATACCTACGCCCCCGGCCAGGGTTGGGACACCCTCAACCTGGTCTCGTCGCTGGGCGGCTACCTGATCGCCGTGGCGGTGCTCGTGTTCCTCTTCAACGTGGTGCGCAGCCTCCGCCGTGGCCAGGTGGCCGGAGACAACCCGTGGGGCGCCTGGACCCTCGAGTGGGCGGCGACGTCGCCGCCTCCCCCAGGCAACTTCACCTGGCTGCCGGTGATCCGCAGCGAGCGTCCGCTGTGGGACCTCGAGCAAGCCGCCGCGGCGCCCGCGGCGATGGCCTCCGCCTCGGCGGGCGAGGCAGCGGCCAGCGCCTCGTTGACGTACGCGCTGGCGCCGGAGCCGGAGCGCAACACGGCGGTGCCCTTCTGGGCCGCGCTGGCCCTGCTGGTCACGGCGATCGGGCTGCTCAGCACTCCGGTCGTGATCGGCCTGGGGATCGCGTTGCTGCTGATCGTGCTGGCGGTGTGGATGGCCGAGCCCTGGGTGCAGCCCGAGTTGCCGGCGGTACCGGGCCGGCAGATGTCGTTCATCGGGGCCGGCATGCTCGCCTTCATCGGCTCCGAGACGGTGTTTTTCGCCTCGCTGATCGCCGCCGACATCCACCTCCGCCTCCACGCCCCTGCGGACGCCATCGGTGCCGGCCTGGCGACGGCGTTCCCGGCCGTCAACACCGGCGTGCTCATCGCCAGCGGCGTGGCCGCTCACTACGCTCAGGTCGCGTATCGCAGACGCCGGCCGCAGAGCTTCAACTTTCTGCTCGGCCTGACGATCGTGCTAGGCACCGCCTTCCTCGCCGGCCAGGCCTGGGAGTACACGCACCTGGGCTTCGGGCTCTCGGCCAGCCTGACCGCCTCGGCGTTCTTCACGCTCACCGGCTTTCACGGCCTCCATGTGGCCTGCGGAATCGCCGCCCTGGTCTTCCTCTCCTTCCGCGTGCGCCGGGAGTGGCGGGTGTGGCCCGGGGCTCCGTCGCGCGGCTCCGCCGGGATGGTCGATGCCGGCACCTACTACTGGCACTTCGTCGACGCCGTGTGGGTCGTGGTGTTCGTCGTCGTCTACCTGCTGTGAGGGGATGAGGCGCATGCTCCGCACATCGCTCCGGGGCGCCGCGGCGCTGCTGCTCGCGGCCGTCTGGCTGGCCGCTCCGGCCCCTGCCGCGTGGGCGCACGCGGCGCTCGAAGGCTCGGCGCCGGCCGCGGGAGCCAGGGTCGAGGAGTCGCCGCGCCAGGTCGTGCTCACGTTCGGCGAGACGCCCGACCCGACGCTGTCGATCATCCGCGTCATCGACGCGCGGGGCTTGCCGGTGGCGGGCGCCGGCGATGCGCTGCCCGTGCCCGGCGAGCCGGACCAGCTGGCTGTCGCGCTCGCCGAGCCTCTGCCGCGCGGCGTGTACTCGGTCAACTGGCTCGCCGTCTCCGAGGAGGACGGGCACGTCGAGAACGGCACCTTCACCTTCGGCGTGCGCGTGCTGCCGCAGCCGGGCAGCGTCGTCGAGGTGCCGCTGAGCCACGCCTCGGCCTGGGCCGAGGGCATGTCGGCCGCGGGCCACTGGCTTCTGTACTGGGGCCTTGCCCTGCTCCTCGGCGCCACCACCACCGGGCTGCTCGTGTTCGGGGGGAGGGCGCCGTCTGGC
>JBAZPK010000181.1:0-5063 GCA_041648235.1 Thermoleophilia bacterium
AGACGCCGCGGGTGATCGCCAGGCCCGGGACCAGCGGCGTGAGCCCCGCCAGCACGACGACGTCGAGAGCGAAGTGCGGCAGCAGGTTCCAGAGCGCCGCCGCCAACCCCGCCGCGAGGATGCCGGCCAGAAGCTCGAGCAGCGGGACCAGCCGCTCGACCTTGAGACCGATGGCGATGAGGCCGCCGACCGCGAGGCCGACCAGGGCGGAGGGGAGCAGCGAGTAGCGGCCGCCCCCGAGCAGAACGACGATCGCGGCCGCCGAGAGGCCCGTGGCCAGGATGCGCCAGTACCACGCGTAGCGCGGCGGCGGTGAGGTGAGGCGGTGGACCTCGTCGAGTGCGGTCTGCGGGTCGAGCTCGCCCTTCGCCACGGCGGCGAGGACCTCGCCGACCGCGGTGAGCCCACGCAGATCGACGGAGACCTCTTCCGTGCTGATCAGGACTGTCCGCGCGTTCGACCGGCCGCCGAAGGCCGCGAAGATCGCTGTCGGCAACATGTAGAACTGCGCCTCCACGCCCAGAGCGTCCGCGCTCGCGGCCAGACGGCGCTCCAACCGGTTCGTGCTGGCTCCGTACCGGGCCAGGGCAGCGCCCGCCGCGCAGAGGAACTCCACCCGGGGGTCCCCGGCGGGGTCGAAACGCTGGTCGCTGCTGTCGTGGTCGCTGCCGTCCATGCCGCGCGGCGAGTATCCCACACCTGCCGGCCGCGAGCCCGTCCCGGGCTCCGCCCGGGGCTCTGGTCAGGTGAGCGGGCGACGCAAACGGTGATGCGCTGCCGCACCGCGGGCATGATCACCTGCGTCGGGGCAACCGCGCGAGCGCCCAGACGCCCTGCGGCGGGAAGCCGGGCGGCGAGAGGACCTGCCCCCCGCCCACCGCCCCTTCCCGCCCTTGACGCAGGTCAAGGACGCCGTGGCGCTCGGCAGGTAGGGTTAGCATCACAAACGCAGTGTTAATCCCGGGCGCCGGCGGCCTCACTGCCTCCGGCGCCCGCCCCCGACCGAAAGCGGGCCATCATGGCAATGCGCAGCATCATCCGCATCGACGAGGAACTGTGCACGGGTTGCGGCCTCTGCGTCACTCCGTGCGCTGAGGGCGCGATCGAGATCATCGACGGCAAAGCCAAGGTGATGAAGGAGGAGCTGTGCGACGGTGCCGGCTTCTGCCTCGCCGTCTGTCCGGAAGGAGCACTCACCGTGGAAAAGCGCGAAGCCCCAGAATTCGATGAAGAAGCGGCGGCCGAGAAGATCGCCCAGAAGCTCGCCGCTCACGTGACGATCAAGCAGACCTGCATGAATTGCGGCCGCAGCGAGATGGAGGCCATCCTTTTCCCGGCGCGCACCAAGGGCGAGAGCACCTGGGTGTGCGTCAAGTGCCTGCCCCAGCTCATCCACGGCTGAATCCACCAACCACTCCCAGGAGGGACCATGGCAGACAGTTATCACGCGTCCATACACACGATGCTCGAAGAGTCGCGCGAGGCCGGCGAGAGCACAGCCTTCGACCGCATGGACGATATGGGGGCTCGCTGCGGCTTCTGTGAGCAGGGCATCCGCTGCTCGCTCTGCTCGCAGGGTCCGTGCCGTATCACCGCCAAGGCGCCGCGCGGCGTCTGCGGCATCGACGCCGACGGCATGGCGATGCGCAACTTCCTGTTGCAGAACACCATGGGCACCGCCACCTACACGTACCACGCCACCGAGGTCATGAAGACTCTGCGCGAGGCGCGGCCCGGCGGGACCTACGAGATCAAGGACTGGAGCAAGCTCGAGACGCTCGCCTCCGTCGTCGACGAGGCCGTCGAGCCCCGGGACACGCTAGCCCGGCGCGTCGCCGACGCGATCCTCGCCGAGTTCAACCGCGACCACCAGAGCCCCTCGCCGTTCGTCGAGAAGCTCGCCCCGGCGAAGCGCGTCGCCAGGTGGAAGGAGCTCGGCATCATGCCGGGCGGCGTCTTCCACGAGAACATGTACGCCACCTCGAGCTGCCTCACCAACGTCGACGGCAACTACGTCAGCCTGGCGCTCAAGGGCCTGCGCCTCGGCATCGCTACCGCTTACGGTGCGCAGGTCCCGCTCGAGCTCGCCCAGGACGCGCTCTGGGGCACGCCCACGCCGCACGCGATCAAGGTCGACCTCGGTATCATCGACCCCGAGTACGTCAACATCGCCGTGAACGGCCACGAGCCCATGGTCGGCGCCGCCCTGATCGCCGCCGCCCATGAGCCGGCGGCTCAGGACAAGGCCAAGGCCGCCGGCGCCAAAGGCCTGCGCATCGTCGGCTCGATCGAGACCGGCCAGGAGCTCGTCCAGCGCTTCGAGGTCGACGACGTCTTCGTCGGCCTCACCGGCAACTGGCTCACGGAGGAGCTGGCCGTGGCCACGGGCGGCCTCGACGTGTTCGCCGCCGACATGAACTGCACCGTGCCGACCCTCGGCGCCACCTGCGCCGCCCACGGCACGCTGCTCGTCCCCGTCAGCGACCTGGTGGGCATCGACGGCGCCGAGACGCCGATCGTCTTCGAGGCCTCCAAGGCCGCCGAGCAGGTCCAGCAGCTCATCGACCTGGCGGTCGGCAACTACCCCAAGCGCAGGGCGCTGGGCCAGACGTCGCCGCAGCTCCGCACCGGCGACGCCGTCGCCGGGTTCAGCACCGAGAGCATCCTCGGTGCCCTCGGGGGCAGCCTCGACCCGCTGCTCGACGTGATCAAGAACGGTACCCTCAAGGGCGTCTGCGGCCTCGTGAGCTGCACCACCCTCCGCGATTCAGACCAGGACAGCCACACGGTCGCGATCGCCAAGGAGCTGATCAGGAACGACGTCCTCGTGCTGGCCATGGGCTGCGGCAACGCCGCCCTGCAGGTCGCCGGCCTCGAGGCGGCCGAGGCCAAGGAGCACGCTGGCCCCGGCCTCAAAGCCGTGTGCGAGCTGCTCGGCATCCCGCCGGTGCTGAGCTACGGCACCTGCACCGACACCGGCCGCATCCTGCTCCTGGTCGGCGCCATCGCCGATGCCCTGGGCGTCGACGTGCCGGCGTTGCCAGTCGTGGCAACGGCGCCCGAGTACATGGAGCAGAAGGCCACCATCGACGCCATGGCGGCGCTGGCCTTCGGCCTCTACGTGCACGTCAACCCGGTGCCCTTCGTGACCGGCGCCCCGAACCTGGTCAAGCTCGTCACCGAGGACCTCCCGGGCGTCACCGGCGGCAAGCTCGCCGTCGAGACCAACGCCAAGGAGGCGGTCGCCGCGATGCTGGCATGGATCGGCGAGAAGCGGACGGCGCTGGGCATCTGAGCGTCAGCACGCGCCAGCCCGGACGCATCGGGGGCGGGGAGTGCCATGCGGCGCTCCCCGCCCCCTTTTCGCGCCCTACGGAAGGAGGCCCGAGATCACGGGCCCGACGAACAGGACCGCAACCGAGAACAGCAGCAGGCGGAGGGCGGCACCCCGATTCACCAGCGAGCCGTCGCTGCCGTCGATGCTCCGGATAGAAGCCGGCAGGCCCAGGTTGACGCCGGTGAACAACGAGAACGCGAAAGCGAGCCCGATCAAGCCCGCCGCCTGGTCCACGAGCAGGCTGACGGAGGCGTCACCGAAGGCGCGCGCCACCGCCCAGGCGGCCATCGCGAAAGCGATGCCGCTGACGAACGCGACCGGGTAGCGCCAGTCGCTGAGGCCCGAGTGTGCTGGAGCGCCGCTCCAAGGCACGGGCGGCGGCGGCTGAGGCCGGCGCTGCAGGGGCGGCGGCGGTGCCGGCGAGCGCTCCAGCGGGCCAGCCGGCGAGCGCTCCGGCTCCTGAGCCGTCACGGCACGTTCCACACCCGGGTGCCCACGCGGCAGCGATCGAAGAGCCAGAGGATGTTCGAGTTGGCCAGGCGCGTGCAGCCGTGTGAGTAGTTGCGCGGGAAGCGCTGCAGCAGCCAGGGCTCGTCGGTGCCGTGGATGGCGAAGAGGCCCATGTAGCGCAGGCGCCGGGGGCCGTACGAGCTGACTGCCGGGAAGGTGTCCTTGGCGTAGATCTTGAACTTGCCCAGCGGCGTCGGCGTCGAGGGCTTGCCGAGCACGCAGGCGAAGACGCGCACGATGCGCCCGTACTCGAAGTAGTAGAGCTTGTACTGCGACTTGTCGACGACGATGAAGCGGGCTGCGCTGGCCGGCACGTTGTACGGGTTCGGCTCCTGCACGGCGACGACCCGCCTGAGGCTGACGCCATCGGTGTGGCCGGCGTCGGCGGCCATCACGAGACGGAAGGCGAACTGCCCCTTCACGACGGTCGGCCAGCGGTAGACGGCGCGCGACTCGGCGTCGAGCGTGAGCGTCTGCCAGGGTGTCCAGACGCCGTCCTGGCGCCGCTGCAGCTCGACCGCGGCGCCCGGATGGGCCGGGGCGACCCGCGCCGTGAAGACGGCCGTCCGGCCCTGGTAGACCGCCTTGGGCGCCGCCAGGAAGAGCCGCGGCCGCACGGCGATCGCCGCCTCGGCCGCCGTGGCGTCCCATACGGAGTCGCCCGCGAACTCGACGCGGTAGATGAGCGAACGCGACGGCTCCGGGCGCCATGCGACGGAGCCGTCGGCGCCGGCGACGATGGTGCGCAGCACCGTGAAGTCGGCTTCCCCGGCGCGCTGGCGGCTCAGGATGAGCGAAGCGCCCGGCACGTCGATGTGCGCCGTGACGGTGGTCGGGGTCCCGGCCAGGACCACGTCGGGCGCCGCCGTGAGCGTAAGGACCGGCGCGGCAGCACGAGCCGCCGGCGCGGCCAGGGCGACGCCGACGAGGACCGCGGCCAGTCCGAGCGCCACACGAACGAGCCGGGTCGAATGCACGGAGCGGATCGAAAAGGATCGCATGGCACCCCCTGTGAGCCCCGGCCCAGTGGCACGACGGTCATCGTCACCCTACCATGCTCGAGGCTGAATGCGCGGGGCGGATCGCCGCGAACGGCGTCTCCGGATCGCTTCCCGGAACGCCGCCCGGCGCCGCGCCGCGGCCGTCCGTGGGATACTCCGCAGGACCACGAGCCGCGTTCGACGCGGCTCGCTGCCGCGGCTCTGGAGGCCGATGC
>JBAZPK010000182.1:0-5028 GCA_041648235.1 Thermoleophilia bacterium
GCTGGCGATCATCGCCGAGGTCAAGCGGCGTTCGCCCAGCAAGGGCGACCTCGCCCCGGGCCTGGACGCCGTCGCCCAGGCGCGGGCCTACGAGGCCGCCGGGGCCGACGCCATCTCGGTGCTCACCGAGCCCGAGAGCTTCGGCGGCTCGCTGGGGGACCTGCGCTCCGTGGCGGCGGCCGTCAGGATCCCCGTGCTGCGCAAGGACTTCATCATCGACCCGTACCAGGTGTGGGAGGCGGCCGACGCCGGCGCCGCGGCCGTGCTGCTCATCGCCGCGGCCCTGCCCGGGCACACCCTCGGCCTGCTGCTCGACGAATGCCTGGACTGCGGCCTTGACGCGCTCGTCGAGGTCCACGACGCCGACGACATCGAGCGCGCCTACGCGGTCGGCGCGCCGCTCATGGGCATCAACAACCGCGACCTGCGCACCCTCGAGGTGGACCTCGCCGTCACCGAGCGCCTCAGCAGCCTCATCGGGGCCTGCGTGCTCCTCGTCAGCGAGAGCGGCATCGGCTCGCCGGGAGAGGCCCGCCGCCTGCGCGCCGCCGGCGCCCAGGCGATCCTCGTGGGCGAGGCGCTGGTGTGCACGCCGCACGAGCACCTCGCCGACGTGGTAGCCGGGCTGCGGGGAGTGCCGCCCGGAGGCGCCGCGTGACGCGCGTCAAGGTCTGCGGCCTGACCCGCGACAGCGATGTGCGCGCCGCCGTACGCCTCGGCGCCTGCGCCTGCGGGTTCGTGCTCAGCGAAAGCCCGCGGCAGGTGACGCCGGAGCGCGCCTGCTGGCTCGCCGGCGAGGCCGGAGGCACGCTCACCGTGGGCGTCGTCACCACCGAGCCGCCGGAGTGGATCGCCGCGGCGCTCGACTACGCCGACCTGCGCGCCGTGCAGCTCTCCGCCGGCAGCGACGGGCCCACGGTCGGTGAGGTTCGGGCCGCGGCCGCGGGCCGCGGCCTCACGCTCCTCATCATCGCGGCGGCCGACACTCCCGACGCCGCCGACGCCGACCTGGTGCTGCTCGACGCCCGCGGCCCCGGCGCCTACGGCGGCACCGGCGTGGCGCTCGACTGGGAGGCGCTGGCCCGGCAGGGGCCGCCGGCCCACGAGCGTTTCATCCTCGCCGGCGGTCTCACGGCGACCAACGTCGGCCGCGCCATCGCCGCCCTGCACCCGCAGGTCGTCGACGTCAGCAGCGGCGTCGAGGCCGAGCCGGGCGTCAAGGACCCGGCCCTGCTGGCCGCCTTCTTCGCGGCCGTCGCCGGCACTCACGGACACGGAGCCCCCACCGCATGACGATCGAGACCCGCTTTGGCCCCTACGGCGGCCGCTACGTCCCGGAGACACTCATCCCCGCCCTCGACGAGCTCACGGGGGCCTACGAGGAGGCGCGCGCCGACGCGGCCTTCCAGGCCGAGCTCGCGCGCCTCCTCACCGAGTACGCCGGCCGGCCCACGCCGCTGTACCACGCGGCGCGGCTCAGCGAGCGCTGCGGCGCCACCGTCCTGCTCAAGCGCGAGGACCTCTGCCACACCGGCGCCCACAAGATCAACAACGTCCTCGGCCAGGCCCTCCTCGCCAAGCGCATGGGCAAGCGGCGCGTGATCGCCGAGACGGGCGCCGGGCAGCACGGCGTGGCCACGGCCACCGCCTGCGCCCTCCTCGACCTCGAGTGCGCCGTCTACATGGGCGCCGAGGACGTCCGCCGCCAGGAGCTCAACGTGGTGCGGATGCGCCTCCTGGGCGCCACCGTCGTGCCTGTGGAAAGCGGCTCGCGGACGCTCAAGGACGCCATGAACGAGGCCCTGCGTGACTGGGTCACCAACGTGGGCCACACCTTCTACTGCATCGGCTCGGTGGCCGGGCCGGCACCCTACCCGGCTATGGTGCGGGATTTCCAGGCCGTGATCGGCGCCGAGGCGATCGCCCAGGTGCGAGAACGCTACGGGCACCTGCCCGACGAGCTCGTGGCCTGCGTGGGCGGCGGCTCCAACGCCATGGGGCTCTTCCACGCCTTCCGCGACCTGCCGGTGCGCCTGACGGGCGTGGAGGCGGCCGGTGAAGGGCTGGGTGGCCGCCACGGGGCCCCACTCGCAAAGGGCACGCCGGGCGTGCTGCACGGCTCGTTCAGCTACCTGCTGCAGGACGCCTGGGGCCAGGTGGCCGAGGCGCACTCTGTCTCGGCCGGCCTCGACTACCCGGGCGTCGGGCCCGAGCACTCGTGGCTCAAGGACTCGGGCCGAGCCTTGTATGCGGCGGCCACCGACGCCGAGGCCCTGGCCGCCTTCACGACGCTGGCCGAGCTGGAGGGCATCATCCCGGCCCTGGAGAGCGCCCACGCCGTGGCTTACGTGCTGCGTGGGCCCTGCCCGGCGCCGGCCGCGGCGGCGCCGGCCGGCGGCCGCCTTGCCGCCGAGGGCCAGGCCGGCCCGTTCGACCCCGCGGGCACGCGGTTCGCCGCCGGCGACCTGGTGGTCGTCAATCTCTCGGGGCGCGGCGACAAGGACGTGCACGAGGTCGCCGCGCTGCTCGAGAAGGCGCCGTGAGCGCCGCCCCCGGCAGCGCCGCCGGCGCCCTCGCCCCGCGCCTCAAGGAGGCCTTCGCGGCGCCGCGCGCGCGGCGCGCGGCGCTCATCCCCTACCTCACCGGCGGGCACCCCGGCCTCGCGGTCAGCGGCCGCCTCATCGCCGAGCTGATCGCCGCCAGCGCCGACGTCGTCGAGCTCGGCATCCCCTTCTCGGACCCAATCGCCGACGGGCCGGTCGTGCAGCGCTCGACGCATGAGGCCTTGCTTGCCGGCGTCACGCCGGAGGATGTGCTCGGCCTGGCTGCCGCGCACAGCGCGGCCGTCCCCTTCGTGGTGCTCACCTACCTCAACACGGTGCTGGCCTACGGCCCGGAGCGCTTCTTCGCCCGGGCCAGGGGCGCCGGCGTGGAGGCCCTGGTGATCCCCGACCTCCCGCTGGACGAGGCCGCCGGAGGCCCGGCGGCTCTGGCCGCCGAGGCCGGCGGCCTCACCGCCCTGGCGGCCGCGAACGGCGTCAGCCTCGTGCCGATGGCGACGCCGACCAGCACCGACGCACGCCTCGACCTCGTGGCCGAGGCGGCGACGAGCTTCATCTACTGCGTCGCCGTCACCGGCGTCACCGGCGCCCGCGCCGAGACGAGCGCGGAGCTGCCGGCGCTGCTCGCGCGCCTGCGCGCGCGCACCGACGCGCCGGTGGCTGTGGGATTCGGGATCTCGACGCCGGAGCAGGCGGCCCGCGTGGCGGGCCTCGCCGACGGTGTCATCGTCGGCAGTGCCCTCATCGACCTGGTGGCGGGCAGCGCCGACGCCGACTCCGCCTGCCGGGCGGTCGGCGGCCTCCTGCGCGCCGCGAGCGCGGCGATCGCCGCCGGCTGAGGCCGCCTCACCGGCCGCGTCCGCGCACCCCGCTGCACGCGCTAGAAGCGGGACGCAATGAGGGCACGCCGGAAGAGTGCGGAGAGATGGTGGGCGACGTTGGTTTCGAACCAACGACCTCCAGCTTGTCGAGCTGGCGCTCTCCCAACTGAGCTAGTCGCCCACGCGGGAACGGCAGTATAGCAAAGGTCGCGGCGGCCTTTCCAGCCGCCGCGACCTCAACGAACTCCGCGCCGGCGGGCTGACGCCCGCCGGCGGATCCTCGCGTTCTTCAGTGTGACGCGGCGCGGCGCGGCGGCTTGCGGCGGATGCCGCGGGCGGCCGAGCGCTTGGCGCCCCCGTTCCACACCAGCTTGCCCGGCCTGGCCTGCACCTGGTGCGACTCGGGGATCGAGCGCTTCTCGTACTCGAAGTGCGGCAGGTCGTGGCGCTCGAGCGTGGCGCCGATGAGCCGCTCGATGGCCTTGAGCTCGTGCACCTCTTCCCCGGTGAGCAGACTCACGGCGATGCCGCTGGCGCCGGCGCGGGCCGTGCGCCCGATGCGATGCACGTAGTCCTCAGGGTTGGTGGGGATGTCGAAGTTGATCACGTGGGTGATGTTGTCGACGTCGATGCCGCGCGCCACGACGTCGGTGGCCACGAGCACGGCGATCTTGCCGGCCTTGAAGCCGTCCAGTGCCTTCTGGCGCTGGCCCTGGGTGCGGTCGCCGTGGATCGCCTCGCAGGTGATGCCGGCCTTGTTGAGCGTGCGCGCCAGGCGCTCGGCGCGGCGCCGGGTGCGGGTGAACACCAGGGTGCGCTCGGGGTCGTGGTGGCGGAAGTACTCCACCAGAAGGTCGACCTTCTGGTCGTGGTTGACCGGCATCACCCTCTGCTCGACGCCGTCCACCGGCATGGCGCTGCCGCCGAGCTCGATGAAGATCGGCTCGTGCAGGGTGTCCTCGATGATGCTCAGCACCTGCTTGCTCATCGTGGCGCTGAAGAAGAGATTCTGGCGCTTCGCGGGGATGGCGTCGATGATGCGCTTGACGTCCGGCCAGAAGCCCATGTCGAGCATGCGGTCGGCCTCGTCGAGCACCAGCGTGTCGACCTTGTCGAGCAGGATGTCGCCCTGGCGCAGCATGTCGAGCAGGCGCCCGGGCGTGGCGACGAGCAGGTCCACGCCCCGGCGGACCTTCCGGGCCTGGGGGTCGTAGGGCACGCCGCCGAAGACGGCGATCACGGAGCGGCCGGTGAAGGTGCTGAGCGTCTCGCCGACCTCCTCGATCTGGCCGCAGAGCTCGCGGGTGGGCGTGACCACGAGGGCGGACGGGTGGGCGGTGCGGCCGTCGGCGACGGTCGGGCCTGTCATGCGCTGCAAGATGGGCAGGACGAAAGCGGCCGTCTTGCCGGTACCGGTCTGCGCACAGCCCACCACATCGCGACCTGCGAGGACGCGTGGGATGGCCTGTTCCTGGATGGGAGTGGGCGTCTGGTAACCCATGGAGGCGATGCCGGCGAGGAGGTCGCCGCTGAGGCCGAGCTCGGCGAACAGCGGCAGGTCGACCTCGGGCGTGGGCCCGGCGGGGCGTTCCACGTGCTTACGCTCCGTGTAGCTCTCGTCGACGCCGGGGCCGCGGCGGTCGTCG
>JBAZPK010000183.1:0-5010 GCA_041648235.1 Thermoleophilia bacterium
CGACTACGGGATGCTCGGGGCGGAGCTCCAGGGCTTCCTGGGCGACACCGCCGGCCTGTACGAGCGGGTGCTGGCGCGGCAGGTGCGTGAGCGCCTCGGCATGACGCTCGACGACCTCACCTACGCAGACCTGCCGTATCTGTGGCGGGCCCCCGCCTACGACCACGTCTTCACCGCCGAAGGCCTGATCCCCACGCTCCGCGCCACGCTGGCCGGGATGCGCATCGACCTCGACGCGCAGGCCAACGTGCACCTCGACACGGCGGTCCGGGAGCTCAAGTCGCCGCGTGCCTTCTGCTCGCCGGTCCGCGTCCCCGACGAGATCTACCTCTCAGTGCTGCCGCAGGGTGGGCAGGACGACTACATCGCTCTTCTGCACGAGGCCGGGCACACGGAGCACTTCGCGCACATCTCCCCCCAGCTGCCCTTCGAGTATCGCCATCTTGGCGACAACGCCGTCACCGAGGCCTTCGCCTTCACGTTCGACCACCTCGTGCTCAACCGCGAGTGGCTGCGGCACTACCTCGAGTACGAGGACTGCGACGACTTCCTGCGCTTCGCGCACGTCAGCGATCTCTACTTCATGCGGCGCTACGCCGCCAAGCTGCTCTACGAGAACCAGCTGCACGAGCAGACCGGATCGCTCGATGCCATGGCCGCGCGGTACAGCGGCTTCTTGAGCGAGGCCACGCTGGTCGAGGTGCCGCCCGAGAACTACCTTACCGACGTTGACGATGGCTTCTACTGCGCCAGCTACCTGCGCGCCTGGATGCTCGAGGGCGCCTTCCGCATGATGCTGCAGGACCGCTACGGCATGGAGTGGTTCCGCGAGGCGGCGGCCGGCGCCTGGGTCCGGGAGCTGTGGTCCAACGGCCAGCACTTCACCGCCGAGCGCCTGCTGCTCAAGCACGGCGGAGGCCGGCTCAACGCCGACCCCCTCCGCCATCACTTCGAGCGCGCCCTCGGCCGCTGAGGCGGCCGCAGCCGGGTCGCGGGCGCGCGGGGGCCTGTCAGCCTGCGGCGCTGACGCTCACCAGCACCCGCCGCCGCCGCGGCCCGTCGAACTCGGCGAGGTAGATCCCCTGCCAGGTGCCGAGCTGCAGCCGGCCGCCGTGCAGCGGCACGCTGGCGCTGCTGCCCATCAGGCTGGCCTTCACGTGGGCGTCGGAGTTGCCCTCCTGGTGCGCGAACGGCAGGCTGAGGGGGACGAGGCGCTCGAGCGCGAGCAGGAGGTCAGCGCGCACCGAGGGGTCGGCGTTCTCGTTGATCGTGACGCCGGCGGTCGTGTGCGGCACGTACACCAGGACGACGCCGTCCGTGACGCCCGACTCATTGACGGCGGCCGCAACCTCGGCGCTGATGTCCACGAGCACCGCCCGCCGCGGTGTCCGCACCTCGAAGCTCACCATCTGGGGCGCCTCCTAGAAGATGCCGAAGCGCCGCCGGCGCAGCGCCTCAGGGCGGTGGGGGGTGGTACGGCCGAGCTTGAGCGCGGTGACCACGTCGGCGGTGGAGCGCACCGGGTCCGGCAGCTCCGTGTAGCAGGCCATGAGGCGGCCCACCTCGTGCGCGTCGCTGCCTCCGGTGCGCGCGACGCCCAGCTGGTCGGCGATGGATTCGGCGATGGCGACGTAGCGGCTGCCGAGCCAGGTGCCGTTGAAGACCTCCACGGCGTCGATCACCCCGGCGACGCTGCGCTCGAGGCCGGCGTAGTAGACGGAGCCGCTGCGGCCGCCGCCGGCCCCGGGGTGCACCCACACGAGGGCGGCGTGCTCGGCGAGCTCGCCCGGGCGGGGCGCTCCCTGGAGCGCCTTGAAGCCGGCGAGGTAGTCCAGGTCGGGAGAGAAGACGACGAAATCGCCGAACAAAGTGCTGATCTCGACGCCGTGGACGAGCAGTACGCCCTCGGCGTCCAGGGCATCGGCGAGCTGCCGGTTGTCGCCGACGTCCCCATGATTGGTGAGCGCCACGGCCTCGACGGCGTTGTCCACGCACCAGGCGATGTAGTCGCGGTGGCTGATGCGCGAGCAATCGGACGCCGGGTAGGTGTGCGTATGCAGGTCGACGTTCACAGGGGCCGATTATAGACTTCGGCCGACCATGCAGGGCACACTTGACACTTTCGGGGTCGTCGAGATCCTCCAGATGCTCGGCCGCGCGCGGCGGTCGGGTACGCTGCACATCGAGTGCCCCCAGCGCCTCATGGATGTGCGCTTCGTCCACGGGAGCATCGCCGAGACACGCGACTCCACGCGGGTCGCGGCCGACACCGTCATCGGCAGCCAGCTGCTCAAGCGCGCCCTCGTGGACGAGGCGCAGCTCGAGGAGGCGCTGTCGGCCCAGGAGGCGAAGCCTCGGCTCCTGGGCACGCTGCTGGTCGAGCGCGGCCACGTGAGCGAGCAGGACCTGCGCGAGGTGCTCTCCCGCCAGGTCGCCAACACCCTCGTGGCCGCCAAGGTCGAGACCACCGGGAACTTCGTCTTCGTGGTCGATCCCGCTCCTCGGCGGGTCGACTTCATCACCGTCGACACCCAGTCGGTGCTGCTCGAGATCTCGGCCCTCGGCGGTGCCTACTGCCTGGCGGTGGAGACCCTCGGGCAGGCCAACACCGTCCTCGTGCGCAACGCGGACTACGACAGCCTGCCGCGCAATGCGCTGCTCATGGGCCGTGACGAGCTCATCGTGCTCGCGCAGGTGGACGGCCGCCGCACGGTGCGTGAGATCACCGCCGCCAGCCGTCTCGAGGAGGTCACGGTGATCTCCATCCTCGGCCGGCTCGCCGAGGCCGGGGTGGTCCTGGTCAAGGCCGGCCCGCGTGCCCAGGCTCGGCAGGATCAGGAGTTCCAGGCTCACCGTGACAGCGTCTGGGCCGAGGTGAGCCGGCTGCTCGACGCCGGCTCGGCGGCGCCGGGCGACAGCGCGCCGCCGCTCGCCCGTGGGGACGAGATCGACTGGAGCGTCCTGACGCCTGAGTGACGGCGGGGCGGGTGGCCGGAGGCCCTTCGGCCGCCGGCCCAGGCGTCCGTCTTACGCCGTGACGTCGTGCACGAGTTGGTCGTAGGCGCCCACGAAGCGGTCGATGTCCTCGTCGGTGTGGGCGATCGAGAGCGTCCACTCCTCCTCCCGGCCGGGGGCGATGACCACGCCGCGGTTGAAGTTGTAGAGCCACGCCAGATCGACGAGCTCGTGATCCTGATACCTGATGAACGACTCGTAGTCGGTGATCTTCCGGGTGGCGAAGTTGACGCAGCCTTTGGACGAGATCCCGACCGTGTAAGCCGCGAAGCCGTACTTCTCGTTCACGGCGTCGCACTCGGCGACGAGGCGGTCGTTGAGGTAGTTGAGGTGTGCGTAGGCGTCGTCGGTCATGACCTGCTCGAAGCTGGCGCGGGCGGCCGCCATGGAGAGCGGGTTGCCGCTGTACGTGCCCACCTGGAACACGGTGCCGTCGTTCACCCGCGCCATGATCTCCTCGCTGCCGCCGATGGCGCCGCAGGGCGTGCCCCCGGCGAGGGCCTTGCCCAGGCAGATCATGTCGGGGACGACGCCCCAACGCTCCACGGAGCCGCCGCGGGCCGTGCAGATGCCGGTCTTGACCTCGTCGAAGATGAGCACGATCCCGTGCTTCCTGGTGAGGTCGCGCACACCCTGCAGGAAGCCCGGCTCCGGCAGGACCACGCCGAGGTTCATCATCGCGGGCTCCATGATGACGCAGGCCGGGGCGCGGCCCTCGTCGACGAGCCGCTCGATGCGCCTGGTCATGTTCTCGATGTCGTTGAAGGGCACCGGGACGGTGAGATCGATGGAGCTCTGCGGGATACCGGCCCCGTAGGAGAAGCTCTTGTAGTCGTCGCGCGGGCCGATGGCGCCGTAGTCCTTGACGCCGATCGACACCATCACGTAGTCGTGGTGCCCGTGGTAGGAGCCGAACATCTTGACGATCGTCTCCCGGCCGGTGAAGCCGCGGGCGACGCGGATGGCGTCCATCGTGGCCTCGGAGCCTGAGTTGACGAAGCGCCACTGCGGCAGCTTGAAGGCGCCGGCGAGGTGCTCGGCCATGGTGATGGCGTCCTCCGTGGGCAGGCCGAACTGGGTGCCGAGGGGCGCCCGCTGCTGGATGGCCTCGACGATCAGGGGATGGGCGTGGCCCTGCACCATGCAGCCGTACCCGTTATGGAAGTCGCTGATCTCCTGGCCGTCGACACTGTAGATCTTCGAGCCTTTGCCGTGGGTGTAGTACACGGGGTAGGGCTCCCTCGCGTGGTAGGTCGAGGCCACGCCCATCGGCAGGTGCTTGATCGCCCGCTGATAGAGCGCGAACGATTTGGGGGTGGAATCCTCAAGGCGCTTCTCCTCGCGCTCCATGAGCTCGGCGACGCGTTTGCGATCGACTCCCGGGGTCTCTGCCATGCTGGGTCAGCTCCTTTGCGTCGCCCGGCCGGGCGCCTTCGCGCGAGGATGAGGCCGGGGGTGCTCTTGACGATGGTCCTGCGGTGCGGCACGTCCGGCCGCGCTTGCGGCGCAAGCCCGCTCGAGACGCGCTGACGATACTGCGCTACGCTTGGCCTACCACCTCACAGTGCGTATCTCAGCCCCCTGAGTCGGCGGGGGCGCTCGGGCCCCCGGAGACCGCGCCGCGGACGGCGCGATGACTGTTTGGGCGAGTCGGAAAGGCTCGCGCGCCACAGTCTATACCGGGTTCCCTGGCAAGTGTAGGGTTCGGCAACGAATTGACCGTTTCGGAAGCCGATTCGGCAAGGGCCCAGAGCGTGGACGCCGGGCGGGCGGCCGGCTTCGGCCGGGCGCCGGGCTCCGCCGGGGCCGGGAACGAGAAAGGGCGGCTCCCCGCGAGGGGGAGCCGCCCTTCCGCTGCGGCAGGTGCGGAGCCCGCGGGCTCCGCGCGAGCCAGTCTTACCTGACGACCAGCTTGACCGTCGTGCTCTGGCCGCGCAGGTTGTCGCTGTCTGCGACCATCACGGCGCGGAAGTAGAAGGTGCCGCGAGCGGTCAT
>JBAZPK010000184.1:0-4974 GCA_041648235.1 Thermoleophilia bacterium
CCGAGTACGGCACCGGCATGTAGTAGAGCTTCGCCGAGCGCACCAGGCGCTCGAGGTGCTCGGTCAGGCGAAAGACCGCGGGCCCCTTGGGGGTGCTGTAGCAGCGGATACCCTCAAAGACGCCCGAGCCGTAGTGCAGGGCGTGCGTGAGCACGTGGACCTTGGCCTCGTGCCAGGGCACGAGCTCGCCGTTGAACCAGATCTTCTCGACTTCCGGGATGGGCATCGGTCCTCCTGTCCTTCACTCGCACTCAGCGCGTCAGCTTCAACCTCTACTTAAGGGTTAACATAGCCTCCCGCACCCGGTCAAACGCGCTCGGCCACGAGGTCGCCGACCTCAGACGTCGAGTAGCCCATCTGGCCGGACGCCATGCCTTTCATCTTGGTGCCGGTGACCTCGGCCACGGCGCTCTCGACTTCCTGCGCCGCCTGGCTCTCGCCCAAGGTGTCGAGCATCATCGCGCCGGCCAGGATGGCTGCGATGGGGTTGATCACACCAAGGCCGGTGTACTTGGGCGCCGAACCGCCGATGGGCTCGAACATGCTGACGCCCTCGGGGTTGATGTTGCCGCCGGCAGCCACGCCCATCCCGCCCTGGGTGATGGCGCCCAGGTCCGTGATGATGTCGCCGAACATGTTGCCGGTCACCAGGACGTCGAACCACTCCGGGCTCTTGACCATCCACATGCACGTGGCGTCCACGTGGTAGTACTCGCGCTTGATGTCCGAGTACTCGTCTTCGCCGATCAAGTTGAAGCGGCGAAACCAGAGGTCGTAGACGTACGTCAGCACGTTGGTCTTGCCCACCAGGCCGAGGGTGTTGTCCGGGCCGATGCCGCGCGCCTTCTTGCCATGCTCGCGCGTGTACTCGAACGCCCAGCGCAGACAGCGGTCGACCTGGGCGCAGCTGTACAGCATGTTCTGCACGGCGACTTCCTGCAGCGTGCCCTTCATCATGATGCCGCCGCCGCCGGCGTACATGTCGCCGGAGTTCTCGCGGACCACCGTGTAGTCGATCTCCTTCGGGCCCTTGTCCTTCAGCGGAGTCTCGACGCCGGGGTAGAGACGCACGGGGCGCAGGTTGATGTACTGGTCCAGCTCGAAGCGGAGGCGGAGGAGGAGGCCCTTTTCAAGGATGCCGGGCTCGACGTCCGGGTGCCCCACGGCGCCGAGGTAGATCGAATCGAATCCCTTCAGCTCTTCGACGGCCGAGGCCGGCAGGATCTCGCCGGTGCGCATGTAGCGCTCGCCGCCGAAATCGTAGTGCGTCAGGTCAAGCGTGAAGTGGTGCTTGGCGGCGGCCGCTTGCAGGACTTTCAATCCCTCAGCGATCACCTCGGGTCCAGTGCCATCGCCCGGCAACACCGCGATCTTGTACGTCTTCCCCATGGTTCCTCTCTCCGATGACGGATGGTCTTGCAGTGAGTCCGTGCCCGTTCGGCTCGCGCCGTTCAGGCGCTGCCCGGCGTACCGGTGACGGCGCAGAGCGGTGTTCCTCCGGTGCCCCGCTCGAGAGCCAATGTGTGGTGCTGCTGCGCTGCCCCGCACGAAGGCTCGCCTTCGGTGGCCTTTCTACGGCGGCTACTGAGCGGTTCGCCTCCGGCGTCCCGCTCGATAGCCTGCCTACGGTGGCTATTCACGCGCCCTCCGACGCGAGGCGCGATTTGACGTACTCGAGCAGCCCGCCGCGGTCGATGAGGTCCTGCATGAACGGCGGGAAGGGCTCGGCGGCATACCGCTTGCCCTGCGTGACGTTCTCGACCGTGCCGGCGGCGAGGTCGACGCGCAGCCGGTCCCCGGCCTGCGCGTCCCGCGCCGCCGCCGGGCACACCACGATCGGCAGCCCGGTGTTGATGGCGTTGCGGTAGAAGATGCGCGCGTAGCTCGCGGCCACGACGGCGCTCACCCCCGAGGCCTTGATGGCCACGGGGGCGTGCTCGCGCGAGCTGCCGCAGCCGAAGTTCTCGCGCGCCACGATGATGTCGCCGGGGCGCACGCGCTCCACGAAGCCGGCGTCGATGTCCTCCATGCAGTGCCGGGCGAGCTCGGCCGGGTCGTTGGTGTTGAGGTAGCGCGCCGGGATGATGACGTCGGTGTCGACGTCGCGCCCGTAGGCGTGGACGGTGCCCTCGAAGATCATCGCGCGCCTCCCTTGCCCGCGCCGGCTTCGTCGGGCGTGGCGATGTGGCCGGCCAGGGCCGAGGCGGCGGCCACATACGGGCTCGCCAGGTAGACCTCGCTGCCCGGGTGGCCCATGCGCCCGACGAAGTTGCGGTTGGTAGTGGCCACGGCACGCTCGCCCTCGGCGAGGACGCCCATGTGGCCGCCGAGGCAGGGCCCGCAGGTGGGCGTGCTGAAGGCGCAGCCCGCCTCGATGAGCGTCTGCATGGTGCCGTCGGCGGCGGCGTCGAGGCACACCTGCTGGGTGCCCGGCAGGATGATGCAGCGCACGTCGGGGTGGACCTTCTTGCCGCGCAGGATGGACGCCGCCTGGCGCAGATCCTCGAGGCGGCCGTTGGTGCAGCTGCCGATCACGACCTGGTCGATGGCGATGCCGCCGAGCTCGGCCGCCGGGGCGGCGTTGCTCGGCAGGTGCGGCCGGCTCACCGTCGCCGGCACGGCGGCGGCGTCGATCTCGAGCACGCGCGCGTAGCTCGCGTCGCGGTCGCTGGCGAAGACCTCGCCGGCGACGCGCGCGTGGCTGCCCTCCGGCCGGCTCTGCAGGTAGCTCGCGGTCTTCTCGTCGAAGCCCACGATGCCGCTCTTGCCGCCGGCCTCGATCGCCATGTTGCACATCGTGAAACGCGCGTCCATGGAGAGGCCCTCGATGGTCTCGCCGGCGAACTCCATGGCCTGGTAGAGGGCGCCGTCGACGCCGATCAGGCCGATGGTGTGGAGGATGAGGTCCTTGCCGGTCACCCACGGCTGGAGCTCGCCCGAGTACACGAACTTGAGGCTCTCGGGCACTCGCAGCCAGACGTGGCCCCAGGCCATCGCGGCGGCGAAGTCGGTGCTGCCCACGCCGGTGCTGAAGGCGGCCACGGCGCCGTAGGTGCAGGTGTGGCTGTCGGCGCCGATCACGAGGTCGCCCGGCGCCACGAGGCCCAGGTCGGGCAGCAGCACGTGCTCGATGCCCACGCGCCCGACCTCGAAGTAGTTGACGATCTCGTGCTTGCGGGCGAACTCGCGCACCTTCTTGCTCTGGCCGGCCGCCTTGATGTCCTTGTTGGGCGTGAAGTGGTCGGGCACCAGGGCGATGCGGGCTGGGTCGAAGACCTGCGTGAACCCGGCCTTCTCGAACTCGGCGATCGCCAGCGGCGCCGTCACGTCGTTGGCCAAGGCCAGGTCCACCCTGGCCTCGATGATCTCCCCGGCACGCACCTCCTCGCGCCCCGCGGCGCGGGCGAGGATCTTCTCGGTGATCGTGGAACCCATCAAACCTCCCCTGCGGCCGCGGCGTTGTTGACGGCCCGCACATAGGCCTTCGCCGAGGCTTCCATGACGTCGAAACTCACCGCCTGGCCGTTGAACGAACGCTCGTTCACGATCACCGCCACGCGAACCTCGGCGAGCGAGTCCTTGCCGGCCGAGATGGCCCGCACCTGGTAGTCGGCCAGGCTGCCCTTGATGCCCACGGCGTTGTCGATGGCCTTGAACACGCTCTCGACGGTGCCGTTGCTGAAGCTCTTGCCGCGCTTGATCTTGCCGCGCGCCTCCACCTCCACCTGGCTGGTGGGGATGATGGCTGAACCCGACTGGTTCACGAAGCTGCGCAGCGTGAAGTGATCCTGGCGCTCGCGGATCTCCTCGGAGACGAGCGCCTCCAGGTCGAGCACGGTGACCTGCTTCTTCTTGTCGGCCACCGCCTTGAAGCGCGTGAAGGCCTCGTCCAGGTCCGGCTCGGAGAGCTGGTAGCCGAGCTCGGCCAGCTTGGCCCGCAGGGCGTGGCGGCCGGAGTGCTTGCCGAGCACGAGGTCACTCTCGGCGAGGCCCACGTCGGCCGGCTGCATGATCTCGAAGGTGCTCGGCTCGTTGAGGACCCCCGCCTGATGGATGCCGCTCTCGTGGGCGAAGGCGTTGCGGCCCACGATAGCCTTGTTGCGCTGGATCAGATAGCCGGTGACGGTACTCACCAGGCGGCTCGTGCGCGCGATCTCGGTGGTGACGACCCCGGTGACGCAGGCGAAGTACTCGCCGCGCGTGCGGATGGCCATGACGACCTCCTCGAGCGAGGTGTTGCCGGCGCGCTCGCCGATGCCGTTGACGGCGCACTCCACCTGGGTGGCGCCGGCGCGCACGGCGGCGAGCGAGTTGGCCGTCGCCAGGCCGAGGTCGTTGTGGCAGTGCACGCTCACCGTGACGTCGTGCAGCGACGGGCAGAGCTCGTAGAGCCGGCGCAGGAAGTCGCCGAACTCGAGGGGGAGGGCGTAGCCCACGGTGTCGGGCACGTTGATCGTGGTGGCGCCGCACTCCACGGCCGCGCCGAACACCTTGGCCAGGAACTCGGGCTCGGAGCGGCTCGCGTCCATGGCACTGAACTCCACGTCGGCGTCGGCGTGCGTGGCCGCCAGATCGCGCGCCAGCGTGACCATGGCGTGGGTGTCGGCCAGCACCTCGTCGGGCGACTTTCTGATCTGGTACTTCATCTGCACGGCGCTGGTGCTGATGAAGGTGTGGATGCGCGCCTTGGGCGCCACCTTCACGGCGTCCCAGCAGACGCGGATGTCCTTGCCGATGGCCCGCGCCAGACCGGCGATGCGCGGGCCCTTGACCTCGCGGGCGATGGTGCGCACGGCCTCGAAGTCATCCGGAGAGGCGATGGGGAACCCCGCCTCGATGATGTCGACCCCGAGCCTGGCGAGCTGCCTCGCCACCTCGAGCTTCTCGGCCTTGTTCATGCTGGCGCCGGGCGCCTGCTCGCCGTCGCGCAGCGTGGTATCGAAGATCTTGATGTACCGGGCATCGTTCACGAGT
>JBAZPK010000185.1:0-4947 GCA_041648235.1 Thermoleophilia bacterium
GTGCGCCTGACGATGATGGCCAAAGGCGGCGGCGCCGAGAACATGAGCTCCCTGAACATGCTCAAGCCGGCGCAGGGCTGGGAGGGCATGTCCCAGGCCGTCGTCGACACCGTGAGCCGCGCCGGCAGCAACCCGTGCCCGCCCGTGGTCATCGGCGTCGGCATCGGTGGCACCATCGACATGGTCACGGTGCTGGCCAAGAAGGCGTTGCTGCGGGAGATCGGCTCGGTCCACCGCGACCCGCGCGTCGCCGCGATGGAGGCGGAGCTGCTCGGGCGCCTCAACGCCCTCGGCATCGGCCCGCAGGGCCTCGGCGGCAGCACCACGGCGCTGGCCGTGTTCATCGAGGAGATGCCCTGCCACATCGCCAGCATGCCGATGGCCGTCAACGTGCAGTGCCATGCGCAGCGGCACAAGAGCGTGGAACTCTGAGGGAGGGGAGGAGCGATGGGTGTCAAGAAGATCACGACCCCTCTCACGGAGGAGGCGGTCAAGGAACTGCGCGCCGGTGACACGGTGGAGATCACCGGCGTGATCTACCAGGCGCGCGACGCGGCCCACAAGCGGCTCGTCGCGCTGCTCGAGGCCGGCGAAGAGCTGCCCTTCGAGCTGCGGGGCGCCGTGGTCTACTACATGGGCCCGAGCCCGGCCAAGCCCGGCAAGGTGATCGGCTCGGCCGGGCCCACGACGAGCGGCCGCATGGACGCCTACGCGCCGCTGCTGATGGCGCGCGGCCTCAAAGGCATGATCGGCAAGGGCCTGCGCACCGCCGCGGTCAAGCAGGCCATGCAGGACCACACCGCCGTGTACTTCGCGGCCACCGGCGGGGCCGGGGCGCTGCTGGCCAGGCGCATCGTCGGCAACGAGGTGATCGCCTGGCCCGGGCTCGGCGCCGAGGCGGTGGCTCGCCTGGAGGTGGTCGACTTCCCCGCCACCGTCGTCAACGACTGCCACGGGGGCGACCTCTACGAGGAGGGCCGCGCGCGGTACGCGAAGGACGCGTAGCGCGTGCACACGTCGGTCAGGCGGCTGCGCGGGCTGCCTGGGTCGCGGGGCGGGTGGCCGACCTGGTCACCCGCCCCCCTTCGCGTCGCGCGGCGGCCGCCACACTCATCTGACCCGGCGTCGACGTCCGCTACCCGCTAGCCTTGGGTCGGCACGACCGCGCCGCCTCCGTTCAGCAGGTACAATCCCTCCATGGAGGGAACGTCATGACCGCTTGGCTGTTGGCGGCGGGGCAGATGCTGGGCTTGGGCACGTCCGCCGGCGTGCGGCCTTCACTCACGGTCGCCGTGATCGGCGTCGTCTCCGGCCTCGGCTGGGGCGTGGGGCTCAACGAGCAGTTCGGCTTCCTCGACAACTGGCTGGTCATGGTCGTGCTCGTGGTGCTGGCCATCTTCGAGTCGAGCTTCGACAAGATCCCCAAGGTGGACCGGCTGCAAGGCCGCCTCACGATGCCGTACCGCGTGGTGATGGGCGCCGTCGCCGGCGCCAGCACGGTGCCGTCCGGCTGGGCCTTCGTCGTGGCCGGCGCAGTCCTCGGCGCCATCGCCGCGTGGTGCGCGTTGTACACCAAGCAGATCACGCGGCCGCGGACTGTGCCGAGCGACGCCGCGCTGACGCTGATCAGCCTGTGGGAGGATCTGGCGACGTTCGCCGGCACGGTGCTCACGCTGCTGTTCGCGCCCATCGGCTATTGCGTGGCCGGATTCACGGGCCTCATGTACTGGCAGCATAGCCGCCGCCGGCGAGCCAAGTACCGCCGGCTGCGCGGGGGGGCGTAGCCGGTCCGGCGTCCGCAGGGGGAGAGATGACCGATACGACGGCTGACCACGGCGCCCGCCGCGCCCGCATGGTGGCGGAGCAGATCGGCGCCCGAGGCGTCCGCGACGGCGACGTGCTGGCGGCGATGCAGACGGTGCCGCGCCACCTGTTCGTGCCCGTGCACCTCGCCGCCGAGGCCTACCACGACACGCCACTCCCCATCGGCTACGGGCAGACCATCTCCCAGCCCTACATGGTCGCCCGCATGACCGAGCTCCTGGCGGTGGACGTACGGAGCCGGGTGCTCGAGGTGGGGTCCGGCAGCGGCTACCAGACGGCGGTCCTGGCCGAGTTGGCCGGTGAGGTGTTCGCGCTCGAGCGGCTGGCGGCGCTGGCCGAGGGTGCGCGCCACGTGCTCGCGCGCCTCGCGTACGCGAACGTGCGCACGGCGGTCGCCGACGGCACCCGCGGCTGGCCGGAGTACGCGCCGTACGACGGTATCCTGGTGGCGGCCGCGACCGCCGAGACGCCGCGCCCCCTGCTCGCCCAGCTCGCCGAGGGTGGCAGGCTCGTGATCCCGCTCGGCCGGCAGCGCGGCGAGCAGGTGCTCACGGTGCTCGAGCGCCATGGCGACGAGTACACGCAGCGACTCGACACGCGCTGTCGCTTCGTCCCGCTCGTGAGCGACGCGGGGCGGGCCGGCGGGGAGTCGCGGCCCGCACCCCCAGGGAAGGCCGGGCCGCGCGTCGACGAGGAGGAGCTCGGGATGAAGGCCGTCGACGTGAGCGTCCACGGGCGCGTGCAGGGCGTGTACTATCGAGCCAGCGCCCGAGTCGCGGCCGAACGTCTAGGACTGCGCGGATGGGTCAAGAACACGAGCGACGGCTGCGTCGCCCTGCGCCTGCAGGGCGACCCCACTGCCGTGCACGCCATGCTCGACTGGTGCCGCGTTGGCCCGCCGGCGGCCGAGGTCGGCTGGCTGGACGTGAGTGACGCGGAGCCGGACGAGACCCTGACGACCTTCGAGGTGAGATAGATGCCGGTGACCATCGACGACGTGCGCCGCGACCCCGAGGTACGGGTGTTCATCGACAAGGCGAACGAGAAGCTGGGCGTGCTCGGCTACACCGAGCACGGGCCGCGCCACGCCGGGATCGTCGCCGGCACCGCCTCCGACGTCCTCGTGCGCCTTGGGCGGCCGCGGCGCGAAGCCGAGCTGGCAGCCATTGCCGGCTACCTCCATGACGTGGGCAACGGCGTCAACCGGCTCGACCACGGGATCGCCGCCGCGCTCTTCGCGCAGCACGTGCTGGAGCGCCTCGGGATGCCACCCGAGGAGTACGCCGAGGTGATGTGCGCGATCGGCAACCACGAGGAAGAGTACGGTGAGGCCGTGAGCCCGCTCGCCTCGGCCGTCATCCTCGGGGACAAGTCGGATGTGCATCGCAGCCGCGTGCGGGTGCCGGACCCAGGCACGGACGACATCCACGACCGCGTCAACCTGGCCACCACGCGGTCACATCTCGTGGTGGACGGCGAGGCACGGACGATCACGCTGGAGCTCGCCATCGACACGGCCATCATCCAGCTGATGCAGTACTTCGAGATCTTCCTCGCGCGCATGGTCATGTGCCGGCGGGCGGCCGAGTTCCTGGGCTGCACGTTCGGCCTGGTGATCAACGAGACCCGGCTGCTCTAGCGGCGCCGGGCGCCGCGCGGCTGGGCCGGGGCGCCGCCAGGTGGTCGACGGGCGCCCGGGCTCTCTCGGGCGCCGTGTAGTATAGGCGAGAGCAATGCGAGACTGCGGAGGTGCCACGTTGGGCAGAGCCGAGAAGAAGGCGCTCAAGAGGGCCGCGAAGCGCAAGCGCCGCGGAGGATTCATGTTCGGGGCGGTGGTCGGCGCGATCGGCGGCCTCCTGCTGGCCCCGAAGAGCGGCAAGGAGACCCGGGCCCGGCTCTTTGGCGACGAGGGCGACCTGGGCGGCCAGGTGGACCGCATCAAGGGGGCGCTCGGAGCCGGCAAGGAGTCGGCCGCCGACCAGTCGGAGGCACTCAAGCGCAAGATCGAGGAGACGCGCGAGCGCCTGCGCGGCCAGATGGACGCGGACGCGCCGGGCAGCTCTCCGGCCGAGTGACCTGAAGGACCCGCTCAAGAAGGCGCTGAGGGCGGCCGCCGCGATCGACGCGGCCGCCGCCCTCAGCCTCGTCTACCTGTTCCACGAGGCGCAGTGGGTCCGCCGCGCGGACCGGCGTCTGGTGGCTCCGGACGCCGCCGCGGCGCTCGACGGCCTCATCGTGGTGCAGCTCTCCGACTTCCACGCCGGCTTCGTCCCGAGCTTCAACCTCCGTGCCATGCGCAAGGCCGTCGACCTGGCCCTCGCGGCGCGCCCGGACCTCGTGGTCATCACCGGTGATTTCACCTGCGGCCCTCACGGGGAGGCCGAGTTCCGCCGGCAGCTGCGGCGCCTCGCGGCGCCGCTCGGGGTGTTCGGCGTGCTCGGCAACCACGACCACGGCGACAGCAAGGCCCCCTTCGTGCGGCCCCTCGACCCGGCCCTGCTCGAGGAGTGCGGCGTGCGCCTGCTGACCAACGACGCGGCGGTGCTGCCGCACCGCGGCGCCTGGATCGAGGTCGCCGGGGTGGACGACACCGACGGCGGCCACGACGACCTGCCGGCGGCGCTCGCTGCGCTCGAGCGCCGGCCGGGAGCGCTGCGCCTGCTGCTCAGCCACCACGCCGAGGTGGTGCTGCGCACGCGACCTGGCGACTTCCACCTCACGCTCGCCGGCGACACGCACGGCGGCCAGATCTGCCTGCCGCTGCCCGGCCGCCGCATCCTGCTCAGCGACCTCTCGGCGCGGTTCGCCGAGGGGGCCTACGACATCGGCGGCCGGGCTCTCTACGTCACCCGCGGCGTCGGCACCAGCATGCTGCCCCTGCGCGCCTTCTGCCGCCCGGAGGTCGTCGTGTTCCGTGTCGCCGCCGGCGGCCGGCCGGTCGGCGCCGCCCCCGCTACGTGAGCCGCCGGTAGGCGGCCGCGCTCAGCCACGGCGGGCGAGGAGCCGGGCCAGGCGCGGCACCACGTTGTCGATGGCAGCCGTGGGGCACACCTCGGTGCACGCGTAGCAGCGCACGCAGGTGTGGTCGTCGAACAGCGGCAAGGGGTCGAGGCGGACGGCGCC
>JBAZPK010000186.1:0-4893 GCA_041648235.1 Thermoleophilia bacterium
CGCCGCAGCGATCGACTGGGGCTTTTTCACACAGCTTCCGCCGGCTGCCGGGCAGGTGGGCGGCGGCCTCGGCAACGCCATCCTGGGGACGCTCGCCATCACTCTGGCCGCGGCGCTCCTGGGGATTCCCACCGGCTTTCTCGCCGGCGTGTACCTGGCGGAGTACGGCCGTGACGGGCGGATGGCCACGGCGATCAGACTCATCGCCAACGTCGTGATGGGCGTGCCCTCCATCATCGTCGGCGTGTTCGCATTCGCCATCCTGGTGCGACCTCTGCATCACTACTCGGGCTTCGCAGGGGCGGTGGCGCTGGCGTTCATCATGCTGCCGGTCATGGCGCGGACCACCGAGGACATGCTCAACCTCGTGCCCAACGAATTGCGCGAGTCGGCGCTCGCCATGGGTGCGCCGCGCTGGAAGGTCACGCTCGGTGTGGTCGCGCGCGCCGCCCGCGGTGGGCTCATCACCGGCGGCGTCCTCGCCATCGTGCGCGTCAGCGGCGAGACGGCCCCTCTCCTCTTCACGGCCCTCAGCAGCCAGTACTGGATGCAGGGGCTGTTCGGGCCCGAGGGCTTCTTCGGAGGCCCTGTGGCCAATCTCACCAAGCAGATGTTCGACTTCGCCGGGTCACCCTACCCGGGCTGGCAGGAGCTGGCCTGGGGCGGCGCCCTGGTGATCATCGTCGCCGTGCTGGGGATGAACGTCCTCGTGCGGCTCCTCTTTCAGCGAGGCAAGAAATGGTAGGGACGACCGTGAAAGAACCGCCCGCAAGGGGCGCCGCGGCGGTGATCCCGCCGCGCCTCCAGGTCGCCGAGGAGCGACGCGGGGGTGACGACGAGTTCGTCACACTCCCCAGCAAGCTCTCGGTGCGCCATCTCGACTTCTTCTACGGCAAGAACCAGGCGCTCTTCGACAACTCCCTGGAGATCAAGGAGAACCGCGTGACGGCCGTCATCGGACCGTCGGGCTGCGGCAAGTCGACGCACATCCGCACGTTCAACCGGATCTACGAGCTGTATCGCGACCAGCGCGCGACCGGCGAGGTCCACTTCGACGGCAAGGACATCCTGTCGCCGCAGGCGGACCTGCTCGAATTGCGACGTCGCATCGGGATGATCTTCCAGAAGCCGAGCCCGTTCCCGATGAGCGTCTTCGACAACGTCGCCTACGGGCTCCGGCAGCACTACCGTCTCAACCGGGCGGAGCTGGGCGAGCGCGTCGAGGACGCGCTCCGGCGCTCCGCCCTCTGGGACGAGGTCAAGAACAAGCTCGGCGAGCCGGGTATCGCCCTCTCGGGCGGTCAGCAGCAGCGCCTCTGCATCGCGCGAGCCATCGCCACCGAGCCGGACGTGCTCCTCATGGACGAGCCCAGCTCGGCCATCGATCCGGTGGCCACCGCCAAGATCGAGGACCTCATCCAGGTGCTCAAGAAGAGCCTCACCATCGTCATCGTCACCCACAACATGCAGCAGGCGGCGCGCATCAGCGACTACACGGCCTTCTTCTTCGAGGGCCACATCGTGGAGTTCGGCAACACGGAGCAGATCTTCTCCAACCCCGTGGAGAAGCAGACCGAGGACTACATCACCGGCCGTTTCGGTTGAGCCCGCATTCCGCGCCGAGAAAGGGAACCGTATGCGTCATCTGCAACGCGAGATCGACCGCCTCAAGCGCAAGGTGCTCGCCCTGGGCGCAGTCGTGGAGGACAACCTGCGCCTCGCCTTCCATGCCATCGAGACGCGCGACGTGGCTGAGGCACGCAGGGTGATCGCCACCGACGCGATCATCGACGAGCAGGAGGTCGACGTCGAAGAGGAGTGCCTCAAGATCCTGGCGCTCTACCAGCCCGTGGCCAGCGATCTGCGCTTCGTGGCGGCTGTGATCAAGATCAACAGTGAGCTCGAGCGCATCGGCGACCTCGGCTCCAACATCGCCGAACGCGCCATCCAGCTCGCCGACGAGCACCCGGTACCCGTGCCACGGGGCTTCGCGCTGATGGCCGACCGTACCGGCGCCATCCTCGAGAAGGCGCTCGACGCGTTGGTGCGACAGGATGCGGTGAGGGCGCGGCACGTCCTGGCCGACGACGACGAGGTCGATGCGCTCTACAAGCAGCTGATCGAGGAGCTCAAAGCGATCATCCGCGCCGACCCCGAGCACCTGGACGCCATCGTGCTGCTCTTCAGCACGGCCAGGTACCTGGAGCGTTTGGCGGACCACGCCACCAACATCGCCGAGGACGTGCTCTACATGGTGGAAGGGGAGATCCACCGGCACCAGCCGGTGCCCGGCACGCCGGCCGGCGCCTGACCGGCCGGCTCCCGCCCTCCGGCGGCGCGGACCCCTACCCCGTGCCCGTCCGTCGAGGGCGACCAGCCGGCCCGGGCCTACTCTCTACCAGGCCCGGGCCGGCTCCGCATACGCCCCGCGCCCGGTCATGCTGGAGCGCGAGATGGAGTACAGGGCTGAGTCAGATCACGGTGACGGTGGTGGTCGGCGACTTCGCCTTGCCGATCGTGAAGTGGTACTGCGTCGTCGCCTTGGGGCTCACGGTGACGGTGTACGTGGAGTACTTGGCCGTGTAGCCGCTGCCCAGGTCGCGGGAAGCGCGCACCGTCGCGACCTGCCGGCTGTACCACACGCCGTTGCGGTACAGGTTGAGCCGCACCGAGGTGCCGGCGGGCAGGGCCGGGTAGATGCGCCCCGTCAGCGCGATGCTCTCACCCGCGGTCAGCGACGCTCCGTCACGCGCTGCCGGGCTGATCGACATGCTCCTCAGCGACGCCCAGGTGCTGTTGAGATTGAGCTTCATGCGGAGCATGTTGCCGTCCATGAACCGGACGCCGGAGCTGCCGATGATGGCGGCCTTGACGATTCGAGGGGACGTACCGCGCTGCACCGTGTAGACGGCCCGCAGGAAGCCGCTGACGGCGCTCCCGAGCTGGGTGGACACCTGCCCGGCGGTCCGGTACAGCGGGCCCCAGTCGTGCCGCGTCGCGTAGGTGTCGTAGGGATCGGCGACGCCCTTGAGGTAGCCGAGGGGCGAGGAGCCGGGCCAACCGTACTCGATGTTCTCGGTGCGACCGCCCGACGACGAGAAGTAGAAGGCGCTGATCACCTGGCCGCCGTAGGTGGGCACGATCCCGGCCGTGTCGCGGACCGCCGCATTCGTGCGCGAGTCCTCGATGTCGGCTCCGAGGTAGGTCTGGTCACGCACGTCGCAGTAGACGTCCCAGGCCTTGTCCGGGTCGCGTGACCGCTCCAGGTACGCCCGCGCCGCGCAGGCCTGAGCCTTGAGCGCCTCCACCGGCCAGGCCGGCGAGACCTCGCGCGGTACAACGCCGCGCAAGTAGCTCTCGAGGGGCAGCTTGTTGATCATCATCAGCGAGCCGCCGGAATTGAGCACCCGGATGCTGCCGCGATAGGCGCCCTTGTCGCCGAGATCGGTGGCGGTGAGGAGCTGCAGGGCTCCCGTCTTCGGGGTGAACAGGACAGCGGCGGTGAAATCCCGCTGCACGTCGCCGGCGACGACGCGGTACTTGCCGTCCACGAAGGTGGTCGTGGCGGGGACTCCGGCAGGGATCTTGAGGGGGGTCCCGGAGCCGCTGGCCGTGTACGGCTGGTTACAGGTGAGCCGCACCGAGGTGAGGCCGCTGCGCAGGCGCACGCGCACCGGGCTGCCGGACGCCGTGCCGAAAGCGACGCCCGTGTAGTAGTGCCTGAGGATCGCCCGGTACGTCCAGCCGTGCCTTGCGTAGCCATAGGCGCCCCACTGTGACATGCCGATGCCGTGGCCCCAGCCGTGGCCGCTGATGGTGAAGGTCGTCTGCGACGAGGCCGAGGCTACGGGCGCGGCCACGACCAGCGCGGCCAGAGAGAGCAGGGCGCCGGCGAGCGCCAGCACGCCCCGGCGCCCGAGGCGCGCGGCACGGGACGGTCGCTGGAGGGATCTGGTGTGCACAGTGCTCATGGTCGCCGCCGGGTCCGCTTCATTCAGGATACGTGCCTCGCCGGCAACGGGCAAACGCTTGGCCGGCCGCGGCGACTGCTTCTGACATCGGCCGCGTTCTCCTTTCCTTGAGGCGGCGTCCCGCGAGCGGCGAGGCCGGCCCGGGGATGAGGCCGCCGGCCGCCTGCCGGCGGCTGGGCCCGGCAGCCTTGCCGCCCGCCGCAGTCGCCATGAGGAATGCGGCTCGCGACGACGAAAGCGTCGTCCGGGCGACCGCCGCGGCTGCGGCGGCACTCAAGGCCCCGCTTCGGCCGCCGATAGCAGAGAAGTGAGCATGAAGTACGCGGATCTGAGATGTGTCGTGGCCGTGACGGCCGCCCTCGCGGCGGTCGTGCTGGGCGCCGTGGCGGCGCCGGCCGCGCGCGCCGAGCGCTACACCGACGTGCCGGCTTCGCACTGGGCGCGGACCTACATCGAGGCGATCACCGAGCGCGGGCCGGCGGGGCACAAGATCCTCGACGACTACGGCACCGTGTTCAAGCCGGAGACGGCGATCACCCGGGCGCTTCTGGCACGCTCTCTGGTCATCGCCGGCGGTCACTACGGTGAACAGGTGGAGCCGGTGGTCATCAATGACGTGCCCGCCACGTACCGGTACTTCAGCATCATCCAGATCGCCCTGCATCACGGCTACCTCAAGCTGGACGCGGCAGGGGACTTCCGCCCGGCCGAGGCGGTGCCGGCGGCGACCGCCGAGGTGAGCGTCGTGCGCTGGCTCAAAGAGCGCTACGCGAGCAGCGACTGGCGCCTCCTCACAAGCCTCGCGCCGAGCCGCTGGGAGCCCAACCCGGACTGGAAGACGGGCGCCCCCTCGTACCTGCCTTTCATAGTCGCCTCGCGGCAGCTGCTCCTCCGGTTCAACCACTCGGCGGCCGGCGACGGC
>JBAZPK010000187.1:0-4891 GCA_041648235.1 Thermoleophilia bacterium
GGCCGGCGGCCCCGCCGCGGCTGACGGAGCGGCCCGGCCGCCCGGCGCCGCCGCGCCGCCGGAGATCGAGGTCGAAGGTCTGCGCAAGACCTTCGGCCGCCGCGAGGTGCTGAAGGGTCTCTCCTTCAGCCTCGAGCGCGGCGGCTTCCTGAGCATCTTCGGCCCCAACGGGGCCGGGAAGACGACCACCCTGCGGGTGCTCGCCACGCTGCTCACGGCGAGCGGCGGCACCGTCAAGGTCGCCGGCCACGACGTGCGCGAGGACCCGATGCCGGTGCGCCGTACCGTCGGGCTCATCTCGCACAACCCCATGCTGTACCTCGACCTCACGGCGCAGGAGAACCTGCGCTTCTACGGCGACATGTATGGCGTTCCCGACCGCGACGCGCGCATCGACGAGCTGCTCGAGCGCCTCGAGCTCAGCCACCGCCGCTACGACGTCGTGCGCACCTTCAGCAAGGGCATGCGCCAGCGCCTCGCCATCGCCCGCGCCATCCTGCACCGGCCGCGGGTCCTGCTGCTCGACGAGCCGCACTCGGGCCTCGACCCGCGGGCCGTGGACATCCTCGACGGCCTGCTCGCCGATATCCGCGCCGAGCACACCTTCATCATGGTGACGCACAACATCGCCAAGGGCCTCGAGCTCGGTACCCGGCTGATGATCATCGAGAGTGGCCGCATCGCCTTCGAGCAGGCGGCCGGCGTGGACCCCGGCTCCTTCAGCGCCGTCTACCGGGAGCACGTCCAGGAAGGCTCGGTGCTCTGAGCGTGGGCCTGCAGCAGTTCATCGCCATCCTGCGCAAGGACCTCATCCGTGAGCTGCGCACCCGCGAGATGCTCATCAGCATGATCCTCTTCGTGCTCCTCGCGATGGTGATCTTCCACTACGCGTTCAGCGTCGGCGAGAGCGTCGACCTCACGTACTTCACCGGCGGCATGCTCTGGGTGACGTTCATCTTCGCCATGCTCCTCGGGCTCAACCGCTCCTTCGCCCAGGAGAAGGACGAGCGCTGCCTCGACGGGCTGTTGCTCTGCCCGGTCGATCGCGTGACCATCTTCCTCGCCAAGACCGTGGGCAACCTGATCTTCCTGCTCATCATCCAGGTGGTCGCCGTGCCGGTGTTCACCCTGTTCTTCGTGGAACGCAGCTACCTCGGCGACCTCGGGATCTTCCTCGTCATCCTGCTGCTCGCCGACGTGGGTATCTGCGCCCTGGGCACCCTCCTGGCCACGATCTCGATGCACACCCGCTCGCGCGACCTGCTGCTGCCGATCATCTTCCTGCCGCTGATCGTGCCGGTGCTCATCGCGGCGACGGCGGCCACCACCGGCATCTTCGCGGAGGGCGTGAGCCTCGGCTCCGTCGCCGCGCGGCTCCTGTTCCTGCTAGGCTTCGACGCGGTGTTCCTCGTCGCGGCATACGGCACCTACGACTTCGCCATAGGAGAGTGACGTGAAGAAGCTGGTCAGCGCGCCGGCCCTGTTCGCCGAAGCCGGCGCGTGCCTCATCATCGGGCTCCTGCTCGGCTTCTGGTATGCGCCCACGGACGCCTCGTCCATGGGCTTCAGCCAGAAGATCTTCTACTACCACGCGCCCATCGCCGAGACGGCTCTCGTGGCCTTCGGCGTGGCCTTCGTGGCCGCGATCCTGTACCTGCGCAGCCAGGACTCCAGGTGGGACCGCCTGGGCGTCGTCTCGGTGCGGCTCGGCCTGCTCTTCAGCCTTCTGGTGATGATCACCGGGATGATCTGGGGCAAGGCTGCCTGGGACGCCTGGTGGGCCTGGGAGCCGCGGCTCACCACCTTCCTGCTCGTCTGCTTCCTCTACATCGCCTACTTCGTGCTGCGCTCGGTGGTCGAAGAGGAGCAGCGCCGGGCGACGTTCGCCGCGGTCTTCGCGATCATCGCCTTCATCGACGTACCCATCACGTTCTTCGCCACCCGCTTCCTGCCCGAAGGCCTGCACCCGGTGGTCATCAGCGCGGGCGACTCGGGCATGGAGGGCAGCATGCTGCTGAGCTTCCTCATCAGCATGCTGGGCATGACCCTGCTGCTGGCCGCGCTCATCCGCCGGGACCTCGGCGTGGAAGAGCTAAAGGACCGCGTAGCCGACCTCAAGTCCACGATCGGAGGCTGACCTCATGAGTATCGAAGAGGGCGCCAAGTACGTCGCCGCCGCATACGCCGTCATCCTGGCCGTGCTCGTGCTGTACTACTTCCTGAGTGCGCGCCGCGTGCAGAGCCTGCAGCGCGACGTCGCGCTGCTCGAGCAGGAAGTCCAGCGCCGGCAGGGCGCCGCGGGCGGGGCCGGCGCCGCGTGACCCGGTAGCGGCGGCCCCGGGCCGCGCGCATACTGACGACCATGGCACACGTTTCGATCATCTTCTTCTGGATCGCCTTCCTGCTCTACGGAGGGGCCTTCGCGCTGTTCATCTACTACCTGCTCACCCGGCGGCCGGCGATGAACAGCCTCGGCCTGGCCCTCGTGGCGGCGGGCCTCGCCTGCCACACGGCGGCCGTCCTCCTGCGCGGCCTGGACGCCGGGCGCGTGCCCGCGGTCGGCGCCTACGAGTCGCTCAGCCTGGCCGCCTGGTCCATCGTCGTGGTCTACCTCGTGCTCGAGCTGTTCACACGGATCAAGGCCATCGGCCTCTACGTGATGCCGGTGGTCCTCGTGCTGCTCACGTTGGCGCTCGTGGGCTACAAGGCGCCGGCCGGCCTCATGCCGGCCCTGCGCAGCGACATCGTCGTGCTCCACGTCATCGTCATGTTCAGCGCCATCGGCTGCCTCTACGTGGCCGGCGGGGCGGCGATCATCTACCTGATCGAGGAGGCGCTGCTTCGCCGCCGGCGCGCCGGCGGCGTGCTGGGGCGCCTGCCTTCGCTGGGCGCCCTCGAGAAACTTGTGTACCACGCCACGCTGCTGGGCCTGCCCTTCCTCACGATGGGCATGCTCGCCGGGGTCATCCGCGCCGAGGCGTTCGTCGTGCCGCATTGGTGGGTCGACCCCATGGTGCTGCTCTCGCTGGGCGCCTGGGCGGTCTACGTCGTCTTGCTGTGGGGCCGGATCCGCGCCGATTGGGTGGGCAGCCGTATCGCCTGGCTGGCCGTCACCGGCCTCGTCGTGCTGTTCGTCATCCGCTTCGCCGCCGTGCCCTACCTCAGCGGCTTCCACACCTACGGGGGCTGAAGCGTGCTCGTCGTGGTCACCGGCATCTCGCACAAGACCGCCTCGCTCGAGCTGCGCGAGCGCCTCGCCCTGGACGAGGCCGGCGCCCTGCGCGTGGCGCAGGAGCTGCTCAGCAGCGGTACCGCCACCGAGTCGGTCGCCCTGAGCACCTGCAACCGCACCGAGCTGTACCTGTACGGGCGCGACTCGCTGGCCGCGCGCCAGGCGGCCGTGGAACGCCTGGCGCGGCACGCCGGCTGCTCCGTCGGCGAGCTCGAGCCGAGCCTCTACAGCTACTCCGGGGACGCGGCCATCGCGCACCTCTTCCGCGTCACCTCGTCACTGGACTCGATGGTGGTGGGCGAGGCGCAGATCGTCGCCCAGATGAAGGGCGCCTACCAGGCGGCCTGCGAGGGCGGTTGCACCAGCGTCGTCTTCAACCGCCTCTTCCGGCACGCGCTCGAAGTCGGCAAGCGCGTGCGCACCGAGACGGCCATCGGCGAGCGCCCGGTGAGCGTCAGCTCGGCGGCCGTGGAGCTCGCCTTGCAGGTGTTCGGCAGCTTCAAGGACCACACCGTGCTCATCGTCGGCGCCGGCGAGACGAGCGAGCTCACGGCGACGCACCTCAAGGCGCACGGCATCGAGCGCATCCTGGTCGCGAACCGCACCCTGGACACGTCGATGGAGCTGGCCCGGCGCGTGGACGGCCGCGCCGTGCGGTTCGAGGACCTCGAAGAGCATCTGGCGGCCGCCGACATCGTCATCAGTTCGACCTCGGCGCCCCACTACGTCATCACCCGCGAGGTCGTGGAGCGCTCGCTCAAGCGCCGCCGCCATCGCCCCATCTTCTTCATCGACATCGCCGTCCCGCGCGACCTGGACCCGGAGATCAACCGGGTGCGCAACGCCTACCTCTACGACATCGACGACCTCCAGCACGTCGTGGAGCACAACCGCCACGAGCGTGAGAAGGAGGCGCAGCACGCCGAGCGCATCGTCGAGCAGGAGCTCGCGGCGATCAACGACTGGCTGCGCAGCCTCGAGGTGGTGCCCACGATCGCCACGTTGCGGGAGACGGTCGAGCAGATCCGCCAGGCCGAGCTCGAGCGCCTCGGCCACAAGCTCAGCGACCTCACCGACGAGCAGCGCGCCCAGGTGGAGATGCTCACGGCGAGTATCGTGAACAAGATCCTGCACACGCCGACCGTGAAGATGAAGGAGGTCGCCGGGCGGCAGGATTGCTACCTGTACGTGGACGCCGTGCGCACGCTCTTCGACCTGAGCGGCAACGGCGAGGTTCCGCGAGCCGGCGGCAACGGCGCCGCGCCGGAGGAGCCTACCGAGGTGCCCGAGGCGCCACCGGCCGTCAGCGAGACGCCGGCCGAGCCGGCCCCCGGCGGAGCCACCGTCCACCAGCTCCGCGGCACGGGCACCGACGACGCGTGAGCGGCGCCCTGCGCATCGGCTCGCGCGGCAGCAAGCTCGCGCTCGTGCAGAGCGAGTGGGTGCGCGGCGAGCTCCTGGCGCTCCACCCCGGCCTGCAGGTCGAGATCGTCGTGATCCAGACCAAGGGCGATAAGCTCCTCGACGCGCCGCTGGCCAAGATCGGCGACAAGGGCCTGTTCACCAAGGAGCTCGAGGCGGCGATACTCGACGGCCGCACCGACCTCGCGGTGCACTCGGCCAAGGACATGCCGACCGAGATCCCCGACGGGCTGGCCA
>JBAZPK010000188.1:0-4884 GCA_041648235.1 Thermoleophilia bacterium
GCACGATCCGCACATGGCTCGAAGCGAACGGTGGTCGGCCAGCCCATCGCCGCCGCGCGATCGCCGATCCGGTGGGCGCGCCCACCCTGCGCTGACTTGAGCCCAATGAGATGCGAGGGCGGGCCGGGGCTACAATGGGTGAACGCGTGTTCCCCTACCATGTCCTCAACGGTCAGGCCGCGTTGTGCGGCACCGTGGGCAGATGGACCCCGTAGCTCAGGAGGCACGCCGTGGACGTCAGAAGTGAGCTCAAGAGCCAGATCGTCGGAGCGCTCGCGGGCGCCTCGTTCCCCATCGCCACCCCCGAGGCCCTGCTCGCGGCCTTCCCTCAGGGTGCCGACACCACCTGCGAGGCCGGTGACGTCAAGCTGCGGGCCGGCGACGCCGGGGGCGTGCTGACGGCCGCCGACTTCCCGTTCACCGGCGCCGAGCAGGTGGCCGACAGCATCCTTTCCCGCGCCCTGGCCTGAAGGACGCCACGCTGAAGGTCGTGGGCTGCAGCATCTTCCGCTCCGAGCTCGAGCACGTACTGGGCGCCGATCTCCGGGCATCCTGGCTGCCCGCCGGCCTGCACGTCAGCGAGGAGCGCCTCGGCCGGGCACTCGACGAGGCGCTCGGGGCCGAAGAAGGCGCCGCCTGCTTCTACGGCGCCTGCCACCCCGGCCTCGACGCCAGGCTCGCCGAGCGCGGCGGCCGCAGGCTGGACGCCAAGAACTGCATCGAGGCGTTCCTCTCTGCCGAGGAGCGGGCGAGGCTGGGCGACCGAGCCTTCATCATGTCGCCTGGCTGGCTGCGAGAGTGGCGCAGCATCTTCGTCGACGGCATGGGCTGGGACGAGATCGATGGGCGCATCAACTTCGGCTCCTACGACGTGATCGTGGTCCTCGACTTCGGCCTCGAGCCCATCGACGACGTCGACGTGCTCGAGTTCTTCGACTTCGCCCAGACCGAGGTCGAGATCCTGCCCGCCACCCTCGACCACTTCCGGGCGCGCGTCGCCGAGATCCTCGAAGCGTAGTTGCGCTGCACATGCGATCAACTGGTGGGCGAGCAGGCCGGCGTCTCGCCGGTCTGCCTCGCCCATCTCTGGCTCTTCCACGACCTCTCCGAGGCTGAGGCCGCGGCGCTCACCGCCGCGGCCTGGCGCAAGCCCTTCGAGAAGGGCCAGTACGTGTTCATCCAGGGCGAGCCGGCCACGCTCCTTTTCGTCATCAAGGCGGGCCGGGTGAAGCTGGTCAAGACCGACGAAGACGGCACCGAGATCCTGGTGGACATGCGCAAGGCCGGCGATTTCATCGGTGAGACCTTCCTCAGTGCGGAGGCCGACTACCCACTCACGGCCGAGTGCGTCGAGGACAGCCTGCTGTGCGGATTCACCAGGGAGCGGTTCGAGCGGCTCGTGACCGAGAACCCCCACATCGGCCTGCAGATCATGCGCAACATGAGTGAGCGCATCCATTGGCTCACGAGCCGAGTGGGCAGCAGGTCGTCGACCCACCTCGAGGAGCGACTCTACGCCGTGCTCACGACGGTCGCGCGCGAACACGGCACCAGGACCGAGGGTGGACTGGTGATCGAGTTCCCCCTGACCCATGAGGAGCTCAGCTTCCTCGTCGGAGCGCACCGCGTCAGTGTCACGAAGGCGCTCAAAGCTCTGCGCGAGTCCGGCAAGGTCACCCAGGAGGGAAGGCGCCTGGTGCTGCCGACCGGCTGAGCCCTCGGCGCCGGCGAAGCGCGGCGCGGCCGTCCGCGAGCGCCGCGCCGCGGCGCGACGGCTTCGACCTGCGGGCGAGGAGACCTCACGGGCCTGCCCGGCCGCGCTCGGCCGGTCGACCCCCGCGGCTGCTCCGGTCGGTGATGACCTGCCTTCTCGTGACCGGGGGCAGCGCTGTCGTTCAGGCTCATGTAAACCTCTCCAGAGGTCGATTAAGGAAGGGCATACGGTCGGGCACTGCTGCTGGGTTGCGGGTGGACACGGCTCGGCCTGCAGCGAAGAGGGGCGGCAGGAGCGTGGTCTCACAAGTCAGGTCAGCGACAGCAGAGCAAGGCCGGACGACGGCGCTGCCGCAGAGGGGTCAGGGGCCCGGCCATGATGAGGCAGCTCGCGAGACGGCGACGCTGCGACGCGGCGCGCTGCGCACCACCCTCATCATCGTCGGCTTGGCCCTGTGCTACTTCGCCGCCGGACGAGCTCTGGTGGCGCTGTCGGCGCCTCCCGGCGGAGCCGTTATCGCCGTGTGGCTGCCGTCGGGGTTGGCGGTCGCCGCACTCCTCATCTACGGGCCTCGGGCGGCGATCGGCGCTCTCGTCGGATCGCTGGCGATCGAGGCTGCGGCGGGCACCCCTCTGGGTGCGGGCCTGATCGTCGCGATGGCGAGGGCGGGTAGCGAGCTCCTCTGTTACTTCCTGATCGTCGGTGCCGACGGCCGCGAGTTCTCCATCGAGTCGGTGCGGGCGGTCACGCGGCTGATGCTGGCAGCGGTCGTGGCGGCGGCGGGATCCGCGACCATCGGGGCGACGGTCTACGTCGTCTTCGCGGTCATTCCCGCGGGCATCTTCTGGCAGAGCTGGTTGACGTGGTTCGGCTCGGTCGGTGTCGGGATCCTGCTGGTCATGCCCCACGTCGTCCATGCGTTCCGGCACCGGCTCCATCTGGAGCGGAGGTCGGGCTATGCAGAATTCGCGGCGGCGACCATCGTCGTGGTGCTTGCCGCGCTGCTGTGGCAGAGCCCGCTCCTTCCGCACGACACCCACAATCCCAGCCTGCTGGTGATCATCATCCTGTTCATCGTCATCGCTTTCCGCCTCCCGTCGACCGAGGTGACGTTCGCCGTGCTGTGCGTCGGGGTGGCCACGGTCGTCGGGGCCGTGTGGCATGCCCACCTCGCTTCGCTCGGCTCCTTCGTCACGGTGTTCTCTCTGCAGCTGTCGCTGGTCGGCCTCGCGGCGATCGCGCACTTCGTTTCTGCGATGGTGACGGGGGAGAGACGGATCAGCGCAGGGGTGCGCCTGGCCGCGGCGGTGTTCGAGACCGCCCGAGACGCCATCGTGATCACCCTTCCCTCCGGCGAGATCGTCGATGTGAACCGCGCCTTCGAGGAGATGCACGGTGTGCCGAGGGATCAAGCCGTCGGCCAGAACCCCCGGATCCTCAAGTCGGACCGGCACCCCCCCGAGTTCTACCGTGCCCTGTGGGACTCGCTGCTCGCGGAAGGCCAGTGGCAGGGCGAGATCTGGGACAGAAGGCCCGACGGCAGCCTGCTCCCCAAGTGGCTCGCTATCAGTGCCGTGCGATCGGCAGACTCAAAGGTGACGCACTACGTCGGCGTGAGCTCGGACATGACGGCGATCAAGGAGGGCGAGGAACGGCTCCGCTGGCTGGCCACTCACGATCCGCTCACCGAGCTCCCCAACCGGACGCTCATCGACGACCGCCTCGAGAGCGCGCTTCAGCACGCTCGGCGCGCCGGCACGGCGGTCGGGCTCATGTACATCGATGTCGACCACTTCAAGGATGTCAACGACGCGAGGGGCCACTCCGAGGGCGACCGGCTTCTGGCCGAGGTCGGACGGCGCGTCACGTCGGTCCTGCGCGAAGGCGATACCTTGGGGCGCCGTGGCGGCGACGAGTTCACCCTCATCACTCCGGACCTGGCCGACACCATCGCCTTGGAAGGCTTGGCCTTGCGAGTCCTGGCGGCCATCGAAGCGCCCTACCGGCTGGACTCCGGGGATGCCCACATCACCGTGAGCATCGGCACCGCGGTCTTCCCGACCGACGCCGAGAGCGCCGGGCACCTGATGCAGTGCGCCGACATCGCGATGTACCGCGCCAAGGATCTGGGCCGCGGCAGAGTGCAGTTCTTCTCCGCCGAGTTGCAGGAGAAGGTGCAGCTCGCCGCGAAGGTCGAGCGCGACCTGCGGCAGGCCCTGCAGGACGAGCAGTTCGTCCTGCAGTACCAGCCGCAGGTGGACCTGACCACCGGGCGCATCGTCGCCATTGAGGCGCTCGTGCGCCTGAAGGCCGAAGACGGCACGCTCATCCCTCCGGACCGGTTCATACCCATTGCCGAGGAGACGGGGCTCATCGTGCCCCTCGGGGACTGGGTGCTTCGCAAGGCATGCGCCGACCTCGAGGGCCTTCGCAGAACCGGCCACGAGGTCACCATGGCCGTCAACGTCTCGCCACGCCAGCTCAGGGAGGACATGGTCCCCGCGGTGCTCGACGCGCTGCGCGGCAGTGGCCTCGAGCCTCGCCACCTGGAGATCGAGGTCACCGAGTCGGTGTTGTTGCGCGCCTCGGCGATCGACCGGATCGACGAGCTGCGAGACGCCGGCCTCGTGATCTCGCTGGACGACTTCGGCACCGGCTACTCGTCGCTCGCCCACGTGCCCCAGCTTCACGCGGGCAAGCTCAAGATCGACAGGAGCTTCGTGACCGGGGTCACGACGGACCCCATCTCGAGGGCCGTCGTCCTCACGACGATCGCCTTGGCCAAGAGCACCGGTGCGAAAGTCGTCGCTGAAGGGCCGGAGACCGAAGCCGAGGTCCAGTTCCTGCGCGACAACGGCTGCGATCACGCCCAGGGCTACTTCTTCAGCAGGCCCGTGGACCTGGCGGCTCTCGAAGGACTCCTCGGCGCCGGCGGGTTCACGCTTCCCGCCGCCGGCGCCGGGCCTGCTGACGAGCATCCTGCCTCGGCGGCGGCCACGCAGAGCCCTTCCGGTGAAGTCCCCTCCTCACGTCGAGTCGGCCGGCGCGGTCAGGAGCGGCGGTGAACCGTTCGTGGCCTGGGCGCTCGTTCGTGCGCCGGGGTGCCGACCCTTCCGCTCGGCCGTCGCTCTCTCGGGATCCTGCGCCGGTGAGGCGTCGACGGCGCACCG
>JBAZPK010000189.1:0-4850 GCA_041648235.1 Thermoleophilia bacterium
CCGAGGCTCACGTAGTCGGTGATCCGGGTCCCTTGGGGAAGCTCCGCCGTCGTGCGCGCCATCGCCGCTCCTCCTGTGCTTGTTTCAGGGAGGATAGCACAGCGTGACGTTTAAGTGACCAGTATTGCTCCTAGACCCGATCCCCAAACTGCGGCGGCCCTCCGCCGCCCGGAGCATGGCGGTGGAGGGCCCCTCCTCCAGCACCTTCACTTCTTTGCGCGTCACCCGGGGCGGGGCAATGAAGTCCGCCGGGTTCGTGGCCAGCCGCTGCATGCGCGCGGCGGCGGTCACCGCGCCGGGCGAGGTGTGGCTGGCCGGGGGCTGGGGCGCGGTCATCGCGGGAGGGCCCGCGCCGCGTTGACGCCGCCGCAGGCCCGCGCTCACGCAGGCGATGCGTTCACGATCACCGGCAGCCTGCCTCGCCACGCCGCCCACACTGCAGGCTCCGTCGCCAGCTCGCACATGAAGTGCGCGACGTTGGCCATGTTGGTCTCGCCGGGGCGGAGCAGGCTGTCCACCAGTCCTTCGTGCAGCGCGTACTCCGTGACGTCGCCCTCCTTCAGCGTGTCGGGGCGGACGGCCGCCCACTGCGCGTACGGGTCGGCGGCCTCGATGACGTCATGGAGGAAGTCCGCGGCGCGCTGATTGTCCCTCGCCGGAGGGACGAGGCCGCGCAGCAGCCAGACGACCGCCCGCTCGAACCGCCCGCGCCGCGTGTCCAGGCCTCCGGGGCGGTTCACCGAGACGCTGCTCATGAGGATGAGCTTCACGGGCTCCGCGGGCCGCAGCTCCCGGACCGCCCGGTACACCCTCTCGACCGACCGGCAGACGAGGTCGCGCGGCGGCCCGAAGACCCCCTGCGCGCTGACGGCGTGGCCCAGGCAGGAGATCACCGCGTCGCAGCCGTCGACCTGCTCCCCGACCTCTGCGTCGCCCAGGGAGAGCAGGTCGGCCACGATCACCGTCAGCTGCGGGTCGTCCGCAACGCCCGCCGGGAGGCGGTCGGCCGAGCGGACCAGGGCGCGCACGCCGACCCCGCGGCCCAGAAGCTGCTGCAGGACGCGGCCGCCGGTCCGCCCGCTGCCGCCCAGGAGCAGAACGTTCATGACTTCACCTCCGGGTACTGGAACACGTCGTCGAGCGGGACCCCGAACACCCGGGCGATCTGGAAGGCCATCTCGAGCGACGGCGAGTAGCGACCCTGCTCGATGGCGATCACCGTCTGCCGCGTGACGCCCACCCGGTCGGCGAGCTCGGCTTGCGTCATCTCGCCGGCGGCGAAGCGCAGCGCCCGGATGCGGTTGGTGACCCTGGTCGGCTTGCCCATGACTAGAAGCCCCTGTGGTAGGAGGCGATCTTGACCACGGATGCGACCAGCGTCCCGACCGCGAACGACAGGTAGAGCGCGCTGGCGATCCAGAAGTACTCGTACTCCAGCATCGTGAGGGCGAGCACGCCGACCATGCCGACGGAGGAGACGGAGAAGCCGATCAGGTCGCCGTGACGGGAGATGCGGACGTCCCGCTCGTCCTTGCGGTCGATCTCGCCGGAGGCGGATCTGCCGTGCAGCTCGGCCGAGATGCCGCTGCCGATCGCCGCCAGGATCGTCCCGACGATCGTCAGAACGACCGACGCCCCGATGGCGATGAGGAGCGGCCACTGGTAGGAGATGTCGGCCGCCGGCACGTCGCCGAGCCGGCCCAGCATGATCGCGAAGTAGGCCGCGGGGACGACCCCCGCGACCACCAGGCTGACCCACGTCACCTTCTCTTCGAACGGCACGGCTGCCTCCTCGCTGCGACTGACGAGATGTCAGAAATGTTTGACATCGTCTACTGTAAAGGGCAGCGGACATCATGTCAACTATCTTTTACTCCGTGACGGAGCGATGCGGGGAGCCGGCCCTTGCGGACCGGCGCCTCAGGCGGCGGGCAGGCCGAGCGCCGCAGGCAGCTTGGCCAGCGGCTCGAGGCGCGGGACGTCGAGGTCCCGGCGGCGCGATCGCTCTGACACCGAGCCTCACCAACGCCAGCGGTATGGTGACCGAGTGGCATACGACAGGCGCGGTCCTGCCAGGCGAGTATCGCGTGGTCGTCATGGGCAGTGGAAGGTTCCGGCTGACCGTCTTCGTCCGTCGGCCGTAGCCTGTCCGGCGGCATCTCGTGCGCCTGCTGCACCTGGAGGCTGATGAGAATCCGCCGTCTCCCTTAGGGCGACGACGAAGCCGCGGGCGTCGTGTCGCGCTCGTCGTACGACCCACCGTTGCTCGTCCAGGGGTCGTTGGAGACGACCGGATCCCGGAAGAAGCGCCGCGCGACGGTGGCACATCGGCCTGGTCGCGCACCAGCGCCTCCTTCTTGCCCGGCAGAAGACGAGGGAAGAGGCGCGTGACGCGTGTAGTCGTCACGCGCCTCTCTTAGAGCGCACGCCTCTGTCAGGCGGCCCGGCGCAGCTCCTGCCGCCCGTACAGCTCGGCGACATCGACGTAGTTGCGCATGCTCACGCACTTGCCTTCGCGCAGCCGCCAGACGTGTGCGAACGGCACGTCGAGCGTCTGGCTCACACCCTTGGGACGCAGTTTGAAGCTGCCGACTATGACCACCGTGTCGCCTTCGCCGTAGAACTCGCGCGGGTCCAGCTCGAAGCTGTCGAACTGCTCAGTGATCGGCTCGAAGACCTTGCGTAGCACCTCGTCGCGGCCGTGCAGGGTGCCGCCGGGAGGCCCGAAAACCCACTCAGGCTCCGTCCACTCGATGTTCTCGTCGAACAGCCCGATGATGCCTGGGATGTCCTGCCTGTTGAATGCGGCATAGCCCGCGCGAAGGATGTCCTTGTTGCTCTCGCTCATGGCGTGTCTCCTGATGGAGGAACAGCGTTTGGCGGTCCGGACGGACCGCACTCTGACCATTCCCCTGTCGTGCCTTCCGAACCCGATTCCCCGTCGCTGCCGATCAGGCACACCGCGCGAGCGGAGCGACGACATCCCTCTGACGGACGTTCTTGAGGGGCATGTGCGATCGTCTTGGGAGTCTCGTGTCTTTGACTTGCCCGCCAGGCGAGTGGGAAACGCCACGCGGCTTCCCTCAGACTCGTCGCCCGACCAGCACGAAACGCGTGCCGGGCATGCGGCGGGAAGGGCTGGATGGCGCCGGCCAAGCTCGCCGGGAGTCGCGTGGCCGCGCTGACTTCCCGCTGAGCGACTCTCGGCCGTGGCCGATTCGGCCCAGCCCCAGCGCCGCCTGACTACGCGCTGAACGCGAACCCGTGCTCGCGGAACAGCACGGTGGCCGCCTCACAGGCTGCCGCGTCGTAGCGGCGGCCGGCACCGTTCTGAAGCTCGGCCATGGCGGCGTCAAGCGGCAGGGCCGCCCGGTAGGGCCGGTGGCTGATCATCGCCTCGACGACGTCGGCCACGGCGAGGATCCGCGCCTCCGGGAGTATCGCGTCGGCGGCCAGCCCGCGTGGGTAGCCCGAGCCGTCGAGTCGCTCGTGATGCTGCAGCACCATCTGCGCCACCGGCTGCTCGAACTCGATCGCCTCGAGGATGTCGTAGCCCGCCCGCGGGTGCTGCTTGATGAGGTCGAACTCGACGACGCTGAGCCGGCCTGGCTTGGAGAGGATCTCCGCCGGCACGGCGATCTTGCCGATGTCGTGGATCAGGCCGGCCATTCGCAGCCCTTCACAGTCCGCGGCGGCCATCCCCATCCCGGCGGCGAGCGCCACGGCCAGCTCGGCGACGCGGCGCTCGTGCCCGGCTGTGTAGGGGTCGCGGGTCTCGACCACGTGGCTCATGGCCACGACGGCGCCGTCAACGGTGCGGCGCAGGGCCTCGGCGTGGCGGCTGAGCTCCTCTTGTGCGGCGTGCTGCTCGGTGACGTCGAACATGAGCCCGCCGAGCATGGCCGCGTCGCCTTCGCCGCCCACGGCGAACACCAGTGAGCGAAAGTAGCCGGCGTCGGCCTTGTCGGGCCAGCGCTCGACGACGTCCACGACCTCGCCGTCGAAGGCGCGCCGGCACAGATCACGGGGGCCGGCGGCAGTCTTCGCATCCCACACCTCCTCTGGCGATCTGCCCAGGAAGTCGCGTTCCACACCTCCCAGGTCGGCCGCCAGCTGCGGGTTCACGTACAGATACCGCAGATCCCGATCGCGGATCCACAGCCGCCCGGGCATGTGCGTCGCGAAGGCCGCGAAGCGCCGCTCGCTTTCGCGTAGCGCCTTCTCCGAGCGCCGGCGCCGGCGCTGGTCGATCATCAGCAGGCCGAGCAGCACCGAGGCGAGGGGGTAGATGACGATCACCGGCACGATGATCTGACGCAAGGTCGCGAGCGGGCTCGGCCACGGCAGTGTGAACGCGAGCAGGAGCATGCAGATGTGCACGGTGAGCCCGAGGAGGTAGAGCTCGAGAACGCCGAGGTCCCGCGTGGCGACGTGACGCCAGCGCCGCCAAACGGCGCCGACGACCACCGACATCGCGATCACCGAGACGCCCATGACAGCCCCGGCACCGCCCTGGCTCGCCCGATAGACCGCGGCGATCACCCCGCCGATCAGGCCCGGGATCGTGCCGTAGAAGAGCGTCCCCATGCTCAGCACCACGGAGCGCGTGTCGAAGATCACTCCGCCGGAGAGACGCCAGGCGGCGATCATCACGGCGATCGAGATGAGCCCGAGCATGAGGCCGGTGAGCAGCCTGAATCTGAGCGACGGGTGGCGGAAGTGCCGCGCGATCAGGTCGTAGAGGAAATTGAGGACGAGGAGAAGCGCCGCATTGTAGACCAGGCTGACGAATGCAGAGCGGCTCAGGGTCCCTCCCATCGCGGATAGGCGACGCTCGCGCGCACGATTCC
>JBAZPK010000190.1:0-4832 GCA_041648235.1 Thermoleophilia bacterium
TAGACGCGTAGCACGCCGCGCAGGCCTCCGCGGCCGAGGCGCAGCCGCGCCTCGGCCCGCACCACGTCGGGGTCGCGCCGAGCCGCCTGCTCGGCGAGCCCCTCGAGCAGGCCGGCGGGCACGAGCACCCCGCCCTCTTCGGCGGCCAGCCACAACGTCCGCTCGCCGTGACGCAGGACCAGCCAGAGCAGCAGACCGACGAGCACGAGCGCGCCGAGCAGCAGCAGCGCGCGCTCACGGTGCCCGGCGGGCAGGGCGAGATACGGGAACGGCGAGAAGGCGCTGCCGACCGCGACCGCAGTGAGACGAAGCGCAAAGAACAGCGTCACGACGCCCGCGGCGAGGAGGAGGACGGACGTCGCCAGCCGGGTGAGCACACCCGGGGATGCGCCGGCGGGGGGACGCGACTCAGTCACCCGCGCCAGCCTGCTCCTCCGCGAACACCACATCGTTGACGAGCACGTTGACGGCCCGCACGTCGAGGCCGGTGGTGCTCTCGACCTGCTCGGTGACCGCCTTGCGGCAGGCCTCGGCGATCGCCGGCACGCTGGCCCCGAACGTGATGCTCATGGTGATGTCGATGTCGACGCTGCCTTCGCGCAGATCCACGCTGATGCCGGGAGTGCCCTTGTCGCCGCGCAGCCCGGCGAGGGCGCGCGAGCTGCCGCCGCCGAGGGAGTGGATGCCCTCGATGCCGGAGATCGCCTTGAACGCCACCTTGGCCACGACGTTGTCGGACACCGTCACACCGCTGACGGCGCCGGGTGCCTCGGACTTGGGGGCCTCAGTCATCGTCTTCCCTCCCTGCTCGGTCGGCCACGGCGTCCGCCGGCGGCGGCCGTGGCCTCTTGCAGGCCTACTGTACCCGTCGCAGGCCCGTCAGCCACACCCCGCGACCCCGGTCAAGAGAGCGGCAGCGGCCCCGCCGGCACTACCCACGATCCGCAGCGCAGCCCCCGTCAGGTGGGTAGCCCCGCAGGCACTACCCACACTTCGAGTAGCCGCAGAGCCTGCACACCACGCAGCCGCCCTCGTGCTCGATGGAGCCGCCGCAGTCGGGGCAGGCGCCCTGGGCCACCTCGACCAGCGAGAGCTGCGGCTCAGGCGTGGCGCCCGCCTGCGCCGCGGCGCCCGTGACATAGCGGCGCTCGATGGCCTTGCCAATGGCGTCGGCGCAGCTCAAGGTGGCGTTGGGCCCGATGCCGTACGGCACGTGGCAGCGGATGCCCTTGAGATGCTCGACCACGTCGGCCGGCGAGGCTCCCTTCTTGAAGGCCAGGGAGATGAGCCGGCCGAGCGCCTCGGTGTTGGAGGCGGCGCAGCCGCCGGCCTTGCCCATGTTGGCGAACACCTCGCGGGGGCCGTACTCGTCGTCGTTCATGATCACGAAGAGCCTGCCGCAGCCGGTCTCCATGCGCTGCGTCTCGCCGGTGAGGAGTTGAGGGCGCGCGGGGCGCGTGGTGGCGATGCCGCCCATCGCGGGCTCGCGCTCACGCTTCTTCTTGCTCTGGCCGACGTTCAGCACCTGCTCCTCGCGGCTGCCGTCGCGATAGATGGTGACGCCCTTGCAGCCGCTCTTGAAAGCCATCCTGTAGACGTTCTCGACGTCGTCGGTGGTGGCCTCGTTGGAGAAGTTCACCGTCTTGGAGACGGCGTTGTCGGTGTGCCTCTGGAAGGCCGCCTGCAGCTTGATGTGCCACTCGGGCGTGATGTCGTGCGCGGTGGCGAAGACCTCCTGCACGTCCGGCGGCACGCCGTCGAGATGGCGCACGGAGCCGACGTCGGCGATCCGCTTCATGAGCTCGTCGCTGAAGAAGCCGCGCTGCCGGGCGACCTCCTCGAAGTAGGGCTGGACCTCGATCATGCGGTCGTCGTCGAGGACGTTGGCGCGCACGTAGCTGATGGCGAACAGCGGCTCGATGCCGCTGGAGCAGCCGGCGATGATGCTGATCGTGCCTGTCGGCGCGATCGTCGTGGTGGTGGCGTTGCGCACCCGGGCGCCGCCGGGACGGTCGTAGACGGAACCTTCGAAGCTCGGGAAGACGCCGCGCTCACGGGCCAGGTCTTCGCTGGCGGCGCGAGCCTCGTCGTGGATGAAGCTCATGACCTCGCCGGCGATGCGGCAGGCCTCCTCCGAGTCGTACGGCACCTGCAGGCGGGTGAGCATGTCGGCGAAGCCCATCACGCCGAGGCCGATCTTGCGGTTGCTCTTGGTCATCTGCTCGATCTCGGGGAGCGGGTAGCGATTGACGTCGATGACGTCGTCGAGGAAGCGCACCGCCGTCTTGACGATGCGGCCCAGGGCGGCGTAGTCGATGTGCCCCTCGGGGACCACGCGCGAGAGGTTGATGGAGCCCAGGTTGCAGCTCTCGTAGGGCAGCAGCGGCTGCTCGCCGCAGGGGTTGGTGCTCTCGATCTCGCCGAGGTGCGGCGTGGGGTTGTCGGCGTTGATGCGGTCGATGAAGACGATCCCGGGGTCGCCGTTCTTCCAGGCCAGCGTGATCATGCTCTTGAAGACCTTGCGGGCGCTCAACATGCGGACCGTCTCGCCGGAGCGCGGATTGACCAGGGGGTACTCGCTGTCGGCGTCGACGGCACGCATGAAGGCGTCGGTGACGGCGACCGAGATGTTGAAGTTGTTGAGCCGGTCGTCGTCCTGCTTGGCGGTGATGAAGTCGAGGATGTCGGGGTGGTCGACGCGCATGATGCCCATGTTGGCGCCGCGCCGGGTGCCGCCCTGCTTGATGGTCTCGGTGGCGGCGTCGAAGACGCTCATGAAGGAGAGCGGGCCGGACGAGACGCCCTTGGTGCTGAGCACCACGTCGTTGTGCGGGCGGATGCGCGAGAAGCTGAAGCCGGTGCCGCCGCCGCTCTTGTGGATGAGGGCGGTGTTCTTGATGGCCTCGAAGATGGACTCCATGGAGTCGCCGACCGGCAGCACGAAACAGGCCGAGAGCTGCCCGAGCTCGCGGCCGGCGTTCATCAGCGTGGGGCTGTTGGGGAGGAACTCGAGCGTGGCCATGAGCTCGTAGAAGGTGGACTCCCACTCCTCGACCGGCGCCGCCGGGTTGTAGAGGCGCTCAGCCTGGGCGATGGCCCGCGCCACGCGCTCGAACATCTCCTCCGGCGTCTCGAGGACCTCGCCGTGCTCCCCCTTCTTGAGGTAGCGCCGCTGCAGGACCTTGAGCGCGTTGGCGGACAGCTCGATCACTGCTTTGCCCATATCCGTCATCTCCCCCGTTCCCCCCTGATCGTGACCGCCCCTGGCGGTCCGCTGAACATGCTCGCGGTGAGCGCCTCGGCCGCGGCCGCGATACCCGGCAGAGGCTCCTCACCGGGGAGCGGATCGGCGCCGGCGAGCTCGAGGCGGGCGAGCTCCTGCTGGAACTCGTCGATGTCGTCGAACTGCCGGTACACCGAGGCGAAGCGCACGTAGGCCACCTTGTCGATGCCGCGGAGGTGCCGCAGGGCACGCTCCCCCACCATCTGCGTGGTCACCCGGCGGCCGGGGACGCGGCGCAGCTCGTTCTCGATCTCGTCGACGGCCCACTCCAGGCGCTCGAGCGGGATGGCGCGCTTCTCCACGGCGCGCAGCATGCCGTTGAGCAGCTTGTGGCGCGCGAAGACCTCTTCGCCGCCGCCGCGCTTGACCACCACCAGCGGGACCTCCTCGAGGCGCTCGTAGGTGGTGTACCGCCGCTCGCAGGCAAGGCACTCGCGGCGCCGGCGGATCGCGTCGCCCGACTCCGAGTCGCGGGAGTCGACGACTTTGCTCTCATCGCTGCTACAGTAAGGACAACGCAAGGGAATACGCCTCACCACAAGATGTTGTGCCGCGGCCGGCAAGGTCTCCACTATAGTGTATTCCACGTTCGTGACAACCACCCTCTGCGCGGCCCGCAGGCTCGCCGTGCGTGCCAGACCATCAACCTCAAGTCGAAGGTGATACTTCGGCTCCGAGCAGCTCCTCAAGGTCGCCGCGTGCGGCATGGTAGCAGGCCGCACGGACGGAGGGAGGCCGGCGCGACGCTCCCTGCGCGGCGCGGAGCGCCGGCACGCGACCAGGCGGCGCGCAAGCGCGGGCGCAAGGGGCGCGGCTCACCCGGCGGCGCTATACTCTGGAGTCGATGAACGTCATCGTCCTCCCCACCTACAACGAACGCGAGAACCTGCGTCACGCCCTGGCCCGCATCCGCGAGGTGGCCGACGGGGACGGCGTCCAGCTCCACACGCTGATCGTCGACGACAACTCCCCGGACGGCACCGGCGCGCTCGCCGACGAGTGCGCGGCAGAGCTGCCCGACGTCTCGGTCCTGCACCGCGCCGGCAAGGAAGGCCTCGGCAAGGCGTACATCGCCGGCTTCCGCGCGGCGCTCGCCATGGGCGCCGAGCGCATCTTCGAGATGGACGCCGACCTCAGCCACGACGCCAGCTACCTGCCTCACTTCCTGCGACTCATCGACCAGGGCGCCGATCTGGTGCTCGGGTCCCGTTACGTCAAGGGCGGCGGGGTCGAGAACTGGGGCCTGACGCGCAAGATCATCAGCCGCGGCGGGTGCCTGTATGCGCAGGTCATCCTCGGCCTGCCGTACCGTGACCTCACCGGCGGCTACAAGTGCTTCCGGCGCAGGGTGCTCGAGACCATCGACCTGGAGCGCATCGACACGGCGGGCTACGGGTTCCAGATCGAGATGACCTACCGGACGCACAAGCTGGGCTTCAAGGTGGCGGAGCTGCCGATCATCTTCGTCGACCGCAAGGTGGGCGAGAGCAAGATGACCAACGACATCGTCGTCGAGGCGATGAAGAACGTGTGGAAGCTCCGCCTGAGC
>JBAZPK010000191.1:0-4814 GCA_041648235.1 Thermoleophilia bacterium
GTGGCCGCGCGCCGGCGTCCCGCGGAGCGCCTGTGAGGCGCCCGTGACGGCGGCCCCCGGCCCGCGCTACCGATGGGCCGTTCTCGTGATGGCCCTCCTGGCCGTCTTCGGCGCTCTCGGCCTGGGGCGGTTCGGCTATACGTCGGTGCTCCCGGCGATGCAGGAGGATCTGGGGTTGACCAACACGCAGGCCGGCGCGCTGGCTTCCTGGAACCTCGCCGGCTACGTGATCATGGCGGTGGCGGCCGGCGTCCTCGCGGCGCGCTTCGGGCCGCGGATCGTGATCACCGCGGGCCTGGTGGTGGCCGGTGCCGCGATGCTCGCGACCGGGCTCGTACACGGCGTCCCCTCGGCTGCCGCGGCCCGGGCGCTCACCGGCGTCGGCGCCGGGGTCGTCAACGTCCCGGCCGTCGCCATGATGTCGACCTGGTTCGGGCCCCGGCGTCGCGGCATGGCGTCCGGCTTCGTCGTCTCGGGCTCTTCACTGGGGCTGGTCATCGTCGGGCCGCTGGTACCGAGGCTGATCGCCGCCGCCGGCCGCGACGGCTGGCGCGTGACCTGGCTCGTCTTCGGCGCGGTCACCGTCGGTCTGGCCGTGCTGGCCGCGCTGGTGCTGCGCAACCGGCCGGCGAAGCCCGCCGGGGAGCGTGGGCGCGCGGCCGGCGCCGCGTCCGCCGTCTCCAGGGCCCTTCCTGCCGCGTCGCACCGTGCTGCCGCTCCTTCCCACCGCGCCGGGTTGCGCCGGGTGCTCGGCTCCTCCTACTTCTGGGGCCTCGGGGTCGTGTACCTGACCTTCGGCTTCTCGTACGTGATCTACATGACGTTCTTCGTGCGCCGGCTCACGGGCGACGTGGGGCTCAGCCCCGAGGAGGCCGGGGTGCTGTTCATGACTCTGGGCTGGGCGAGCCTCGCCTGCGGCGTCGTCTGGGGCTGGGTCTCGGACGTGATCGGCCGCAAGCACGCGCTGGCCATCGTCTGCGCCGTACATGCCACGTCCTTCGCGCTCTTCGCGCTGCGGACAGGGACCATGGGGCTCACCATTTCGGCGGTCCTCTTCGGGCTCACCGCCTGGAGCGTGCCCGGGATCATGGGGGCGGCCTGCGGCGACGGCTTCGGCCCGGCGCTCGCGTCGAGCGCCCTCGGCTTCCTCACGCTCTTCCTCGGCGTCGGCCAGGCCGTCGGCCCACTCGTGGGGGGCGCCCTGGCCGACGCCTACTCGTCCTTCACGCCGTCCTATCTGCTGGCCGCCGGCGTCGCCGGGCTCGGCGTGCTGGCTGCCCTGCTGATCCCCAGCCACGGGTCCCACGTCGGTGAGACCGGTGATGGCGTGGCGGGGACGGCCGAGCCGCCCCCCGGTGGAGCGGCGCTCCGCTGATCTTCGCAGGACGGCCGTCGCTGCGCGCCTGATCCCGGGCGGTGTGGCCCGATCCCAAGACAGGGCAAGCCCCGCTCAGACCCTCGGCCGCGGGCGAGCGTTCTCCGCGGAAATGCTTGACTTGCCCCGGAGCGGCTGCAAGGATGACCGCATCCTGGATACGTTGTTCCGCATTGCAGACGCGCTGGCCCGCGCGTGACAAGGGACACCACGAACTGCGCCCCGGGCGCCGTTCGTGAGCGAACGTCAATCGGAGTTGGAGGGACACGCCATGGAGCGGGAGATCTGGGGTCTGGACAAGGTCCGCGGCCTGTTCGACCTGACCGGCAAGGTCGCCATCGTGACCGGCGGCTCGGGCGCCTTCGGCCACGACGCCGCCAAGGGGCTCGCCGCGTTCGGCGCCGACGTCGTCATCACCGGCCGCCGGGTCGAGAACCTCGAAGCGGCGGCGGCCGAGATCGCCGGGACCGGGGCGAACGTGCTCCCGGTGGCCTGTGACTGCACGGAACCCGAGAGCGTCGAGGCCATGGTGCAGAAGGCGGTCGCCGAGTTCGGCAAGGTCGACATCCTCGTCACCGCCGCCGGCCAGGCCAACCGCTTCGCCGCCGAGGAGTTCCCCATCGACGAGTGGCAGAAGGTCATGGACTCCCTCGTCAAGGGCACCTACCTCTGCTGTCAGGCCGCCGGCCGCCGCATGATCGCCCAGGGCGCCGGCAAGATCATCACGGTCGGTTCCGTGCGCGGCGAGTTTGGCCACCCCGGGGGGTACTCCGCCTACGGCACGGCCAAAGGCGCCGTTCACCTGCTCACCAAACAGCTCGCCACCGAGTGGGCCAAGTACCACATCAACGTCAACAGCATCGCGCCATGCATCTTCTGGACGCCGCTCACCCAGCAGGTGATCGACGACCCCGAGCTCGCGAAGATCTTCCTGTCGCGCATCCCTTGGGGCCGCGTCGCGGACCCGCAGGACTTCATCGGGGCGACGCTCTACCTCGCCTCGGCGGCGTCCGAATTCGTCACCGGCGCCATCCTGCCGGTCGACGGCGGCAGCACCGCCGGCTGAGCCGCCGCCAGAGAGCTGCGATGAGCACCGTGGGCGCGGAGCGCGTCGCCGTCATCGGCGGCGGCCTCATGGGCACCGGCGTCGCCCAGGTCTTCGCCGCCGCCGGCCACGCGGTCGTGCTGCAGGACCTGAGCCCGGAGGCGCTCGAGCGCGCTCCAGGCGCCATCGCGAGCAACCTCACCTACCTGGCCGAGAACGGCCTGTACCCGGCCGCCGGCGTCGCGGACGCCGTCGGCCGGGTGCGCACCACCAGCGACGTGCTGGACGCCGCCGCCGGCGCCGACCTCGTAGTGGAATGCGTCTTCGAGGACCTGGCGCTCAAGCAAGGCGTCTTCGAGCAGCTCGGCGCGGCCTGCCCCCCGAGGTGATCCTGGCCACCAGCACCTCGGTGATGAGCATCACGGAGATCGGCTCCCGGGCACGGCACCGGGAGCGCGTGATCGGCACGCACTTCTGGAACCCGCCCTATCTGATCCTGCTCGTCGAGGTCGTGCGCACCGAACAGGTCGAGGCGGCGGTCGTCGAGCGGACGCTGGCGATCCTCCGCCGGGCCGGCAAGCACCCGATCGACTGCAAGAAGGACGTGCCCGGCTTCGTCGCCAACCGCCTGCAACACGCGCTCTGGCGCGAGGCCATCTCGATCGTCGAGCACGGCATCGCCGACGCGGCCACGGTGGACGAGAGCATCCGCTTCGGGCCCGGCCTGCGCCTGCCTGTCCTCGCGCCGATGGAGAACGCCGACATGGTGGGCCTCGACCTCACGCTCGCCATCCACGACTACATCCTCCCCCACCTCGAGGCCTCCGGCGCCCCCTCGCCGCTGCTGCGCGAGAAGGTCGCGGCGGGCGACCTGGGGTTCAAGACCGGGCGCGGCTTCGCCGAGTGGAGCCCGGAGGCCGCCGAGGCTTCGCGGCGGCGGCTGGTCGAGTACCTGGTGCACGTCCTCGGGGACGCGCCGCGGGGGCACTGAAGCCTCCGCGCGTGAGAAAGGCGGAAGTGGAGGCGCGGCGTGACGGCCTCCAGGTGCCGTCGCGTCCGGGCGCCTCGAGGGCCGGGAGAGCAGCACGTCGCCGGCCCCTGCGGCGCGTCAGGGCGAGATCCAGCGCCCCCTCTACGGCGGCGGACAGCGGCGCCGGCGCAACGCCGGAGAGTCTTGACACCGCCTTCCTGACCACAGTAGCGTATCCACGATACGGCAAGTCCGTTCCGAGATGCGGACGTTCAGGCGGCCGATCGGCGACCCACATGGAGGAGCTATGGACCAGCAGCCCAACGACCCGAGGTCTGGCCTCGAGTTCTACGACCTGAGCGCTCCGTTCGGCCACGACGCACCCCTCTGGCCGTACTTCGAGGACGTGAAGATCGAGCGCGTTCACTACCATGCCAAGTCGGGCGTGCTCAGCCAGAAGATCACCACCGTGATGCACTGCACGACGCACGCCGACGCCCCCGCACACGTCATAGAGGGGCTGGAGTTCACCGACCAGGTGCCGCTCTACAAGTACTTCGGCCCGGGCGTCGTCCTCTCCATCCCGAAGACTGAAGATTGGGCGCCGATCACGCGCGAGGACCTCGAGGCCGCGACGCCCGAGATCCGGGCCGGGGACCTCGTGATCATCAACTGCGGCTGGCACAAGTACTACAGCGACTCGCAGAAGTACTTCGCCTACTCGCCCGGCCTCGTGCCGAGCGCCGTCGAGTACCTGCTCGAGAAAGGCGCCAAGGGCGTCGGCGTGGACCAGCAGGCGCTCGACCATCCGCTGGCCACGGCCATCGGCATGCACGGCCCCGGCCCGCTGCTCCCGGGCGTGGTCAAGGAGTATGAGAGGGTGAAGGGCCATCCCATCCAGGACGACTTCCCCGATTGGGAGCCCTGCCACCGCCTGATCCTCGGCAACGGCATGGTCGGCTTCGAGAACGTCTGCGGCGCCGACATCGACAAGGTCACGGGAAAGCGGGTCACGATCGCCGCCTTCCCGATCCGCTGGGAGAAGGGCGACGGCTCTATCGTGCGCGTCGTCGCCATGGTCGACCCCGCGGGTGAGTTCCGCATCCCGACCGGCAAGGAGTGACGATGGAAGTAACGCGCTACGACGCGGCGCTGCCTTACGAGGCGCCCAAGCACCACGAGTGCTTCGGCCTGCGCCTGCAGGGCTTCGAGGTCAGCAAGACGCGCAACTTCTGGATGGGTCTCTCGCACTTCCTGCCCGGCGGCGGCGCCTTCGAAGACGCCACCCCGGTGGAGAAGGTCTACTTCGTGCTCGAGGGCGAGGTCACGGTGATCACCCCCGCCGGCGAGGCCACGCTGAAGAAGTACGACTCCTGCTATCTGGCGCCCAATGAATCGCGCTCCATCGAGAACCGCACAAACTC
>JBAZPK010000192.1:0-4799 GCA_041648235.1 Thermoleophilia bacterium
CACGACGGCGCGCCGAGTGCCCACGCCACGCCGCCGCCGCCGCCCGAGGTGCCCGAGGCCTGAGCGCCGCGGCGGCCCCGTCAGCGGGGCCGCGCGCAGGGAGCGGCCGGGGCCTCAGCCAGACGGCGGCAGCGACCTCCGGTAGAGCTCGCTGTCCGGGCGCAGGGCGCGGGCCAGGCGGAGATGCCCCCGCGCCTCCTCCCCACGCCCGGTCTCCGCAAGACAGCGGGAGAGGGCGTAGTGCGCGTAGTCGTTGTCCGGAACGTCGCCGACGACGGCCGCGAAGAGCTCCGCCGCGCGGGCGTGGTGGCCGAGCGCGTACTCGGCCCGGCCGAGCGCCTCACGCACCGAGTTCCTCCCGGGCTCGAGGTGCAGGGCGCGGCTGAGAAGCATCGCGGCCTGAGCCGGGTGGCGCTGCCGCAGAAAGGCGGTCCCCCGCTGGAAGAGCGCGTACGCCTCGCTCTCGGCCTCGAAAGCCGGCTCGCGCCGCGGGCCGGTGCCCACCGCCGCGCCTTACAGGCCCAGGTCGGCGGCGACGGTCTGCATCGCCTCCAGACCGATGGCCAGGAACGCGTCGAGCTCGAGGCCGACGGCCGCGCAGCGCGCGATCGCCTCGCGATCGACTCCACGCGCGAAGGCTCCCTCGCGGAAGCGCTTGCGCAGCGACTTGAGCTGGACCCCGGCGAGGTCCTTGTCCGGCCGCACCAGCGTCGCCGCCGTGATCAGCCCGCTGAGCTGGTCGGCGGCCAGGAGGGCGGTGTCGAACGACGACTCGGCGACCACGCCGGTGGCCGGGTTGTGAGCCGCTACGGCGTGGACCACCTCGTCCGGGGCTCCCAAGCTGCGCAGGACCTCGCCGGCCACGCTCCCGTGCAGCGAGAAGTCGCCCTCTGTCTCCTCGGCGTCGAGGTCGTGCCCAAGGCCGGCCAGGCCCCAGAGCTCGGGGTCGGCGTCGAGATGCACGGCAAGCGCGCGCATGATCGCCTCGGTGGCCAGCATGTGCCGGCGGAGGTGCTCGCTGGCGACCCTCTCGGCGAGCACCGCCAGGACCGCATCCCGGGTGGGCAGGCTCATCCCGGAGCCAGCCCCGCCTCGACCGCATCGAGGATCGCCGCCGCGCACGCCGGTTTAGACGCGCGCGGCACGTGGACCTCACCGGCGGCCGCGATGATGGTGATCTCGTTGTCGTCGGCGCCGATCCCGACGCCATCGGCGAGGATGTCGTTGAAGACGAGGAGGTCGACGGCCTTGGCGGCCTTCTTGGCGCGGGCCCGGTCCAGGCGAGGCCCGGCCTCGGCGGCGAAACCGACACGGAAGAGTCCGGGCCGGGCACTCTCGGCGAGGATGTCCTCGGTGCGCTCGAGCTCGAGCACAAGTCTCTCGAGCTCACCGCGCTCGATCTTGCCGGGCTCCTGCGCCCGAGGCCGGAAGTCGGCGACGGCGGCGGCCATCACGAGCACGTCGGCGTCCAGCAGGTGCTCGCGCAGGGCGCCTGCCATCTCGGCGGCGCTCTCCACGGGCGCCACGGTGAAAGGCGCCCCGGCCGCCGGCTGGGTGGTGACGAGCACCACGCGAGCGCCGCGCAGGTACGCCTCGTCGGCGACTGCGCGGCCCATCTTGCCGCTGGAACGGTTGCCGATGAAGCGCACGGCGTCGAGGCGCTCGCGCGTGCCGCCGGCCGTGACGACGACCTTCTTGCCGGCCAGCGGCCCGGGGGCGCCGGCGGCGAACGCCCGGCGCACGGCGAGGCGGATGGCCTCCGGCGACGCCATGCGCCCCGAGCCCTCCTCGCCACAGGCCAGCTCGCCCGTCTCGGTCGGCAACACGTCCACTCCCCGGTCAGCCAAGGTGCGGAGGTTGGCGGCCGTGGCCGGATGTTCGTTCATGGCCCAGTTCATGGCCGGCGCCACGATCGTGGGGCCGCGGAAGGCCAAGTACACCGCCGTGAGCAGGTTGTCGGCGATGCCGGCGGCCATCTTGGCGAGGGTGTTCGCCGTCGCCGGAGCGACGACCAAGACGCTCGCCGCGCGGGCGGCCTCGATATGCTCGAACCAACCTCCGCTCGCCCGCCAGGCGCTCTCGTCGTCGAGCACCGGCGCCTGGGAGACCGCCGCGAAGGTGAGCGGCGTGACGAATCGCTGCGCGGAGGGGGTGCACACGACCAGCGGCCGGAGACCGTCCTTGACGAGCCCGCGCACGAGCTCGACCGCCTTGTAGGCGGCGATGCCGCCGGTGACGCCGACCAGCACCGTGCGGGCGGCGGCGGGCGGCGCGGACGGCGTGCCGCTCACGGGAGCGTCACTTCGGGACCTGGTACTCGAGCTGGCCGTCGACGATCTCCTCGAACGCCTTGGTGAGCAGGTTGGTGCTGCGCGTGTTGACGAGCGGAGGCGTGAGATCCTCGATGCCCATGGTGTTCTCGCCGAGATTGTGGAAGTAGCTGTTGATCTGGCGGGCGCGCTTGGCGGCGATCATCACCAGCGCGTACCGCGAGCCGCCGGCGTGCGGCAGCAGTTCGTCGATGCGGGGCTTGTCCACTATTCAACCTTTCGTCGGGCTTCGATGATGGCGGCCACCTTGCGGGCGGCGCGCCTGGCATTGTCGTTGACGACCACGTGGTCGAACTCCCCCGCGGCCGCGACCTCGATCTCGGCGATCCGCAGGCGGCGGGCGATCGCCTCGTCGGTCTCAGTGCCGCGGCCGCGCAGCCGCTGGCTCAGTTCGGCCATGCTCGGCGGCGCGATGAACACCGCGACAGCCTCGGGCAGCGCCCGGCGGACGGCTCGCGCCCCGACGAGTTCGATCTCGAGGAGCACGTCGTCCCCGTGCGCCAGCTTGCCCTCGACCTCGGCGCGCAAGGTTCCGTACAGGTTGTCACTGTACTCTACCCACTCGAGGAACTCATCCGCCTCTACGGCGGCCTCGAACCCGGCGCGGCTCAGGAAGTGGTACTCCCTGCCGTCCTGTTCGCCCGGCCGTGGCGCCCGCGTCGTGGCCGACACGGCAGGCTCGACGTGCTCGAGCGCCTGCCGGACGAGTGCGATGACGGTCCCCTTCCCGGCGCCGGAAGGCCCCGAGATCACGAAGACCGAGGCGATGCCGTCACCCGCCGAAGTAGGCGAGCAGCTCCCCGCGCTGGCGCTCCGAGAGGCCGCCGATGGTCTTGCTGGGGCTGACCCGGCACTGTTCGAGGATCTTCGCCGATTTGACGCGCCCGCACTTGGGAGCAGCCATGAGGAGGTCGTTGACCTTCGCCGTGAGCAGGTAGTCGGGCGGCGCCGCGAGAACGTCGCGGATGTCGACGGCGCCGCGCTTGAGGTCGGCCTTGAGCGCGGCGCGCCGGCTGCGGATCTCGTTGGCCCTGCCGAGCGCGTCCAGGCGCTGATCGAGTGAACGCGCGGGGGCCGTGTTGAACTGCTTGGCGGAGGTGGACATCGGGCGGAAGTCTACACGATGGCGCGGCGCCGTTTCAACACGGCATGCCCGGGAAAACCAGCCGTCTAGCTGGTCTTTTCGAGACGGCCCGGGAAGTGTGCGCCTCAGACGCCGAGCGCCAGGCCGCGCGCCAGGGCCGGTGAGGCCAGGCCGCGCGCGGCGAGCTCGGCGCGCAGCTCCGCGACGATCCGCCCCGGGGCTTCGAAGCTGCTGAAGTTGGCGGCGCCCACGGCCACGGCGCTGGCGCCGCAGGCGATGAACTCGAGCGCGTCGAGCCCCGTCGTGACACCGCCCATGCCGACGACGGGCACGCCCGGGAAGGCCTGCGCCACGTCGGCGACCATGCGCAGGGCGATGGGCTTGATCGCGGGTCCGCAGAGCCCGCCGGTACGGTTGCCGAGGAAGGGCCGCAGGGTCGCACGGTCGAGGACCAGCGCCTTGAAGGTGTTGACCAGCGAGAGGCCGTCGCTCCCCGCCTCGAGGGCCGCGCCGGCGACGGCCACGACGTCGGCCACGTTGGGCGTGAGCTTGGTGAGGAGGAACCGCGACGTACAGGAGCGCACGGCGCCGACGACGGCCGCGGTCGCGGCGGGGTCGGCGCCGATCTGCAGGTGGCCGGCCACGTTGGGGCACGAGACGTTGAGCTCGTATGCCTCGAGGCGCGGGCTCGAGCCCTCGGGAGCCCCTGCGAAGTGCGCCTCGAGGGCGCGCACCACCGCCGCGTACTCCTCGGGGCGGTTGCCACCGACGCTCACGATGACGGGCTGCCGCAGGGCGGCCCACGCCGGCAGACCGGCGATCCAGGCGGCGACGCCAGGGTTCTCGAGGCCGATGGCGTTGATCATCCCGCAGGCCGTCTCACCGACTCGCGGGGCCGGGTTGCCGGTCCGCGGCTCGCTGGTGACCGTCTTGGGGACGTAGGCGGCGTACGGGAAGTCGGCGAAGTAGTCGCCCTCGTAGCGGCGGGCGTACTCCAGCAGGTCATAGGTGCCCGAGGCGTCGATGAGCGGGTGCTCGAGCCGCAACGGCCCCAGCTCCACGGCGAGGGCGACCTCCTCCGGCCGCAGCGAGGAGCTCACGGCCGCACCTCGTCGAGGGCGAAGACCGGACCCTCGCTGCACACGCGCAGCTTGCCCCTCGCGGTATCGATGACGCAGCCGTGGCAGGACCCCGTGCCGCAGGCCATGTGGGCCTCGAGCGAGGCGTAACCGCCGAGGCCTTCGGCCGCCGCCCAGCGCTGCACGGCGGCGATCATCGGCAGGGGCCCGCAGGCGTAGACCACCGTGTTGGGAGGCGCGTCCAGCTCGGCGAGGATATCCATGACCGTGCCGCGGCGCCCGGTGCTGCCGTCCTCGCTGGCGACC
>JBAZPK010000193.1:0-4798 GCA_041648235.1 Thermoleophilia bacterium
GCCGTTGGGGGCGTTGCTGAGAAGGTCTCCGTCCGCGACGACGGCCCAGCCTCGCGGCACGTTCGCCTCGTAGAATCTCGCCTGCAACAGGGTGCGGACCCTCGCCGAGACGCCGTTGACGCGGGCTTGAGCGTCGATCCAGAGATAGCCGTTGTCGTTCTCGTCCCAGCCGGCCGACCCGGCCGCCTCGGTCGCGGAATCGTCCAGCACCGAGACCCAGAGCGCGTTGCCTTGCGGGGCGGCAGAGACCACGCCGAAGGTGCTCTCGAAGTCGGGCGCGCGGGTCGCGAAGGTGGACGCCGTCCAGGCGTCGGTCTCCCTCGGCCACGAGCTTGCCAGGATGTGCATGGTGACGTCGATGGACGCCTCGGTGATGTCGAAGGCGGTCGTCCGCGCCTTGTCCCTCGAGGTGGAGTGCTGCGCGTTGGCGAGCACGGTCACGAGCGCGATCGCGAGGATCGAGAGCGCGGCCATGATGCCCAGGAAGAGGATCAGCGCGCTCCCGCGGCTTCCGAGCAGCCGGCCGCGGGTGCCATCTGACGGAGGCATGCTCACCACCGTCCCACGTCGCCCGCCATCACCCCGGCCCCGAATAGGGCACGTGGACGGGCGTGTCGGGCGAGGAGACGTCGATGCGCTCCGATGTGGAGGTGCTCAGCACCGTGTTGTCCTGCGCGTAGAAGATCGCGATCACCTCGTAGGCGCCCGGGTACAGGATGTCGCCCGTCACCCACGTGTTCTTGTTCACGTTGGAGCTGCCGGGGTCGATGGTCGGGTAGTCCCACGGGTTCGCCGGGATGAGGTCGCCGGTGTCCAGGGAGTGGATCATCAACCTGGCCGACCTCGGCACCGCCGCGCCGGGCTGCACCTGCACGTCGACTCTCATGCCCACCTTGGGCGGCTCAGGCACTCGCACCGGAACGCCGCTCGTGCTCGCGCTCTCCCACTGCAGGCCGTCGACATCCAGGGAGACGGCTGTGACGAAGTAGGTGTACGTCGCGCCATACTCGACCCAGATGTCGGTGGATGTCAGGGCGCCGGGGTCCGTGGTCCCAAGCTCGACGGGCACCGTCTGGACGAGGAGCCGCACGCCGTCCGCCCCCTGTCGATAGAGTCGGTAGGCGTCGACAGCGGGCGCGCTCAGCGATGCCGCCCAGCTGCACGTGACGCTGCGGCCGCTGATCGCATAGGCGATCGAGCCGCTGGGAGGAGGCTCCGGGGTGTGGTCCGCCGAGGCGCCCGCAAGGGTGATCGCGCTCTCCTCGGACCAGAGACCGCGCTGCCCCTGGATGTCCTGGCCGATGACCTTGTAGGTGTAGGTCGCCCCCTCGACGACGTCACGGTCGACGTACTCGAGGGCCCAGTTCGGCAACGAGACGATCTTCTCGGGCAGCGCTGAGCCGTTGAGCGTGCCGGTCCGGCCGATCTCGAAGCGGGCGAGGTCGCTGACGTTGGGGTCGAGCTCCCAGTTCAGATAGACGAAGGGTTGCGGGATCGAGCCTGGGCTCGGTTCCTGCATGCCGGCTTGGCAGGCCAGGATCACGGGTCGGCCGGGCACGTCGCGATCCAGCACGTACTCCTTGCTGGCCCACTCGGAGGGCGGCACGGGGTCACCGGGGTCCGCGGGCTGGATGGGGACCGTCTTCGCGACAAACGAGTAGCGGCCGTCGGCCAGCTCCTGACCGTCGAGGGTCAGCGCCTGCCACGGGTGGTCGAAGTACCAGATGGGGTCACCCGCGTTGTGGGCGGCGAGCTCCGCCCCGGCGGGGGCTGATCCGGTGTCCGGATTGTAAACGCTCCACTCCTCGATCTGGGTCCCGTTGTTGGCGTAGACCGTGAAATCGATCCGGGCAGTCTGCGCGGCGTCGGCGGCGTTGAGCTGCGCCGACACCGTCACCGGCGTGTCCGTGATGAAGCCGCTGGGGGCGGGGTACACGACGAGCACGAGCGTCTCGGTGCCGAGCCCCTGGCGATAGATCGCCGTCTTCATGCTCGTGCTGTGAGGAGCCCCTCCCTCGCCGACCCAGGCGGCCGTCACGGTTGCGATGAGGTAGTCCTCCGAGCCGCTGGCCGCACCCTCCGGGTGGGTCGCCACCACGACGCTGAGATCGCTTGCCGGCCCCTTCCAGTGAAGATCCTGGCCGAGCACGGCGGCCGCCTGCGCCGGGTCGGCCCAATCCGTGGCGAGAAGGTCGCCGTATGGGAGGTCGCGCAGGCGCTCGATGGCGCTCTGGACGGTGTTCGTCGCGAGGATCCGCGCCCGGTCGGTGCTGCTCTGCTGGGTCGCCATCAGGAACACCGGCACCAGCGCCGCGAAGAACAGGCCGGCGGCGATGATGGTGATCAGCAGCTCGACGAGCGTGAAGCCGTGGTCGCCGAGGTGCACGTCCTGACGGCGGCGATGGCGGATCCGGACCTTCATGTGCTCTCCCGCTGCCCTCTTTCCGTGGCTGGGCACACACAAGCCGTCGCGACGAAGGGAAGTGAGGAGGCGCGGGCCATCCGCGCGGATGCAGTTGAGCGCCGAAGCGCACGTCGCACCCGCCAGCTTGGTCCGCGAGCAGAGGCCCCAAACCCCTTCAGTCCCTCTGATCGCGTTTCTGGGTTCTTGATTGTACCCTCATCAAACGATCATGCGGCCGCGTGTACAGATGAGGCGACGGTAATCCTCGGGGCGGGCCGAGGGGCGGCCGAGGGGCGCCGACAGCCGGGGTCTGGGGAGATGCCTCGAGGGTCGGTGAACGCCGGCAGTCAGGCGCCCGGGGCGCAGATGCGCAGCGCACCCGGCAGCAGCCTCACGCTGAGCGGGATGTCGCCGAGCGCGTCGCCGTCGACGTCGAGAGGGAAGAGTCCGGCGCGGGGCGCGCGTCGCGCCGGCCTGCCGGACGCCGCGAGCCTCGCCGGCCTCCCTGCTTCTGCGCCCGCCGCCGGCGCGGCGACGCTCCCGGGGACCGCGCTCAGCTCCAGCGAACGGCAACGGAAGTGGCCCACGCCGGGCTCCGTGAGGTGCTTGCCGGCGTAGACCGTCGCGAAGCGGCGCAGCAGCGTCAAGCGCGACTCCGTCTCCAGGGTGATCACGTCGAGCAGGCCGTCGTCCGGCTGCGCCATGGGGGCGACCTTCATGCCGCCGCCGAAGCTGCTCCCGTTGCACACTACGACGGCGTAGGCGTCCAGGATCCGGTCGCTGGCGCTCCCGTCGGGCAGGGCGGCGCGGCAGCGCAGCGCCACGCGCCGCGCCACGGTGAAGGCGCGCAGCGTCGCCTGAGCGTAGGCGAGCCGGCCGTCCACGAAGCCGGGCGTGGCGGCGACGTAGCGGTCCACGAGGCCACCGAGCCCTGCCGACAGCACGTTGATCCAGTAGCGATCGGTCGGTGTTCCGTCGTGGCCGGTGAAGCGCGCGCAGCCGACATCGACGGCGCGTTCGCCGCCGCCGACGATGGCGGCGATGTAGGCCTCCGGGCGATGGGGGATGCCCAGGGCACGGCCGAAGTCACCGCCGCTGCCGGTGGTCAGCAGCCCGAGGCGGGGGAGGGTCGCCGCGCCACCGGCCGCGGGCTCGGCGAACGGGTGGGGCGCGGCGTCGCCGCCCGCGCACCGCCCTGCGAGCAGGCCGTTGACGACCTCGTTGAGGGTTCCGTCGCCGCCCACGCTGATGACGAGCGGCCGGTGCTCTGCCGCCGCGGCGGCCGCCAGCGCCACCGCGTGGCCGGGGTGCCGCGTCTCGACCATGTCGAGCTCGCCGAGGGCGGCGCGAAGCTCGCCGAGGAGGCTCCCGAGGCCGCGGCCGGCGCGGCCGCGGCCGGCGCGAGGGTTCACGACGGCGAGCGGGCGCCGGGCGCCGGCTGCGGGGGGCGTGTCCATGGGCGCAACGTACCAGAGCGCGGGCGCCCTGTCAGTCCGCGGCCGACGCCGCGAGGTGTACGCTGGCGGGGCGATGGGAGCACGGGATCCTGCGGGCCGGGTGCGCGCCGGGCGAGACCGGCGCGCCGCGGTGCGATCGGGAGGACGCGCGATGAGCGAGAACGGTGCGGGAGGGCCGGGGCGCAAGGTGGTGCCGATGGCGGCGGCCGAGCTCGCCACGGCGGTGCTCGGGGAACTGGCCGGGATGGCCAGCGAGGAGGGCCGCGCCGGCATGGCGCGCTACGGCATCAACGTCGAGCATGCGTTCGGCGTCTCGGTGTACGAGCTGCGCCGGGTCGCCAAGCGCCTCGGCGTCGACCACGAGCTCGCCCTCTCCCTGTGGGCGACCGGCAACCACGAGGCGCGGGTCCTGGCCGGCATGGTCGATGACCCGGCTCTCGTGAGCCCTGCGCAGATGGATGCCTGGGCGGCCGGCTTCGATTCCTGGGACCTGTGCGACCAGGTCACCTCGAACCTCTTCGACAAGACGCCGTTCGCCTACGCCAAGGTGCGCGAGTGGAGCGCCGCGGACAGCGAATGGGTGAAGCGGGCGGCCTTCGCCACCGCGGCCGCCCTGGCGGTGCAGGACAAGGCGGCCGCCGACGGGCGCTTCCTCGAGATCCTCGAGCTGGTCCGCCGCGAGGCCGGGGACGGGCGCAACTACGTGAAGAAGGCCGTGAACTGGGCTCTGCGCAACATCGGCAAGCGCAACCCGGAGCTGCACGCGGCGGCTCTGGAGACGGCGGCGGCCATCCTGGCCACGGCCGACGCGCTCGCCGCCGGCGACCGCAAGGACCCAGCCGCGCGCAGCGCCCGCTGGGTCGCCCGCGACGCGCTGCGGGAGCTGCGGTCCGAGAAGACGCTGCTCCGCCTCCGGCGCGGCAGCGCCGCCCAGCCG
>JBAZPK010000194.1:0-4786 GCA_041648235.1 Thermoleophilia bacterium
CACTGTTCGCGCGCATGGCCTTTGAGCTCTTTCCACCTGCCCTCGATGATGTTCCAGTCCATCTGCGTCTCCCTCCTGAAGGTCAACCGTGTCCCTGTGCGTCGTCGCCCATCTCGTGGCCCTTCACTGGATGGCGTCCGCGGCGGCGCGCGTGTGTTCATAGAACGCCTGCAGCCGGCAGCGGTCGCTGCAGAACAGGCGTTTCGGATTCGGACTCTCGAACCAAGGCTCGCAGGTCGGAGTGCCGCACTGGGGCGGGCCACCGAGGGTCGATCCATGCGGCTTGCTCGCGGCCGCAAGGAAACCTCACGCTCGTCGTGGATGACGCAGCGGGACGAAGGGTTGTAGACAGAGAGGACATGCCGCAGTCGGCAGCTCCACAGAAGCGGCCACCACCGAAAACGCTAACTCGATCCCGATTCCGCCGGCCACTCATCGGAACCGCGGCGTCGACGAAGCATCGTCGGGGGCGTGACCAGGATGCAGTCGCCAAGTGAGGCTGCTGCGCTGTCTCATGTCGCCGTCCGTTCGACAGATGTCCGGGACGGCATCGCGAGGCGAAAGCGACGTCGTCGGGGACGGGCAGGGAGCCCGCGCACACAGTCTGCCCGAAAGTCCGGCAACACAACCCCACTCAGGCGCGCTCACAACCCAGAGACGCCCGGCTCCACGCACCTCACCAACGTGACCTTCGCCGACGGTGGCACCCTGACTGCCGCGGTGCCCTGGGCCATGGACTCCGGCGCCTACGCGCTCACGGTCGTCAACCCCGACGGACGCAGCGGCAGCCTGTCCGGCGCCTTCGCGGTCACGCCGGGCATCGGCAAGTGGAACCGCGGCGCTTCCGAGGCCGAGACCCGCAGCGTCCGCCGACGCCGCCGGGGAGGTCCGACGGTTCATGCTTGTACGGTGGGTCTGCACAGGGCCGAGTCGCACGGCGGATCTGTCGGCTCCGTCAGGTCTGTCACTCGGTCAGCGTCCTCCGGAGTCGGTCGAAAGCGTCCGTGGTGCGACCGGGCGGAACGTCACCTCGAGGTGCAACCGGGTCCATTTCGTGCCCTCCGCATCCGAGCAACAGCCATACAAAACCACGCGTGCCGTCCAACTGCAGGCACCTGGGTTGCAGAATGGTTGCAGTAGCGGGGGGAGAAGACGCGATTTCCCTGCACAATGCTGGTGGGCGCACGTGGATTCGAACCACGGACCTCTTCCTTATCAGAGAAGCGCTCTAACCGACTGAGCTATGCGCCCACAGGGGTATTGGAGTCTAGAAGGGCGGCGGCGAAGCGTCAACCGATCGATGGGGACCGGCGCGACCGACCGCCAGGGCGCAGCCCCCGCGCACGCATTCCACGGCCGTCGCCCTCACCGGCGACGCCCCCACAGTGCGAGCATGCCGAGCCCTGACGTATACTCAAAACATGATGGAAGTCCAGCAGATGGTCATCTACGGCGTCAGCTTCGACGTCATCGGCAAGCAGCCCATCGTGCTGCTCAAGACGGTGGAGGGCAACAAGTTCCTCCCCATCTGGATCGGGCACCCCGAGGCCGCCGCCATCCTCATCAAGCTGCAGGGCACCCAGCTCCCGCGGCCGATGACCCACGACCTCCTCACTAGCGTCATCGGCCAGTTCCAGGCCGAAGTGGCGCGCATCACCGTCACCGAGCTCAAGGACAGCACGTTCTACGCCAAGCTCACGCTGCTCAAGGACGGTGCCGAGATGGAGGTCGACTCGCGGCCCAGCGACGCGCTCGCGCTGGCGGTGCGCACCGCCGCGCCCATCTTCGCCAGCTCCGAGCTCATCGACGAGAACGCCATCGAGTTCGAGCGTGAGGTGGACGACACCGAGGAGATCGTCGAGAGCTTCCGCGACTTCCTTGAGAAGGTCTCGCCGGACGACTTCCGCCACGCCGAGGCCACGCCCGACGACGTCGCCTTTGCCGTCGACAGCGACGAGGGCGACGAGGACGAAGACGAGGGCGACGAGGAAGACGACGAAGACGACGACGAGGGCCTCGGCCACAACTGACGCGCCCGCGTCGCGGCCGGCCAGAACGGAGACACCCACGTGACGCACACCGGCGACGATCCGGTCATCAGGCAGTTCCGCGACCAGATCTCAGACAACGACCTCAAGATCATCGAGCTCATCAACAAGCGCCTCAAGCTGGTGGACAAGCTCTGGCGCTACAAGGCCGAGCACGGGGTCGAGGTGCTGAGCCCGGAGCGCGAGGAGTGGATGCTCACCTTCATCTCGCGCGCCAACAAGGGCCCCCTTTCGGCGGACGCCCTGCGCGACGTCTACCGCACCATCATCGAGGTCACCAAGGACGAGGCGCGGCGGCTCGGCGGCGCCTGAGGCGCGCAGCGCCCGGCCCCGGCGCCGCGTGACGCCGGCAGGGGCGGCGCCTATCCTTTGAGCACCCCGAGCGGGCGCAGGCGCGCGACCTTGCGCACCAGGCCGGCGCCGGCGACGACGCCGACCACGGCGCTCACCTCCTTGTAGGCCTGCGGCGACTCCTCGGCGAGCAAGCCCGGCGACGAGCTCAGCACGCTGATGCCGCGCGCCTCCAGCTCACGCCGCACGGCCACGCCGTCGATCTGGCGGCGGGCGGCGGCCCGGGAGAGGCGCCGCCCGGCCCCGTGGCAGGCCGAGCCGAAGGCCCGGCGCTCGGCCTCCTTCGTGCCCACGCAGAGCCAGCTCTCGGTACCCATGTCGCCCGGGATGATCACCGGCTGGCCGCTGCCGCGGTAAGCCTCGGGCAGCTCCGCGTGCCCGGGGCCGAAGGCCCGCGTCGCGCCCTTGCGGTGCACCAGCAGGCGGCGGGCCTCGCCCTCCACGGCGTGCTCTTCCCACTTGGCGATGTTGTGCGCCACATCGTAGACGAGCTCCACGCCGAGGCGCTCCCAGGGGCGCCCCAGAAGGCGCTCCAGGGCGGCACGCACCTCGGCGGTGATCACCTGGCGGTTGCAGAAGGCGAAGTTGGCGGCGGCGGCCATGGCCGCGAGGTACTCGCGAGCCTCCTCGGTCGCCAGCGGCGCCCAAGCCAGCTCGCGGTCCGGCAACGAGTAGCCCTCCTGCCGCGCCACCGCCTCCAGGCGCTGCAGGTGGTCGGTACACACCTGGTGGCCGAAACCGCGCGACCCGGTGTGGATCATGATCACCGCCTGGCCCTCGAAGACGCCGAACGCCTCCGCGGCCGCGGCGTCCTCCACCCGCTCGACCGCCTGGACCTCGAGGAAGTGGTTGCCGGCTCCCAGGCTCCCGATCTGGCTGCGGCCGCGGCTCATCGCCTTCTGGGAGACGGCGTCGGCGCTTGCCCCCGGGAGCACGCCGGCGTCCTCGATGCGCTCCACGTCGCGCTCCGTCGCGAGGCCGCGCTCCAGCAGCCACGGGGCACCGTGCTCCACGAGCTGCGCCAGCTCGCGCGGCGTCAGGGACAGCACGCCCGCGTCGTTGTTGCCCGTCGGCACGCGGCGCTGCAGGTCGTACAGCAGCTCCGGTACCCGCGGCTCGAGCTCCGCGGCGGATGCAGCGGTGCGCACGAGCCGGACGCCGCAGTTGATGTCGAAGCCCACGCCGCCGGGTGAGACCACCCCGGACGCGGCGTCCACCGCGGCCACGCCGCCGATGGGGAACCCGTAGCCCTGGTGGATGTCGGGCATCGCGAGGCTGGCGCCGACGATCCCGGGCAAGGTCGCCACGTTGCGTACCTGCCGCAGCGAGTCGTCGCCCTGCGCCTGCTTGAGCAGCGCCTCATCGGCGAACACCATGCCGGGCACGCGCATCTCGCCCTCGGGCGGGATCAGCCAGGCGTAGTGATCGATGCGTACCAGCTCGTCCATCTCAGACCCTCAAGGCAAAGATGCCTCGCCTGAGGCGAGCCAAACCGTCGGCCTACTCGCTGACCGTGGCGCCGGCCGCCGAGGCGGTGAGCCCGAGCGGCCGAGCGGCGACGCCGGCGGCGGAAAACGCGTCGGCCATCACGGCAGCGATGCGCGCCGCATCGGTGGCCAGGCTCACAAAGGCGATGAGGCTCGGGCCGGAACCGGAGATAGCGACCGCGGCGGCGCCGGCGTGCTGCGCGGCGAGCCACGCCTCGGGCCCACCCGGGATCAGCTTGAGCCGCGTGGCCTGGTGCAGCCGGTCCTCCATCACCTCGTGCAGGAGCTCGTAGTCGCCGGTGCGCAGGGCCTCGACCACGAGTGGCGTGCGCTGCAGGTTGAACACCGCGTCTTGCATCGACACCTGCACGGGCAGGCCGGCGCGCGCCGTGCGCGTGCTGAACGTGAGCTCCGGCACCGCGATGGCCACTTTGACCTCGGGCACGAGGATCTTCTTGGTGAGGAGCCGGGCGCCCTTCTGCATGACGATGGTCAGGCCGCCGAGCAGGGCCGCCGCGACGTTGTCGGGGTGGCCCTCGATCTCGGCGGCCAGCTCCAGCACCCGCGCGCGCTCGAACGGCCGGCCCAGAAGCGTGTTGGCGCCCAGGAGGCCGGCGACGATCGCCGCGGAGCTCGAGCCCAACCCGGAAGCCATGGGCACACGGTTGACGCAGTGGATGTGCAGGCCGGCCGGCGCAGCCAAGCCTGCCCGCTCGCAGAGACGCAGGAACGCCCGGGCGACGAGGTTGTCCGCGCCGCGCGGCACGCCGCCGCTCTCGCCCTCCAGCGTCACCGCCACGCCGTCGCCCTCGAGCGTGAACTGGACCTCGTTCCAGAGGCCGAGAGCGAGGCCGAGGCAGTCAAAGCCGGGGCCGAGGTTGGCCGTGGTGGCCGGCACGC
>JBAZPK010000195.1:0-4695 GCA_041648235.1 Thermoleophilia bacterium
AGGATCATGGTCCGTCCTTCATGCGCTCGCGGCCGGACTCAGCGCCGAGAGGGTGCTGGCCTTGAGGAGGCGCGCACCCGCCTCGGCGGAGACCGGCGGTGAGTACAGGTAGCCTTGGATCTCATCGGCTCCGAGCCCTTGCACGCACTCGAGCTGTTCGCGCGTCTCTACGCCTTCGGCGACCACCGAGAGGCCGATGTCGTGCGCCAGGCGCACGATCGCGGCAGTCACCGCGCGCTCCTTGGCGCCTTTGGTGACGCGAACGACAAAGGAGCGGTCCACCTTCAGGGTATCAAATGGGAACTTGGCGAGCACGAGGGCGGACGAGTAGCCGGTGCCGAAGTCGTCGAGGGTGATCTTGGCACCGCACTCCTTGAGACCGTCGAGCACGCGCGCCATGAGGCGCTCGTCCTGCATCGCCGCGCGCTCGGTGACCTCGAGCTCGAGATCGCCGTCTTCGAGGCCGTGGGTCGCGGTGACCCAGCGGACGATGTCCAGGAGCCCATCATCGGCGATCTGCTCTGCCGCAAGATTGACTGACATCCGCACCGGGGGCAGACCCTGGGCCCGCCACGCAGCCAGCTGCCGGCAGGCCGCGTCGAGCACCCAGGCTCCGATCGGCACGATGAGGCGCGTCTCCTCCGCGATGGGGATGAAGGTCGACGGGGGCACCTGGCCCCGCTTGGGATGCGGCCAGCGCAGGAGCGCCTCGAAGGCCGTGATGCGCCCGCCGCCCACGCTCACCTGAGGCTGGAAGAGGAGCGTGAACTCTTCCGCTTCGAGGCCACGGCGCAGGTCCACCTCGAGCTCGAGGCGGGTGCGCGCCGACTCGTGCCGCTGGCGGTCCACGAGATGCGGGCGCAGCGGGTCCTCGCGGGACGCCGTGTGGGCCACGCCCACCGCGTGCCTGAGCAGGGTGTCGCCGTCGCCGGCGTCCAGCGGGTACAGCGCGATGCCCACCCCGGGAGTGATGTGCACGGCGTGGCCGTCCACGTCCCAGAAGGCGTCGAAGAGCCGCAGGAGGCGGTAGGTCAGCGCCATGATCTGCGGGCGCGTGCGCGCCGTGGGCGTAAGGAGGGCGAAGAGGTCGCCCCCGAGGCTGGCGAGGATGTCGTCGGGGCCGACCACGTGCCGCAGGCAGTCGGCGACGAGGCGGCGGAGCTCGTCGGCCGCGTCGAAGCCGAAGGCCGCCGCCACCTCCGTGGTGCGGGCCAGATCCACGACGATCAGGCCGAGGGACACATGCCGGCAGGCGGCGTCGGCCAAGGCCGTGTCCAGGTGCTGGCGCAGCAGCCGGCGGTCAGGCAGGCCGGTGACCGGGTCGTGGTCGAGCGGCGGAGCTTGAGGTCCGACCGCGCGCAGCGCGCCGCGAGTCCATGCCATCGTTGCCCGACCTGCCCTCTCTCTCGCCCGCAGAACCGCCCCTACCACTATCGGAAACGGCGCAGCCAGACTGAAGTTACGGGGGTCGGTGCGGGACGAAGGCACGGCCGGCGGACACGCCTCTGCCGGCTCCGCCGCCGATCTGGCCGGCGCCGGGGCGCCGCTGGCTCCCCGGGACGTCGTCAGCCCAGGTCGCGGCGCCAGTCCCACTCGGGCGCGATCACCGGCGAGCCCTCGCTCTCCTCGATCTCGCGGCGCCAGGCGACGCGCTTGCCGACCCTGGCGCGCAGCCACCAACGGATCGACTTCTCCTCGTCGTCGATCGCCTCGCGAATCGCGGCGAGACGCCCGTAGACGAGCGCCACCTCCACGTCGGAGAGGCCGTAGTCATCCAGCCGCGCCAGCACGACGTCGATGTTGGTGGTGATGTCGTGGTGGAGCCCCCAGTCCTGGGCGCACTCCTCGGCGAGGTAGGGGACGAAGATGGATTCATCGTCGTCGACCTCCCGCAAGGGCACGTCCTTGAGCAGGGCGATCACGTCGTGCACGTCCTTCTCGTTGATCTTGCCGATCTGCATCTTGGCGATGAAGGCGTCGACCGGGGAGATGGCGTAGTCGTCGATCTCGAGGCGCCCGCGGACGTCCACGTCGTGGTCCATGCGCATGACATCCATGAAGATGTCGATGTGGTCCACGAGAGGCGGCTCACGCCCCTCCTCGCCCACAGGTGCCGCGCCGGGGGCGTCGCCTCCCAGGCGCTCCCTGCTCACGTACTGCAGCTGGCCGCCGTCGGTGGATTGGGTGATGTAGCGGTTCTCGACCCAGCCCATCTCGGTGAGGACCTCGTGGAGCTCGCCGCTCTGGTGCCCGACGCCCACCAGATCGATGTCCGAGTACTCACGGTCCATGAACTCGAGGTCGACACAGTGCCGGCGCACGGCGAGGCCGCCGATCAGGCGCAGATCGACTCCCCGCTCCCGCGCGGTGTCGATGAGAGTGACCGCCTCCCCCATCAGGCGGTGGGCACGCGACGACGGCACCGCCGCCTGGCCCGGCGCCGACTTGAGAAGGGCGCCGGGTTCCGACGCCCCCGGCAGGCGGCGCAGCTCCTCCAACGGGTGCAGGACCGCGTCGAGGATCGGCTGCGCCAGGAAGACGCGGGGCCGGTGCTCGCCCGGGTACTCCACGAGGAGCCCCTTGGTCCCCAGCTCGCGGAGCGCGCGCCGCGCCGCGGCACTCGTGCCCCCCAGAACGCGCTGCGCTTCGGGAAGGGTGATGCACGGCGTGCGGAAGAGCTCCTTGGCCAGCTGGAGCGCGTGCCCTTTGACCTGAGAGCGGTACAGGGCGTGATCGGCGATCAGCGCCCTGGCCTGCTTCGTGGCGCGCTCGGCGGTCTCCCGGACCCCCGTCACGAAGAAGGTGAGCCAGGGCAACCACTCGCCGTGCGTGCGGGTGCGCTGCAGGAGCGTGTAGTACTGGTCGCGATGCACCTCGAGGTAGGCCGAGAGGTAGAGGAGCGGGCGCGGGAGCCGCCCGCGCTCGATCAGGAACAGCGTGACGAGCAGGCGGCCGAGCCGCCCGTTGCCGCCGATGAACGGGTGGATGGCCTCGAAGTGCTCGTGGATGAGGGCGACCTGGACGAGATCCGGGAGCGAGCCGCGCTCGCGCAGGAAGCCGTCCCAGGCCTGCAGCGCCTCGTGCATCTCGGCGACGGGCGGCGGCACGTAGGTGGCGGTGGCCAGCGTCGCCCCGGGCGGGCCGATCCACGTCTGTGTGGCTCGGAACTCGCCGGGCGACCGGTCGGTCCCGAAGTCGTCGCGCAGCAGGCGCTCGTGGAGCTCGCGCACGAGGTCGAGCGAGAGCGGTACCTCCTGCAGGCGCTCGACCCCGTACCGGAGGGCGCCGATGCAGCTGCGCACCTCTCGAAGGTGGTCGCGCGGCGCGGTCGCGCGCGCCGCGCCGACCTGGTCCAGCAGAAGATCCGAGAGGGTCACCTGGGCCCCCTCGATGCGTGACGAGCACAGCGCCTCCTGGCGCTTGAACGAGGCGTCGAGGAGCTGTGGGTCGGGCAGGTCGCCGCCGACGCCGGCCAGCTCGCCGAGCGCGGCGTCGGCGCGTGAGAGGGCCACGACGAACTCGCGGTCGAACGTCAGCTCGGGTGGGAGCGGCGCCGGCACGAAGGCCGAATGGCCCCCTTCGACGGTCACGAGGCGGCCGGCCTCGGGAGCGTGGAATTGGCTCGGATCCATCACACCCTCTCTGCTCGAGAACGCACGTCTACCGACACAGTCGGCCACAGTCCGCTGGCGGCGGCACAGGCCCCCGCACAGTGCCCCGCCACCCGCAGGTGGGCGGCCCGGCGACGCTCAGGGCGCGTAGCGCCGGCCGCCGGCGAACTCGCTCGCGTAAGGCTCGGCCGTGAGAGACGCCAGCTGCACGGCCGCGCCGGTGCGCGGCGCGTGGATCATCCTCCCGTCGCCGACGTACATGCCGACGTGGTGGATGCGGCCGCCGGCGTCGCGAAAGAAGACCACGTCGCCTGGGCGCAGGGACGCTCGCGAGGCCACGCGCTCCCCGGCCAGAGACTGCGGCCCGGCGTCGCGAGGGATCGTGGCGGCCAGCGCCCGGTGGACCCCCCAGGTGAACCCCGAGCAATCGAAGCCGAATCCCGACGCGCCGGCCCACAGGTACTGGAGGCCGAGGAAGCGCCGGGCTTCGGTGACGAGGGCCGCGCCGGTGAGCGTCGGCCACACCGTCCCCGTGCGGTGCAGCGCCGCGACGCGGCGCCGCAGGTACAGATGCCGCCCGTCCAGCATGACCACCTCGATGAAGTCCGCCGTCCAGCGGGCCACGGGCAGCCGCGTGCCGTAGGACAGCTCGACGGCGCGCGTCGCCCAGGCGGGCGAGTGCCAGACCCATGCGGTCGGCCGGCGGACGACCGCGACCCATCCCGTCCGCCTCGGCGCCGTGCGCGTGAGCTGCGCGGTCGGCACCCAGCCGGGGTAGCCCCACGAGCTCCTGGGCGTCGGCTGGGCGGGCACCGCGACCTTGGACCACGAGCCCGACGTGCCCAGCAGGTTCACGCGCATGCCGTACAGAGCCTGGGTCTCGAGCTTGCCGACCAGCCACCGCTTCTGGGCGACGGACATGCCGGCGACCCAGCGGCGCGGGAAGGCGGGGTCCCCGAGGGCGGGCGCGTCGACGGCCCGCGTCTGACCGGGCTGGACCCAGAGTGTGGCCACCGACACGGCGATCCAGCGAGAGGGCGGCGGCGAGGCGCCGGCCGCGGGCCGCTGTGCGGCGCCGGCGACG
>JBAZPK010000196.1:0-4670 GCA_041648235.1 Thermoleophilia bacterium
GCGGCGGCCGCCCAGAAGCGCTCGCACACCGCCGCGAGGCCGCCGGGCGCGGCCCCGGGACCGGCGCCGAGCAGGTCGCCACCCGGGCCGAGCACGGCCACCTGGCGGATATCGGTGGAGAGGGCGAGCAGGTCGCGAACGGCCTCGTCGACGGTCACTGGGCCTTCTTTCCGGGCGAGATCGGTCTGGCCGCTACTCTATCACCGGCCGGGGGCGCGAGGCGCCGCCTCGGGTGAAGGTGCAGACCAGCTCACAGCGGCCGTCTCCGCAACTGATGCGGCAGCCCTCACCGCCGATGTGCAGCCGGCCGAGCCCTGCCGTCACGACCTCCAGAACGCCTTGGATGAAGGCGCGATGCATGGAACAGACGAGGTCCGGGTCGGCGCCCGAGACCTCGCGGAAGGTGCAATTGTGCACGAGGACGCGCAGCGCGCCGCCTGCCCAGGCGACCTCGGGAAGAAGCCCCTGGTCCTCGGTGATACGGCTCACGAGCCCCGCCACCGCCGCGCCGTCGAGCGGCACCTCGGGCTCGTCGGCCAGCGCTCGGCGTCCCTCAGCGGCGCCGGCCTCGAGGCACACGCGCACGGCGTCCTCACGGGTTCCACCCGCGGAGAGAGCGCCCAAGGCCAGGCGCGACAGCAACTCGTAGCGTCGCGGCGGGAAGCCGAACGTGACGACCAGGTCGCTGAGCCTGTACAGCCTCGCAGGGCGGCCGCCGCCCGGGCTGCGGCGGAGGTCGGTCACGAGGAAGCCGGCGTGCTCGAGCTTGGCGAGGTGCATGCGAGCGACGTTGGGGTGGAGGCCGAACCGCTCCGCGATCTCGGCGACCGTGACGTCGTCGTCGGCGTGCTCGGCGATCGCCCGGTAGATGTGGTAACGGGTATCGTCCGCCAGGACGGCGGACAACTCGTGGTCGCGGTCCACGCACCTCCTCCCTCAAAAGGGTCGCGACCTGATAGTACAGTCCGGAGGCCGGCGTGTAAACACTGTCAGACTAGTGCCAAACCACCTTACGTCTCGAGCACGTAGCGGGACGCGATCGGGAGTGCCGGGCGCAGCGTGGCCGCCACCGAGCAGTACCGGGCCTCGGAGAGCTCGATGGCGCGCTGGACCTTCTTCTCGTCGAGCGCGCCCTTGAGGTGATAGACGACCTCCAGTGACAGGAACCTCCTCGGATGCTCCTCCGCCCTCTCCCCTCGGACCTCGACCCAGAGCTCCTCCAGGGGCTGGCGCATCTTCTGCAGGATCGACACCACGTCCATGCTCGTGCAGCCGGCCAGGGCCATGGCCAGCAGCTCCATCGGGGTGGCCCCCTGCCCGGGCTCGTCGAGACCGGACGCCAGGTCCACCCGGCCGTGCGCTGTCGTGCCCGCCAGCAGCAGCCCCTGGCGTTTCCATCTGACCACCACCGGCTCACTCATCGCCATCTCGACCCTCACCTCCCCACGCGGGCGGCCCCGCGGTCGACTGCCGTGCCTGCTCAGGTATACCGTGCACTAAACTCTACGGCGGCGGCGCGCGGCGCGCTCCGCCGCCGCGGCGACACAAGGAGACGCGTTGACGATCATTCAGGCGATCATCCTCGGCATCGTCCAGGGGCTCACGGAGTTCCTGCCGATCTCGAGCTCCGGGCACCTCCTCCTCGTGCCGTGGCTCTTCAACTGGCACTTCCTGCTCGAGCACCCCGACCTCAACAAGACTTTCGACGTCGCCCTGCATCTGGGCACGTTCATCTCACTGCTGATCTACTTCTGGGGCGACATCGGCCGCCTCCTGAAGGCCTGGTGGCTCACCGTCGTCCGGCGCCGGGTCGAGACGTCCGACGGACGCCTGGCGTGGCTGCTCCTCGTCAGCACCGTCCCCGCGGGTATCGTCGGCGTGGCGTTCGAGGACGTCATCGTCACGCGCCTGGGGGCGCCATGGATGATCGCCGTGCTCATGATCGTCTTCGGCCTTCTGATGTGGCTCGTCGACCGCGCCGCCAGGCTCGACAGGGACGTCGACGCCCTCACCTGGTCGGATGCCCTGATCATTGGCGTCGCCCAGGCGCTCGCCCTGGCGCCGGGCGTGTCCCGCTCCGGCATCACCATGGTCACGGGCCTGCTGCTGCGCCTCGACCGCGAGGCGGCGGCGCGCTACTCCTTCCTGATGAGCATCCCGGTGATCGGGGGCGCCGCCGCCTACAAGGGTCTGGACGTGGCGGCGCACGGCCTCCCCGCCGGCACGGCCGCGCCGTTCATCACCGGCATCGCCTCGGCGGCGCTCAGCGGCCTCGCCGCGATCTGGTTCCTGCTCGCCTACCTCAGGCGGCATGATTTCTCGCTCTTCGTCCTCTATCGGCTCGCTGTCGGGGTCGGCGCCCTGGTCCTCATCGCCGCCGGGGTGCGCGCCGCGACCGGCATCTGAGTCGTATAGAATCCTAGGCCCAGCGACCAGGAGCCACCGGTGCGCAACCTCTCTCGCGGCGACCGCGGTAAAGAAGTCCTCGACGTCCAGACCCGCCTGCGCGGGCAGGGCCACGAGCTCGGCCGCGAGGGCGTCGACGGCTTCTTCGGCCCCAGCACCGCGCTCGCCGTGCGGACCTTCCAGCAGCAGCGCGAGCTGCTCGTCGACGGCGTCGTGGGGGCCAACACGTGGCGTGAGCTCGTGGAGGCCGGCTACACCCCCGGCGACCGCCTGCTCTATCTCCGCGAGCCGCCCTTCCGCGGTGACGACGTGCTCGCCCTGCAGGTGAAGCTGAACCTGTTGGGCTTCAACGCCGGAGCCGAGCGCGGCGTCCACGACGAGGACGTCGAGAGCGCCGTCCTCGACTTCCAGCAGAACGCCGGCCTCTTGCCGGACGGCATCGTCGGCGAGAACACCATCCGCAAGCTGGCCGCGCTGCGCAAGGCCGAGACTGGCCGGGAGGGCAAGAAGATCCCCGAGCGCGACGGCGGCTACGTGCCCGCCCGCAGCCTCACCGGGCAGACGGTCGTCGTCGACCCGGGGCACGGCGGGGCCGACAGGGGCTGTCTGTCGCCGCGTGGCCTGGCCGAAAAGGACGTGGCCCTGGCGCTCGGCCTGCGCTGCGCCGAGCTCCTGCGCGCCGAGGGCTGCCGCGTGCACCTCACCCGCGAGCGCGACGTCGCCGTGGCCCTCTACGCGCGCGCCGAGGCCGCCAACATCGCCGCGGCGGACTACTTCCTCTCCCTGCACTGCAACGCCGACGCGGCTCCCGCCGCCCGGGGTGCCGCCTGCTTCTACTTCCAGCGTGGCCACTACTACTCCGAGCATGGCCACCGGCTGGCCGAGTACCTAGGCTCGCGCCTGGCGACGGCCGGGGTACCGTTCCTGGCCTGCCTCGGGCGCAACTTCGGCGTGCTGCGCGAGACGCGCGCCATCGCCGTCCTCGTCGAGCCCCTGTTTCTCAGCAACGCCGAGGACGAGCGCCTCGCCGCGCGCCCCGACCGGCTCGAGGAGCTGGCGCAGGCACTGCTCGGGGGCTTCGTCGACTACGTGGCCCGCGCGGGGTTGGCGGAGGCGCGGTCGTGAAGCTCGACGACACCAGCCCCGGGGCCGTTCGCTTCACGGCGACGCAGGCTCAACGCCTGCGCGAGCTCGGCGCGGGAGCACCCGGCGCCGACGAGGTCTTCGCGGATGCGCGCGCCCGTGACGCCGCCTTCAAGCAGCGCGAGGACGCGCTCGTGCGCGCCGGCCGCAGCCGCCTGCAGGAGCTGCGCGACGGCCGCCGCGGACCGCTGCTCATCGAGCTCGAGGCCGCCCTGCGCACGGCGCTCGCCACGGCGGGGTTCGTGCAGATGACCACGCCGCTCATCATCGCCGCGGAGGCGCTCACGAAGATGGGGATCGAACACGGCCACCCGCTCCGCGAGCAGGTCTTCTGGCTCGAGGACGGCCGCTGCCTCCGGCCCATGCTGGCCCCGAACCTCTACACGCTGATGCGCCGCATGGGCCGCATCTGGACGAGGCCGTTCGGGATCTTCGAGATCGGCCCCTGTTTTCGCCGCGACAGCCAGGGGGCCAGCCACCTCAACGAGTTCACGATGCTCAACCTGGTGGAGGTCGGGCGGCCGCGGGCCGAGGGCCGCGCGCGGCTCGACGAGCTCGCGGCCCTCGTCATGACGGCCGCCGGCGTCGCCGACTACGAGATCGTCCGCACCGAGTCTGAGGTGTACGGCGAGATGGTCGACGTAGAGGTGGGCGGCGCCGAAGTGTGCTCGGCCGCCCTGGGGCCCAACCCTCTCGACGGCAACTGGGGCGTCGTCGATCCCTGGGTCGGGCTGGGTTTCGGGCTCGAGCGGCTCGTCATGGCGCGCGAAGGCTACCTCAACATCGAGCGCGCCGGCCGCAGCCTCTCGTACGTGAACGGCGTGCGCCTGAACATCTGACCGCGGCGCGCCGCCGGCCCGGTTGCGGCGCTGACAGCCCCTTTCCGGCGCCGCCGGCCCAGCCCCGGCGCCGGCGGTCCCTCAACGGCGCGAGGGGCGGGGGCGCTCACGCGCCCCCGCCCCTCTGCCACCCGGTCCTGCGGCCGTGCCGCGGCCCTCTACTTCCCCAGCAGGGCGTCGATCTTCTTGACCCCGTCGGAGGCGTCCTCGGCGTAGGCGTCGGCGCCGATCTGGTCGGCCCAGCGCTGGGTCGCGGGGGCGCCGCCGACGACCGTCTTGTAG
>JBAZPK010000197.1:0-4604 GCA_041648235.1 Thermoleophilia bacterium
AAGTGCTGGGTCCGCATCTCGGATTGATAGCTGAGGCGCTGGAAGCTGACGATCGACAGCAACACGACCAGCGCCAGCACCGCACTGCCTCCCGCGAAGAAGGCGCGCATGCGGCCGCGGACGAAGCGCGGAGGCGACGAAGCGGGTGATCCGCGTCGGCCTTCCCCGGCCGGCGCTTGCGTGTCGCGTTCGGCATTCGTGACGAGCCCCATCCATCCGGCAGCGGGGTCGAGCGTGAGGACGCCGAACGCCAGGAGCACGAACGCGAGGGCCGTGTGCAAGGCCATGGTCGTGAAGCCTGCCAGACTGCCGAAGGACTCCTCTCCGAGCGCATAGCCCGCCAAGGACAAGGCCCCGAGCAGGCCGGTGATGAGCGCCAGCGCCTGCGCCACGAGCGGTCGGCGGCCGATGGCGGCGGGCACGAGAGCCGACCCGATGAGGACGAAGGCGACCGCCGTCAGGGGCGCCATTCGGCCGGGGTCGACCGTCGCCACGGAAGCCTCGGCGTCCCGGAACAGTGGTTCGTCGATACCGAGGCCGAGTCCGGAGACGTATTCGATGAGCGTCAGACCGCCGAGGAGGATCACGGCGACAGCCGGGAGCCCAGCGAGCCGGCGGAACCGGGACGTTCCGCGACGGCCACGGGCGACGAGCGTCAGCCCCAGGCCACTGAGAACGAACGCCAGCGCCGTGTTGGCCTTCATCGACACCCAGGTCGGGTGGATGCTCTTCAGCGCCGGCACGTCGAAGGACCAGCCGATGAGCACTACGGCGCCAAGCGCCAGGACGACGGCGCCGGCCGCCAGGGAGAAGCCGAGCCACACCCTGGTCCCACCCGCGGGTGCGCCGCCGGCGGTGCGGTGGTCCGGCTCGGCCGCGTCATGCCGAGCACCCGGACGACTCTCGACCCCGCTGCAGTTCTCCTCAACCACCGGACCTCCCAGACGCCGTCGAGGGGACCGCTGACCATCGGGCCTCCTCGGGCGCGTCGGCTCTGCCGGCGCGGGCGTCGGACTCCCCTAGATTCTCGGCCGGAGGGTCTACCTCCTTGAATCGCGCAACGCCAGTCATGGCCGAGCGTGCGGGAAGACGGTCGCCGGCGGTAGCCTCCGTCCGCAGGTCGGACAGGCGCCGGTCCAGCAGGCCCTCAGCCGCTGCCGCTCGCGGACGGCGGCGGTAGCGAGCCCGCCGGTGGCGGGCGCCGAATGCGGGAACCTGGGCGGTTCAGCCGCCCGGGTGACGGCGGGAACGGGAGCGATTCAGCAGCCGAGTGCCTTGCGCAGCAGCTCGTTGACGAGCTGCGGGTTGGCGCGTCCCTGGGTCGCCTTCATCACCTGGCCGACGAAGAAGCCGAGCAGCTGCTGCTTGCCGCCGCGGTACTGCCCGGCCTGGGCCGGGTTGGCGGCCACGGCCGCGGCCACCGCGGCCTCCAGAGCCGAGGTGTCGCTGATCTGGCCGAGCCCGTGCTTCTCCACGACGTCCTCGGGCTCGGCGCGCTCCGCGATCATCTTCGCGAACACCTCCTTGCCGGAGCTCGTGGAGACCGTCCCCGCGGCCACCAGCTTGACGAGCTTGGCCAGCCGCTCGGCGGTGACGTGGCCGTGGCCGGCCTCGAGGCCGGCGGCGTTCAGATGGGCGAGGTACTCGCCCATCGTCCAGTTGGCCGCCGGCTTGGCCCCGGCGCCGTGCGCGACCACCTCCTCGTAGAACGCGGCCAGCGCGTGCGCACCGCCGAGCACGAGGGCGTCGGCGCGGCTGAGGCCGTAGCGCGCCTCGAAGCGCTCGACGCGCGCCGCCGGCAGCTCCGGCTGCGTCGCGCGCAGCTCTTCGACCCACGCCGGATCGATCACCAGCGGCACCAGGTCAGGCTCCGGGAAGTAGCGGTAGTCGTGCGCCTCTTCCTTCGAGCGCAGCGGCGTCGTGGTGCCCGTGTCGGGGTCGAAGTGCAGGGTCTCGAGGTCTATCCGGCCGCCCGCCTCGAGGACGCCCACCTGGCGCGGGATCTCGGCCTCGAGCGCCTGCTGCAGGTAGCGGAAGCTGTTCATGTTCTTGAGCTCGGTGCGCGTACCGAGCCCCTCGCTGCCCACGGGCCGCACGCTGACGTTGGCGTCCCAGCGGATCTGGCCCTCCTCCATGTTGCACTCGCTCACGCCGAGCTCGAGCACGAGGTTGCGGAGCTGCTGGAGGAACTCGCGGGCCGCTTCCGGCGAGGGGATGTCCGGCTCAGTGACGATCTCGATGAGCGGCGTGCCGCCGCGGTTGAAATCGACCACCGAATAGTCGGAGCCGGCGATGCGCCCCGTGTCGCCGCCGGCGTGCACGAGCTTGGCGGCGTCCTCCTCCATGTGCACGCGGTTGATGCGGCAGGTGAGCTTCTCGTCGCCGACCCAGTACTCGAACCGGCCGGCGACGGCCAGGGGCTCGTCGTACTGGCTGATCTGGTACGCCTTGGGCAGGTCGGGATAGAAGTAGTTCTTGCGGTGGAAGATGTTGCGTGGCCGCACCGTGCACTCGAGCGCCAAGGCGATGCGCGCCGCGTACTCCACGGCGCGCTGGTTGACCACGGGCAGCGCGCCGGGGTGCGCCAGGCACACCGGGCAGGTGTGGCGGTTAGGCTCGTCGCCCTTGGTGACCGCGCAGCCGCAGAACATCTTGGTCTGCGTATCGAGCTCCACGTGCATCTCAAGGCCGATCACGGGCTCCCAGGCGCTCACGGTCGCCCCTCCGATGCCCCGCTCGACAGCTCGCCCACGGCGGCTATTCACGGCCGCACCTCCTCGCCGGGGAAGCCGGAGTGGGCGGTCGCGGCCGACGCGGCGGCGGCCTCGTCCGCAGCGGAGTCGCGGAAGGTGGGCGCCGGGTCGAAGCCGATGGCGCCCTCGAGGGCGTGCGCGGCCTGCAGGAGGCGGTTCTCGCTGAACGCCGGGCCGATGAGCTGGAAGCCGACCGGCAGACCGTCGCTGAGCCCGCAGGGCATGCTGATGGCCGGCAGCCCGGCGAGGTTCACCGGGATCGTGCAGCTATCGCACTGATACATGGCGAGCGGGTCGGCGGTGCGCGAGCCGGCCCGGAAGGCCACGGTCGGAGAGGTCGGAGAGGCGATCAGGTCGACCTCCGCAAAGGCCTTGGCGAAGTCCCGCCGTACCAGGGTGCGCACGCGCTGCGCACGCCCGTAGTAGGCGTCGTAATAGCCGGCCGAGAGCGCGTAGGTCCCGATCATGATGCGGCGCTTGACCTCGGGGCCGAAGCCTTCGCCCCGGGTACGCTCGTACATGTCGAGCAGGTCGGCCGCGCCTTCGGCGCGGTGGCCATAGCGCACGCCGTCGAAGCGCGCCAGGTTCGCGCTCGCCTCGGCGGGCGCGATGATGTAGTAGGCCGGCAGCGCGTACTCGGTGTGCGGCAGGCTGATCTCCGTGCACCTGCCGCCCAGCTCCTCGACGCGCGCCACGGCCTCGTCGAAGCGCGCCCGCACCCCCGGCTCGATACCCGCCGCGAGGTACTCGCGCGGGATGCCGACGCGCAGGCCGTCAAGCCGCTGCGCGTCGGGGAGCGCGATCGGCTCGGAGAGCTCGACGCTCGTCGCGTCGCGGGGGTCCCGGCCGACGATGTGCTGCAGGAGGAGGGCGCAATCGTAGACCGAGCGTGTGAGCGGGCCGATCTGGTCGAGGGAGCTGGCGAAGGCGACGAGCCCGTAGCGGCTCACGGCGCCGTAGGTGGGCTTCATGCCGACGATGCCGCAGAGCGCGGCCGGTTGCCGGATGGAGCCGCCCGTGTCGCTGCCCAGGGCCCAGAGAGCTTCGCCGGCCGCGACCGCGGCGGCGGAGCCGCCGCTCGAGCCGCCCGGCACCGTGGCGAGGTCCCAGGGGTTGCACGTCACGTGGTAGGACGAGTTCTCGGTGGACGAGCCCATGGCGAACTCGTCCATGTTCGTCTTGCCCAGCATCACCACGTGGTCCTCCCACAGCTGCCGCACCGCGGTGGCCGTATACACCGGCTGGTAGTTGTGCAGGATCCGCGACCCGCAGGTGGTGGTGACGCCTTCGGTGACCATGTTGTCCTTGACCGCGATCGGCAGCCCGGCGAGCGGCCCCCGCGTGGCCTGCATCTCGCGGTCGATCTTGGTGGAGTACTTGGCGGCGTTGTCGGCCGTGACCCGGATGTAGGCGCCCACGTCGGCCTCGACCGCGGCGATCTGGTCGAGGTAGACCTTGGTGAGCTCGGCCGCCGAGACCTCACCGTCGACGAGGAGGCGCTTGGCCTCTCGCGCCGTGAGGCGCAGCGAGTCGAGGGCCGCCACGGTCAGCCCATCCTGGGGACGCGGAAGGACTCGTCGCTTACCGCCGGTGCATTGCGCAAGGCCTCGGCGACCGGGAGGCCGGGCTGCGGGCGGTCCGCTCGCATGACGTTGACGACGTCGAGGACGTGCGCGGTCGGCGGCACCGTCGCGGTGTCGAGCTCGCTCATCTTGTCGATGTGCGCGAGGATCTTGCCGAGCTCGGCGGTCATGCGCGGGATCTCTTCCTGGTCCAGACGGAGGCGGGCGAGCTTCGCGACGTAGTGGACGTCGTCTTCACCGATCATGGTGCGTTCCTCCTGCAACGAGC
>JBAZPK010000198.1:0-4598 GCA_041648235.1 Thermoleophilia bacterium
CACTGCTACGTGATCCCCTGGCGGGAGAACGGCGGCGGTGCCGGCTTCGGGGCCGCCGAGCTCGTGGAGTAGGCCGCGGCGGGGGCAGGGGCGGGCACCACGGATCAGTCCGCTACAGAGGCGCTCGACGCACAGGGCGCCGGTTGGGGCCGCTTCGTCGCCGTGAGCCTGCTGGCGGCGGCGGCTCTGTGCCTCGCGGTCGCCGCCTTCAACCTGGTCACCGACCCGACGGGCCTGTTCGGGATCGGCATCTTCCCGCCGCGCGTCACGCAGGACCGCGCGGCCAAGGCCGACCGGCTGGCGGCTCTTCCCGCGGCCCCCGAGCTCCTGGTCTTCGGCTCGTCCCGGGGCTGGGAGGTGGAGGCCTCCTACGTGCGGGGCCTGACCGGGCGCCGCACCTTCAACGCCGCGGTCACCTCCGGGCGCGCCTCCGACGCCTACGTGTTCACGCGCCTGGTCCGCGACCTGTGGCCGGCCGCGCGCCCGGACTACCTGTGGCTGCTCGACATCGAAGCCTTCCAGCGCGGCTCGCTCTCGCCCTCTCTGCTCGCCGATCCGCGCTTCAAGAAGTACCTGCCCCTGCGCACCCGGCTGCTGGAGATGCTCGGGCAGGCCGACCGGCTCGTGTCGTGGCGGGGCCTCGAGGAGTCCGTGGCGGTGTGGCGCAAGCACCCCACGCGGGAGAGGATCGCGGCCGGCTGGCGGAAGCGGATGGCGGCGGACGGCACCGTGGCCGCCAAACCGGACGGCCGGGCCCGGGCGACGCCCGAGAAGCTCGAGCGCTGGAGCGCGGCGGCGAAGCTCCGCTACAGCCGCTTCGACAGCTTGAGCCCGGACGAGCAGCGCTACCTTCGGCAGACGCTGGAGCTGTTCGCCTTGTGGGGCGGCGAGGGCCTGATCGTCCTCACGCCGACGCAGCCGCGCGTCCTGGCGGCGCTCAAGGAGGGCGGCTGGCAGCGGCGGCACGACGAGGTGCTGGCGCTGCTCGCGCGGCTCGGCCGGGGCCACCGGTTCGCGGTGGTCGACCTCTCGAGCGTCGAGTCGTTCGGCGGCGCGCCCGGGGGCTTCTTCGACGCCATGCACATGACGCGCGCCAACCAGCGCCGCATGGTCGCCGCCGCGCTGGCCGGGGAGGCGGGGGCGCGGCTCTGACGGCGCGGCGCCGGCCGCGCCGCCCGGCGCGCCGCTCGAGCCTCAGGGCTCGCGAGCCGGGGCGCCGTTTGTCGCCGATTTGCACCGGGAACAGGAAACTGCAATGACGCTGAACGCCGTGCGGCGGGTCGCGGACCTCTGAAGAACGGAGGCGACAGTCGTGTCTGGTGTGACCTTCAGCGGCGTGTCAAAGGTGTACCCCGACGGTACGCGGGCCGTGTCGGACATGAGCCTCGCGATCGCCGACGGTGAGTTCGTCGTTTTGGTGGGGCCTTCGGGCTGCGGCAAGACCACCGCCCTGCGCATGCTCGCCGGGCTCGAGACGATCACGTCCGGCACGATCTCCATCGGCGACAGGGTCGTCAATCACCTGGCGCCGCGCGACCGCGACATCGCCATGGTGTTCCAGAACTACGCGCTCTACCCGCACCTCAAGGTGTACGATAACATCGCCTTCGGGCTGCGGCTGCGCAAGGTGCCGAAGGCCGAGATCGACCGCCGCGTGCGCCACGCGGCGCGGGTGCTCGGCCTGGAGGCCTTCCTCGATCGCAAGCCGCGCGCCCTCTCGGGCGGCCAGCGCCAGCGGGTCGCCATGGGGAGGGCCATCGTGCGCGAGCCGCAGGCGTTTCTCATGGACGAGCCGCTCTCCAACCTGGACGCCAAGCTGCGCGTGCAGATGCGGGCCGAGATCAGCGGCCTGCAGGACGAGCTCGGGGTGACGACGGTCTACGTGACCCACGACCAGATCGAGGCCATGACGATGGGCGACCGGGTCGCCGTGATGCGCAAGGGCGAGCTGCAGCAGGTCGCGCCGCCCCAGGAGCTCTACGACCACCCCGTCAACCTGTTCGTCGGGGGCTTCATCGGCAGCCCGACGATGAACATGCTCGAGGCGACGGTGCACCGGCTCGACGGCGGGCTCGAGGTCGCGGTCGGAGAGCAGCGCCTCACGCTGGCCCCCGAGGCGCTGCTGCGTCACGAGGCGTTGCAGGGGTACGTCGGGCGCTCGGTCGCCGTAGGGATCCGGCCGGAGGACCTCGAGGACGCGTCCATCGTGACCGAGATGCCCATGGACCAGCGCCTGCACGGCAGGCTCATCTTGCGGGAGGCGCTCGGCTCCGAGGTCAACGCGCACTTCGAGATCGAGGCGCCCCCGGTCCTCACCGAGGACACGCGGGAGCTGGCCGAGGACGTGGGCACGACGCATCACTACGAGCGGCACGAGAGGGATCAGAGCGGGAGCTCCCGCCTGGTGGGCCGCTTCAGCGCCCGCACGCAGGTGCGCGAGGGGCAGCTCATCGAGGTCGCCGTCGACACGCGGGCGCTCCACTTCTTCGATATCGAGTCGGGGTTCGGCATCTACGACGACGCCGATGCCTCGGTTGCACAACCAAGCGTGGCCGAGGCCATGGTCGGTCCGCCTGCCGGAGGGGATGACCCCTAGGAGGATCTCAGCCATGAAAAGGCCAAGGCATCTCTTGTTCAGTGTCGCGCTATCGTTGCCCTCGCGGCGTTCGCCGTAGGCTGCGGCGGCGCCTCCGAGCCCACCCCGAGCAGCTCGCCGTCGCCGGGCGGCACCGTGAGCGGCAGCATCTCGGTGATGGCCGTCTGGAGCGGCGACGAGCAAAAAGCCTTCCAGCAGGTGATCGACGGCTTCACGGCGCTGTACCCCGGCGTCACCGTCAATTACACCTCCGCCGGCGACCAGCTGCCGACGGTGCTGTCCACCGCCGTGCAGGGCGGCAACCCGCCGAGCGTGGCGGTGCTGCCGCAGCCCGGCCTGATGAAGGATTTCGTCGCCAAGGGCGCCCTCATGCCCATCGACTACGCCATGGGCACGATCTCGCAGAACTACGCCAGCAGCTGGATCGACCTGGCGACCGTCGACGGCAAGCTCTACGGCCTGTTCTTCAAGGGCGCCAACAAATCGACCGTCTGGTACAACGTCAAGGCCTTCCAGGACGCCGGCGTGGAACCACCCACCACCTGGCCTGATCTGGTCCAGGCGGCCGGCACGCTCAAGCAGTCCGGCGTGAAGGCGTACTCCATCGGCGGTGCCGATGGCTGGACCCTGACCGACCTGTTCGAGAACATCTACCTGCGGACGGCCGGCCCTGACCTGTACGACAAGCTGACCAACCACGAGATCCCGTGGACGGACCCGTCGGTGGCGACGGCTCTGGAGGACATGCAGCAGATCCTCGGCGACGTTTCCAACATCGCCGGCGGCACCTCCGGCGCCCTGCAGACCGACTTCCCGACCTCGGTGACTCAGGTCTACACGACCCCTCCCAAGGCCGCCATGGTCTTCGAGGGCGACTTCGTGCAGGGGGTCATCACCACGTCGACCGACGCCCTGGCGGAGACGGGCTTCAACCAGTTCCCCTTCCCATCCATCGCCGACTCCCCACTCAGCGTGGTCGGCGGCGGCGACATGGTCGTGACGTTCACGGACGATCCCGCCACCAGGGCATTCGTGGAGTACCTGGCGACGCCGGGCGCAGCCGAGATCTGGGCCAAGCTCGGCGGCTTCGCCTCCCCGAACAACAACCTCGACCCGAGCGTCTACCCTGACCCGATCGCTCGGGAGACGGCTTCGGCGCTGGCCGAGGCCGAGGTCTTCCGCTTCGACATGTCCGACCTGACGCCGCCCGCGTTCGGCGGCACGGTCGGCCAGGGCGAGTGGAAGGTCCTGCAGGACTTCCTCAAGAAGCCTGCCAACATCCAGGGCACGCAGGCTGCCTTGGAGAAGGCCGCGGCCAACGCCTACGGGCCGTGACGCCATGCCGGCCGGCAGCATCTCGGCGGAGCCCCCGACGAAGGGGGCTCCGCTTCCGGCTATCGGGGCCGGGGCGGGCCCGGACCCGGACCGCCGGCGCCGGTACCTGGTCGCCTTGGGCTTCCTGGCGCCGGCCCTCGTCCTCCTCGGCGTGTGGATCGTCTATCCGACCGTCTACACGGTGATCCGCAGCTTCTACGACCGCGCCGGGACGTCGTTCATCGGTCTCGGCAACTACAGGACGCTGTTCACCACCAGCGTCCTGCTGACGGCCATCAGGAACAATGCCCTCTGGGTGCTGGTGGTGCCGGCGCTCGTCACCGCCATCGGCCTGGTCTTCGCCGTCCTCACGGAGCGCATCCGCTGGTCGGTCGCCTTCCGGACGGCGGTGTTCATGCCGATGGCGATCTCGCTGTTCGCGGCCGGCGTGATCTGGCACATCACGTATCAGCAGGATCCGAGCCAGGGGACGATCAACGCCACCCTCCGGGCGGTCAAGGATGCCGTGCGGCCGCCCGGGGTGCTCTCCGGGGCGACGCCGTCCACGGACGTGCTGAAGGGGTCGCCGTCCACCGGGTTCACGCTCCGGCGGGCCATCCGGCCGGGTCAGGTCGCCGAGCTCGGCCTCACGGGGATCCCGGCGAGCGATGTGGCCGAGGGCAGGCAG
>JBAZPK010000199.1:0-4586 GCA_041648235.1 Thermoleophilia bacterium
AGAGCTCCTTGTAGTGGGGGTACCCGAGCTCCACAGCGAGGTCGTGGCAGCGACGCCACACGCTGTCGAGAAGCGGGTTGAGGTGCTCGCTCGTAGCCGCGAGGCGCGCCGCCTGGATGCGGGCGCGGCGCGCCGGGTCGGCCTCGTTGGCCTGCGCCACGCTGGCCTGGCGCAGGCCGATGGACTCGCCGTCGACCGCGATGGCTGTACGCGACTCGGTATTGGCCACTTCGTCGCTGAGGTGCTTCGTCTGCTCGCCCATGAAGCCGTCGACGGCGAACGCCACGAGGTAGGCGAGGCGGAGCTTGTCGTCGTCGACCGCGAGGCCGTACTGGCGCTCGAGATCGTCGACGGACTCGCGGGCGAACAGCTCGGGGTAACGGTCGTAGACCGCCGCCGTGTCGCAGACGGGCTTGCGGCCCGAGAAATGCTCGTAGTACTCCTTGTCGAGGGCGCCCACGAACTCCTCGGCGCGGCGGCGGTACGTCTCGAGGTCGGGCACGGTCACGGCGGTCTCCTTGGACGACGACGCTGACGGCAGCCGCCGATGACGGCCGCGGCTCGGCCCCGACTCTACCAGCTTGCGAGCCGCGTCCACAGGTCTCAGAGGCCGCACGAGGTGGACAATCACGCGGTTCGCGGCCATCGCGGCCAGCGAGTACACTGGCGACCCATGCCACCGCACCTTGGAGACATCATCGAGCTCGAGATCACCGGCCTCGCCTACGGCGGGCAGGGCGTCGCGCGCGCCGACGAGTTCGTCCTCTTCCTGCGCGGCGCCGTCCCCGGCGACCGCGTGCGCGCCAAGGTCACCAAGCGCAAGCGGAGCTACGGCGAAGCGCGGGTCGTGGAGCTCCTCTCCCCCTCCCCGCGCCGCGTCGCCCCCATCTGCGAGCACACCGCCGACTGCGGCGGCTGCGAGTGGCAGACGCTGGCGTACGAAGCGCAGCTCGAGTACAAGCAGCACCAGGTCGTGGAGTCGCTGCAGCGCCTCGGCCACCTCGAAGGCTACGAGCTTGATCCCATCCGGGGCATGGATGACCCGTGGCGTTACCGCAACAAGATGGAGTACTCCTTCGGCGAGGCCGACGACGGCGCCCTGCTGCTGGGCCTGCACCGCCGCGGCTCCTGGCGCGAGGTCGTCGAGACCACCGCCTGCCGCCTCGCCTCGACGCGCATGAACCTCGCCCGCCAGGCCGTCGCCGACGCTTGCCGCGCCCTCGGCCTGCGGCCTTTCGGGCGCGAGCACCACCACGGGCTCCTGCGTCACCTGGTGGTGCGCGAGGGCCGCAGTAGCGGCGACCTCCTGCTGAACCTCTATGTGAGCGCCCGCTTCCCGGAAGAGGACGAGCTCGCGGCTCGCGTCGCCGCAGCCTGCGGCTGCAGCTCCTTCGGCGTCACCGTCAATGCGACGCTGGCCGACGCCGCGGTCGGCGACGGCCCCCACATGCTGCTCGGTCCGCCATACCTGCGCGAGCGCCTCGTGGGCGTCGAGCTTCAGGTGCCGGCCACGGCCTTCCTCCAGACCAACAGCGCCATGTGCGACGTGCTCTACGAGACGGCCCTGGGCTTCGCGGCCGCCGATCCGGCCCGCCCCGCCGTGGATCTCTATTGCGGCATCGGCTCACTCAGCCTGCCCCTGGCACGCGGGGCGCGCCACGTGCAGGCGGTCGAGATCCAGGAGGAGGCCATCGCGGCGGCGCGAGTCAACGCGACCCTCAACGGCATCGCCAACGTCAGCTACTACGCGCGCGACGTACGGCCGCTCCTCAAATCCCCCCCGCACCCCACGCTCGACGCGGCGCGGGGCGACGACGGCGAGCGCCCGGCGGTCGTCCTCGCCGACCCGCCGCGGGCCGGGCTCGCCCGAAAAGCCCTGCAGCGCGCCGCGGCGCTGGGCGCCGAGCGCTTCGTCTACGTCTCGTGCAACCCCACCACTCTGGCCGGCAACGGCGCCGAGCTCGCCGAGCTGGGCTACCGCCTGGTGCGAGTGGCGCCGGTGGACATGTTCCCCCAGACGCACCACATCGAGACCGTGGCCCTGTTCGTGCGCGCCTGAACCGGGGGCTGGCGGATCCACCCGCCGAAGCCACGACAGCCACCACTCATGCTCCGGGCGTGGTCACCGGGCCCGGCCCACCATCGCCATGCCGCCGGGCCCGCCACAACAGGTCGCTGTTGACCGCCAGAACTGCGACCGAGAGCAGCGGGAGCGCCGGCAGCGCCGTCCACCACATGGCCGCCGCGATCGTGACGAGGAATGAGAGGACCATCGCCGCCGCCGTCCACCCGGGGCGCAGCCCGAAACGCCGCGCGGCGCCGAGGTAGAGGCCGAAGAAGATCACGTCGCTCACGCCGAGGCCGGTGAACGCCTGCTGGTAGGAGTGACCGAACCAGGTGACGGCCACCGTGAAGTACCCCACCACGACCGGACCCTGGGCGAGTATCGCCTTCGTGGGGCCCACCGCCACGCTGACGACGTCCACCGCAGCTGAGACCACGGCCACGATCACCACCCAGCTCAGGCGCTCCAGCTCCCCGGCGATCCACAGGCCGAGGGCTGCCCCGGCGACGATCTTGGCGAGGTTGGCGAGGGGCACCCAGCCGAACCAGACGAAGAACACCGCCAGGGGCAGGGCGGCCGCGGTCAGCAGCAGCAGGCGGCGGCCGAGCGGGTGCAGCGGGACCAGCCCCCAGACCAGCACGGCCATGGCTGTGAGCACGAGAGCCGAGGAGAGCATGATGTTCGCCCGCACGGGGAGCGCGGGTGCTGCCTCGCTCGCGAAGCCGTAGACGACGAGGAAGGCGCCCGCGGCGACGGCCGGCGTGCGGCGCTTCACGGGGTCAGTACGGCGGGATGTTGTCGTACCACTCGCCGAGGCGGCGGAAGGCGCGCCAGAACGCGGCCTTGAGGCGCTGCTCATCGAGCGAGGCGTCGATGTCAGGGGTGACCAGCACCTCGGTGCCGGGCGTGAACTCGACGATCTCACCGGGGAGGTACTCGACGGTGCGTGCCAGGGGCACGGAGGCCGCGTTGAGAGCCGCCAGCGTCTCTTCGCCCATGGCGACGATCAGCTTGGGGCTGACGATGGCCAGCTCGCGGCGCAGATGGTCGAGGCACTTGCCCTCCGGGGCGGCCTCGCGCACGTCGCCGCACTTGACCACATTGGTGCCGTAGAGCTGCAGCGGATCGATCTTGAGCCGCTGGCAGCTCTTCATCAGGGCTGTGCCGGCGCGCCCGAAGAAGGCGACGCCCTCGTGCAGCTCGGAGGGGCGCGCCTGGTACTTCAGCATGAAGATGTCGGCCATGGGATGGCCGGAGCCGATCACCGGCATCGTCCGCGCGTGGGCGCAGCGCGAGCACCGGAGGATCTCGCCCGTGAGCTCGTTGGCCTCGCTGATCGCCCGCGTCAGATACTTGTCGTAGATCTCGTTGGGTTGCGCCACGCGGTACCTCGGTTCGGGATGGTAGCTAGGTAGTTCGCTCCCCTCCGGGGAATCCCTCGCCACCGCGCGACAAATGCTCCCGGGGCGGATTATCCGTGCGTTATGCAGGGGAATCGTCCTGCTCGACGCCCTTTGCCGGGCCCCCTATCGTGGTCTGCAGGAACTTCAGCGACTGCAGGTAGATGAGGCTCCGCGGGCGCCGCACGATCCGACTTTCGGCGAGGGCCGCGACGAAGTCGCCCGGCCCGCTGAACTCGTCGACGCCGCACAGGGCCGTCCCGATGCCGGGCAGCACGTGGGCGTCGCTGCCGGCCGCGGCCGGGATGCGGTAGCGCTGGGCGAACCGCTCGGCCAGGGTGTTGAAGCCCGGGAAGGCGAGGCGCGAGTTGAACACCTCGATCACGTCGATCCCCATCACGTTGGCGCGGAGCACCTGAGGGCTGGGGATGGTGTGCAGCCGGTCGAAGGGGTGCGGTACGTAGACGATGCCGCCTTGATCCTTGATGGCGGCGACCGTCTCGGCGAACGTCATGCCTCCGGGAATGGTGCGCTCGAGGAAGAGCCCGATGACCTCGCCCTCGCTGGTCTTGACCTCCTCGCCGACGATCACCCGCACCCCGTAGAGCTCGGCGATCTCGCGCGCCTCCAACCCGCCGGCGGCGCTGTCGTGATCGGTGATCGCGACGACGTCGAGCCCCACGTCGCGGGCACGCCCGAGGATGTCGGCCACGGGCATCACGCAGTCCTTACTGTGGTGGGAGTGCACGTGGAAGTCGGCAAAGAGCTCGCGCTGCGGCGTGCGGCGGCGGATGAGGGGCCGCCGGCGGCCGGCGACCTCCTCGTAGACCTGCGTGATCTCGCCGGCCACCCGGTCCCAGCCGTACCGCCGCACGCGGCGCTGCCCCTGGCGGGCGATCTCCTCACGGCGCCCGGGCTCCTCGACGAGCAGCCGCAGCGCCGCGGCGAGCGCCCGCGCGTCGCGCCGACGCACGAGCACGCCGTCCACGCCGTCACTCACCACCTCGTCGTACCCGGGGAGCCGCGAGGCCACCACTGCGGCTCCGCTGGCCATGGCCTCGAGCAGCGCCACGCCGGCCGTCTCAGGGCCGAGCGACGGCGCGCAGAAGATGTCGGCGCGG
>JBAZPK010000200.1:0-4572 GCA_041648235.1 Thermoleophilia bacterium
GTGTGGGGCCTTCTGGAGCCCGCTGACCGCGGTCAGTAGTGAAGAGCGCCGAGCAACGCTCAACCCGTTCGCAGCCCGAAGCAGCGGCATCGGTCGTCACGCACACCCTCGCACGGTGGCAGCAAGGCTCCACACTCCGTAGGCGCATTGCCTCTTCGGAGGCGCAGATGCGGGGATCTCGTGTCCGGACGCCTTACCCGGCTGTCGCTGTGGCGCCAGCTGCTGCGGACGCCCTTAGGCACCCACGCCCTGCCGAGCGGATCGGAAGGTCTCACGGAGGCTGCCGCGGAAGATCGGGCGAACGCGCCCGGGCGAAGATCAGAGAGGGGGAGAGAAGATGGCTGGCGAGGAAGGACTCGAACCTTCAATCCCCTGATCCAGAGTCAGGTGCCTTGCCAATTAGGCCACTCGCCAGCGATGCCCGCAGGGCAGCCAGAGTGTATCGCGCGGCGGCACCCTCCTCAACCAGGGCGCGGGGGCCGGCCGGCGCAGTCAAGCCGTGTCGTGCCGTCCCTGCGCCTGCAGCTTGGCCCAGGTGTCCCGGAGGGTGAGCGTCCGGTTGAAGACGAGCGCCCCGGGCGCCGACTCGGGGTCCGTGCAGAAGTAGCCGAGCCGCTCGAATTGCACGGTCTCGCCGTCCGGCAGGCCGGCGAGCGCCGGCTCCACGAGGCAGCCCCGGAGCACGGTCTCGGAGTCCGGGTCCAGGTCCTCGAAGAGGTCGCGGCCGTCGGCCCCGGGGTACGGGCTCCGGAAGAGGTGGCCATAGAGCCGGACCTCCGCCGGGACGGTGTGAGCGGCCGACACCCAGTGGAGGGTCGCCTTGGGGCGGCGGCCGTCGGGAGCGTCGCCGCCGCGCGTGGCCGGGTCGTGCGTGCAGCGCAGCTCCACGACCCGGCCCGCGGCGTCCTTGACGACCTCCCGGCAGGTGACGAAGTACGCGGAGCGCAGCCGCACCTCGCGGCCGGGGGCCAGGCGGAAGAACTTCCGCACTGGCTCCTCCATGAAGTCGTCGCGCTCGATCCAGAGCTCCCGCGTGAAGGGCAGCCGGCGGCTCCCGGCGGACAGATCCTCCGGGTTGTTGGGGACCTCCACCTCCTCGGCCCGCCCCTCGGGGTAGTCCTCGATGACGACTTTGAGGGGGTCGAGGACGGCGAAGCGGCGGGGCGCCGTCCGGTTGAGGACGTTGCGCACCGCGTGCTCCAGCATGCCCACCTCGACGACGCTGTCGGCCTTCGCCACCCCGACCATCGTCACGAAGTCGCGGATCCCCTCGGCGGGGAAGCCCCGCCGTCGAAGGCCCGACATGGTGGGCATCCGGGGGTCGTCCCAGCCGCGCACGTGGCCCTCATTGACGAGGCGCAGGAGGACGCGCTTCGAGAGCACCGTGTGCGTGAGGTTGAGCCGGGCGAACTCGATCTGCCGCGGGCGCGAGGGCACCGGCAGGTTGTCGATGAGCCAGTCATAGAGCGGCCGATGGCCCTCGAACTCCAGCGTGCAGATGGAGTGCGTGACGCCCTCGATCGCGTCGGATTGCCCGTGGGCGAAGTCGTAGGTCGGGTAGACGCGCCACGCGTCGCCCGTCCGCGGATGCTCCGCGTGAAGGATCCGGTACAGGACCGGGTCGCGCAGGTTGAGGTTCGCGGAGGCCATGTCGATCCGCGCCCGCAGCACCCGGGCTCCGTCGGGGAACTCGCCGGCGCGCATGCGCGCGAAGAGGTCGAGGCTCTCCTCCGCCGGCCGGTCCCGCCACGGACTCTCGCGGCCGGGCTCGGTGAACGTGCCGCGGTGCTCGCGGATCTCGTCCGCGGTGAGGTCGTCCACGTAGGCCTTGCCGGCCTGCACCAGGTGCACGGCCCAGTCGTAGAGCTGCTCGAAGTAGTCCGACGCATGGTAGAGGTGCTCGCCCCAGTCGAACCCCAGCCAGCGGACGTCGGCCGCGATGGAATCGATGTACTCCTGCTCTTCCTTGGTGGGGTTCGTGTCGTCGAAGCGCAGGTGGCAGCGGCCCCCGAACTCCCGGGCGATGCCGAAGTTGAGGCAGATCGACTTGGCGTGGCCGATGTGGAGGTAGCCGTTCGGCTCCGGGGGGAAGCGGGTGACGACGGCCTGGTGCCGGCCCTCGCGCAGGTCGGCCGCGACGATCTCGCGGATGAAGTCGCCGCGCTCGGACGGCGATGGCGTCTCGATGCTCACGGCGCCGAGGATAGCACAGGGCAGTCCCGGGGCCCGGGCACGCCGGCGGCGCGGGGCGCGGCTATCCTCCCCCGCCGCCGGGTACACCCTCAGTGCAGGCCGCGCCGAGCGGCACCCTTGCGAGCGAGGAACGACATGGCCGGGAAAGCCCCCACCGAAGGCCCGCTGACCGCCGACGAGCTTCAGCTCGCGACGCGCAACCGGGGCATGCCTCTCGAGGCCCTGCGCTACGACGTCACGCCGACCGGCCTCCACTACCTGCTCACCCACTTCGACATCCCCGCCGTGGACCCGTCGTCGTGGCGGCTGGAGGTCAAGGGCCGCGTCGAGCATCCGCTGTCGTTGTCGCTCGCCGATGTCCGGGCGCGGCCCGCGCACACCATCGCGGTGACGCTGGAGTGCGCGGGCAACGGGCGGGCCCGCCTCCACCCCCGGCCGGTCAGCCAGCCGTGGCTCGTGGAAGCGATCGGCACCGCCGAGTGGAGCGGGGTGCCGCTGCGCGACGTGCTGGGAGCGGCCGGCATACTCCCGGGCGCGCTGGAGCTCGTCTTCACCGGCGCCGACCATGGCGTGCAGGGCGACGTGGAGCAGGACTACGCTCGCAGCCTGCCCCTCGCCCAGGCGCTGCGTCCGGAGGTGCTCCTCGCCTACGCGATGAACGGCCGCCCGCTCGAGCCCCAGCACGGCGCGCCCCTCCGCCTGGTGGTGCCGGGCTGGTACGGGATGGCCCAGGTGAAGTGGCTACGGAGCATCGAGGCCGTGAGCGAGCCCTTCGAGGGCTACCAGCAATCCGTCGCCTACCGCTACCAGGATGACGAGGCGGACCGCGGCGAGCCCGTGGCGCGCATCCGCGTGCGCGCCCTGATGATCCCGCCCGGCTACCCCGACTTCCTCACGCGGCAACGGTACGTCGACGCAGGGAGCGTCCTTCTGCAGGGCCGCGCCTGGAGCGGCGCCGCGCCGGTCGCCCGCGTCGAGGTGGCCGTCGACGGCCGCTGGGAGGACGCGGAGCTCGAGCCGCCGCTCGGCGAACACGCCTGGCGCGGCTGGCGGTACGCTTGGCGAGCCACGCCCGGCGAGCACGCCCTTTCCTGCCGGGCCACGGATGCAGCCGGCAACGCGCAGCCGGTGCAGCAGCACTGGAACTACCAGGGGATGGGCAACAACCTGGTCCAGGTGATCCCGGTGACGGTGAGGTCCGGCCGGTAAGCACAGCGCCGGCGCCCGGGGCCCGAAGCGGCAGGCCCTGCCAAGGCGCCGATTCAGGCGGGCGGGCCGCCGTCAGGCACCGCCCGCCGGCCGCTGAAGACCTCGCGCACGGCGATGATCGCCAGGGCGGCGACGATCGCGGCCATCCCGACGGCCTCGGCCGAAGCAGGCCGCTCGCCGAGTTGGAGCCAGGCCGCGGCCACCCCGATGACGGGGATCGCCAGCGTGCCGAACCCCGCCCGGCCCGCCGGCAGCACGCGCACGGCGTACAGCCACAGGAACCAGGCCAGGGCGTTACCGAGCAGGACGTTGTACGCCAGAGCGAGGACGAAGGCGGGCGCCCAGACGGGTGGCCCGCTCCACGTCACCGCGGCGACAGCCACCAGAGGGATCGACCCGCACACCATCTGCCAGGTGGTGAGCGAGAGGAGGTCCACCCTGTGCCGGCGTTGCAGGTGCTTGGCGACGACAGTACCGGCGGCCCAGGAGAGCCCGCCGCCGACGGCGAGCAGGCTGCTCGTGACACCTTGCAGACGCCAGGGCCCCAGCACGAGGACGAGGCCACCGAAGGCCAGGGCGACCGCCAGCCACTGCGCACCCCTCAGCCGCTCCCCGAGAAAGACCCACGCCAGCAGCAGCAGCCAGAACGGCATCGTGTACGTGAGCACCGAGACCTTGCCCGCCCCGGCGCTCTCCAAGGCCCAGGTCATCAGGCCGATGAACCCCGTCGTCTGCAGCAGGCCGACCACGCAGGTGAGGCCCAAGGCTCGGGGGCGCAGCGGCCGGCCCAGGAGGCGCATCAGCACGAGCAGAAGCAGGGCGGCGAGGGCGGGGCGCAGGGCCGCGAACGTGAAGGGGTCCGAGTACCGGAGGGCGACCTTCATGACCACCCAGTTGTAGCCCCAGATCAGCGCCAGCACGGCGAGGGCCATGGCGCCGCGGCCGGGCGTCGGCAGCTTTACGGGTCGAGTGACAGGGGCGGAGTGCGGCATCGGTTCGCGCCATGCTAGTGCACGCCCCCCCCCCGCGGCGGCGCCAACGGGCGCCGGGCGCCCTCAGGGCGCCGCGATGACCGGCCGCAGGGTTGCGGCGAGCTCCTCGGGCGTGATGAAGATGAGCTCGCCGCCGAGCTGCTTCTGCAGGAAGTAGTCGTCGGTGCGGTAGTCCTGC
>JBAZPK010000201.1:0-4567 GCA_041648235.1 Thermoleophilia bacterium
CCGGCCGCCATCCGCGGCGCCGCCGTCTCCGCGCCGCGCCCGGCGGGTCGTGTTGCGCCACGCCGTCTTCCTCGGGCTCGCCGCGGTCGGCCTGTACGTCGTCTGGCCGACCCTGTGGGACGTCTTCTCGGCGCTCCCCGAGCTGCGCCGCATCGAACCCTGGTGGTTCGCGGGCATGGCCGCGGCGGTCGCCGCCAGCGTGGTCTGCGTCTGGTGGCTCTACCGGATCGTCCTGCACGTGCACGACTGGTACCTGATCGCCGCGTCGCAGATGGCGAGCAGCGCCTTCGGGCGCATCGTGCCGGGCGGGTCCGCCGGCGGCGCGGCGATGCAGTACCAGATGCTGACCATGGTCGGGGTGCCCGGCGGCCGGGTGGCGAGCAGTGTCGCCGCCGTGAGCTTCATCAGCGGCCTGGCGATCCTGGCTCTGCCGTTGTTCGCGCTCCCGGCCCTGGTCGGCGCCGTGTCGATGGAGGGCACGCTGCGGCGGGTCGGCCTCTTCGGCCTGGGCCTGTGCGCCGTGGTCGGGGGGTCCGCCGCGCTCGTCCTCACCCTCGACCACCCGCTGCACTGGCTGGGCAAGGGCTTGGACTGGGTGCGGGGCGCCGTCCTGCGGCATCCCTCACGGCATCCAGACATCGCCGACCGGCTGCTGGCCGAGCGCGACATCGTGCGCCGAGTCCTCGGCGACCACTGGCCCGCGGCCCTCCTGGCCGCCCTGGGCCAGCGCGGCTTCGACTTCGCGGCGCTCGTCATGGCCGTGTACGCGACCGGCGCCCGGCCCAACCCACTGCTGGTGCTGCTGGCGTACTCTGTCGCCCAGATCCTCACCGTCGTGCCGATCACGCCCGGCGGGCTCGGCTTCGTCGAGGTCGGCCTGGTCGGCTTCCTGCGTTTCGCCGGCCTCGACCCGGTGAGCGCCCTCGTCGCGACGCTCGCCTACCGCCTCGTCGCCTACTGGCTGCCGCTCCCTCTTGGCGGGGTCGCCTACGGGCTCTACGTCCACCGCTATCATCGCAAAGTCTCGGCGGGGGCCGTCTTCGTGCCACGGCCCGGAGAAAGGGGGCCGGGTGAAGGGCCGGCCGGCGCCGACTGACCAGAGTCAAGGTGGGCGCCGCGGCAGCCGGGTATGGTGACGGTATGGCTGAGCGCCGACCCCCAAAGCGCCTGGCGCGCGAGGAGCGCACCATCGCCGCGATGATCGCGATGTACTGCCGCGATCATCACGGTTCCCCCGTGCCCGGCACGGACGGCCTCTGCCCCGAGTGCGCCGAGCTGCTCGCGTATGCGCGCCTGCGTCTCGAGAAGTGCCGCTACGGCGCCGACAAGCCCACCTGCGCCTCGTGCCCCACGCACTGCTACAAGCCGGCGCTGCGCGAGCGCATCCGCGAGGTGATGCGCTACAGCGGCCCGCGGATGGTCAGGGAGCACCCGGTGCTGGCGGCCGGCCACCTGATCGACGGCCGTCGCAAGTCGCCAGGTGATCCTGTTCGGCACCGGGAGCCGAGCCGCGCGAGGCCGCCGGGCGAGAGCTGAGCGGCGCTCAGGAGCGGGGGCCGCGGCCCCCCACGCCCGCCTCGCTCGGCCGCTCGTCGTGCGCCCACGCCCGGCCCGCCGGCGCGCCGCTCGCGGCCGCTTCCTCCGGGCGTGAGCGGCCGTACCGGCGCCCGTGCAGGAAGTAGGCCACGGCGCCCGTCGGCATCGGCAGCCAGTACGAGGCCAGGCGGTACACGAGCGTCGCGAGGATGGCGTCACTGGTCGAGATGCCGGCCAGCCCGAGCGTCGCGATGAGCCCGCCCTCCACGAAGCCCAGGCCGCCCGGCGTGATCGGGATCATGCCGAGGACGGCGGCCACGACGTACGCGAGCAGGACGACCGAGGCCCGCGGCTCGGCGCCCACGGCGGCCAGCGCGAGGATCAACACCGTGAGGTCGAGGAGCCAGTTCCCGGCAGAGTAGATGAGCGCCTGCCACCAGCCGATGCCCAGCTCGCGGCGGACGAGGTCGCGCTCGTCCACCAGGCGCTCCGGGAGATCGGTGAGCGGCGGCCGGCGCCACAGCACGGCGTTCCTCAGGCGCTGAGCGAACGCCCCGAACACCGCCAGGGGGCGGTCGGCGAACAGCAGTACCGCGCCGGCCCCCAAGGCCGCGACGCAGGCGCCGAGGGCGATCGAGCCGACCCGGAACAGGCTGCGGTCCACAGGGGCGCCGCTGATCAGGATCACGGGGATGCTGAGCACCGGCAGCCCGAGCAGCGTCGCGGTGGAGATGAGCGATACGGCCGTGACGCTCGCGGCGGCGCGCGTCGGCGTGATGCCCGCCCGGTTGAGCAGGTCGAACTGCATGGCGCCGCCGGCGGCGGCGCCGCCGGGGACGATGCGGCTGACGGCGTTGCCGGCGAGCTGCGCCGTGGCGATGGGGAACCACTCCCGGACGCCCAGGGCGAGCCGCAGCAGCGCCCACATGCAGGCGAAGCTCGCGGCTTCCGCGGCGACGATCGGGATGCCCCACAGGGGATCGACGCTGCGCAGCATGGGGCCGGCCGAGAACACGCTCGCGAGGCTGGGCCAGACGACGTAGAGGCCGGCGGCCGTCACCGCGAAGACGACGAGCCTTTTGACGGTCAAGAGGCGGGGCTGGGCGGAGGCGCTACGGGCGCCGCCCGGCGCGCCGCGGGCGCCGCCCGCGGCCGCCTCCTGCGCCTCGCTTCGCGCGTCGCCGCCCGCCGTCACCTGCGCTCCTTTCCCGCCTCGCCTACAGGACGTTGGAGAGGAGGCGGGCCGCCTGGTTGCGGAAGTGCCGCAGGCGGCCCACCGCCTCCACATCCCCGAGAGTCACCTCGCGGCAGTGCTCCAGGTCGGCGAGGAACGACTCCTGCACCTGCCGCGAGAACCCCGCGTCGTACACCCAGAGCATGAGCTCCTTGTGCAGCTTGAGGCTGCGGTTGTCCATGTTCATGGTACCCACGGCGCTCAGCGTGCCGTCCACCACCATGGTCTTGGGGTGGAAGAAGCCGGCCGTGTACTGGTAGATCCGGCCGCCGGCCTCCAGGAGCCCGCGGTAGTAGGTCTGGGCCGCCCACAGCGGCAGCCGCCGGTCGGCGACGCCGGTCATCATGAGGCGCACGTCGACGCCGGAGAGGGCGGCGTTGATGAGCTGGTCGTAGATCCCATAATCGGGGACGAAGTAGGGGGACTGCACGTACACCGTGCGCTCGGCCTGCGCGATGGCGATCATGTGCGCGCGGCGGGCCGAGTCCCACGGGTCCTCCACGCCCTGAGCGGCCACCTCGACGAGCGTGCCGGTGGCCGCGGCGCCCGGGTCGGCGGCCGGCATGTACCGTTCGGCGAACAGGTTCTCGCGCCCCCTGCCGTGCTCGAACCAGCGGGCGGCGAAGAGCTGCTCCAGGGCGGCGACCGCCTGCCCGGTGAGGCGCACGTGCGTGTCGCGCCAGGAGGCGAAGCGCTCGCCGCCGTCGATGTACTCCTGGCCGACGTTCATGCCGCCGGTGTAGCCGGTCTCACCGTCGATCACGACGATCTTGCGGTGGTTGCGGTAGTTGATGCGGAGGATGTCGGCGAGGTCGGCGCGCACGTGGGCGCCGGCCTTGGCGAGCCGGTTCAGCTCGTCCTTCGGGTAGTTGAAGCTGCCGATCCAGTCGTTGAGGATCCGCACCTCGACGCCGGCCGCGAGGCGCTCGAGCAGGATGCCGGTGATCTCGGCGGTGAGCTCGTCCATCTCCCAGATGAAGTACTGCAGGTGGATGAAGCGCCGCGCCCCGGCCAGGTCGCGCTTGAGGGCGGCGAACTTGTCGGCGCCAGTTACGAAGAGCGTCAGGGAGCTCGCCGGCAGCACCTGGGAGACCTCTTCGGCGCTGATCGCCCTCTCCACCTTCTCGGCGATGGTGCCCGCCCACTCGGTCCGCATGCGGCCCACGGCGGCGGCATTGCGCCGGTAGATTGGCCGCATCCCTTCCAGCCGGGCGGCGCGCAGCGCCTGGACCCACCCCTTGCGCCGCGCGATCACCTTCCAGTCCCGGCCGAAGAAGATGAACAGGAAGACGCCGAGCACCGGCAGGAAGAAGAGGACGAACAGCCATGCGACGGTGAGGGCCGGCTCGCGGTCGTCGCTGATGAGCAGCATCATGACGACCGCCACGTAGCTGGCAAGCAGCACGCCGAGGATCGTCGTGGTCATGGTCAGGTGCAGCATCGGCGGTCACGCTACCGGAGCGGAATGGGCTTGTCCATGGAGCCCCAACGGCGTGCGGGTGGCTCCGGGCGGGAAGCTCCCCACCATCGGCAAACGTCTGCGGAGGGAGCGCGCTCATGTTGTGCAGTCTGACCACGAAGCTCGGGCAGGACGATCTGGGGCAGATCGAGGCCCTGGAGAAGGAGCTGGGCGTGCCGGTCCTGGCCTTCTCCTGCCACGCCGCCGACCCGGCGGCGATCGGCGAGGCGCAGGTGGCGAGGCTCCGCGAGCTCGAGTCGCGCCTCGGCGTCTCGCTCGTGGCCGTCAAGCACTGACCGCGACCCGGGCGGCGTGGCGCAGCGGCCGCGCCGGGCGGC
>JBAZPK010000202.1:0-4565 GCA_041648235.1 Thermoleophilia bacterium
GCGCACGTACTCTCCGGGGTCGCGGCCACGCAGTGCCACGGCCTCCTCGAGCGACATGCCGTTGGGCACGTAGCCGTTCAGCGTGTCGTGCGCCGAGGTCTGGTCGGTGACCAGGTCGGGCACGATTCCGCGGCGAGCGATCTCGGGAAACACGTCGGCGGCATTGCCGAGCAAGGCGATCGAGAACGGCTTCCTGGCCTTGACGGCCGCGTCGGCGAGGCGCAGGGCCTCGTCGAGCGTGGCGGCGGAGACGTCCACGTAGGCGGTCTCGAGGCGGCGCCGGATGCGCTCGGGGTCGACCTCGACACAGAGCGCGACGCCGCCGGCCATGGTAACGGCGAGCGGCTGCGCACCGCCCATGCCGCCGAGGCCGGCGGTGAGCACGAGGCGGCCGGCCAGGTCAGCGCCGTAATGCTGCTGGCCGGCCGCGGCGAACGTCTGGTAGGTGCCCTGGAGGATGCCCTGAGTGCCGATGTAGATCCAGGAGCCGGCGGTCATCTGCCCGTACATGGTGAGGCCGAGCGCGTCGAGGCGCCGGAACTCGTCCCAGTTCGCCCAGTCGGGCACCAGATTGGCGTTGGCGATGAGGACGCGGGGCGCCTGGTCATGGGTCTCGAGGACGCCCACGGGCTTGCCCGACTGGACCAGCAGCGTCTCGTCATCCTTGAGGCGGCGCAGAGTGGCGACGATGGCGTCGAAGCTCGCCCAATCGCGCGCCGCCTTGCCGGCGCCGCCGTAGACCACGAGGTCGTCGGGGCGTTCCGCGACCTCGGGGTCGAGATTGTTCATCAGCATGCGCATGGCGGCTTCCTGCTGCCAGCCCCTGCAGCTGATCTCGGTGCCGCGCGGCGCCCTGACGACGCGTGCGCCGCGCCGTGAATTCTCTGCCTGTGCCACTTCCGCCTCGTCTCTCCGTGGGTTCATCCCATCATGCGGTGGGCTCCACGCGTGTCGGCGTTACCCTGACCATGACGACTCCGATCGGCCCCAGCAAGCACCCACGTGCCAGGTCCCGCATGCTGCACTCTATCTTTGCTCCTCGCCGCACACTCCGCGGTCGCGCTTCGGGACAGCCCTTCCCCGGGAGCGTCACGCGAGCAGTCTCTTGCACAGGGTGACGGCGTTCGGCGCGTCGGAGGCGTACCCGTCGGCCTTGATCTCGTCTGCGTACGCCTTGGTGAGCGGAGCGCCGCCGACGATGGTCTTGGCCTTGAGTCCTGCGTCGCGGAGCAGGACCACCGTGGCCGGCATGTGCGGCATGGTCGTGACCAGCAAGGCGGACATGCCGACGATGTCGGCGTCGTGGGCCTTGGCAGCGGCCACGAAGTCCTCGGGCGAAACGTCGGTGCCCAGGTCCACGACGGTGAAGCCGGCGCCTTCGAGCATCAGCGCTACGAGGTTCTTGCCGATGTCGTGCAGGTCGCCCTTCACGGCGCCGATGACGATGGTGCCCTTGCCGCCGGCAGCCGCCTCGAGGAGCAACGGCTTCAGCAGGCTCAGGCCCTCCTGCATGGCCTCGGCCGAGATCAGCATCTCCGGGATGAAGAGGTCACCGGAGGCGAAGCGCGCGCCGATCTCGTCCATCGCGGCGATGAGCCCGTTGTCGAGGATGTCGAGGGCGTCCTTGCCTTCGTCGAGGTGCGCCTGGACGATGCGGGGGGCCGCTTCGACGTCGCCCTCGACGATCGCCTGCTGCAAGCTTTCAAATGCCATGGTTCCTCCAGAATCTCACAGATGCCGGGTCGAGCGCCGCGTCCGCGCAGCCTCCCGATCGAATGATCGAAGCTGCGTCGCCCTCAGTTGGCCAGCGCCTTGTCGGCCGCCTTGACGACGTTGTCCATGTCGCGCTTCACGTCCTCGGGCAGCGAAAGCGGCTCGAGGCCTTTTCTGAGCTCCCGGTAAAGCTCTGTGGCGCGCGTCTGAAGATCCTTGCGGCCGGCGACGATCCAATTGTCGAGCACATCGGGGACGAACAGGTCTGGGCGGATCATCTCGCGGCAGTGGCGCAGCGTGTGCCTGCGGCGAAGGTAGTGCCCGCCGGCGCCGGCGTCGATGATGTCGTCCACGGCCAGCGTCTCGTCATCGACCTGCACGCCGGCGACCGTGCGCCGGATCACGCCGAAGAGGCGGTCGTCGATCACGAGCTCGACGGGGCTCGCCAGGGTGGAGCCTCCGAGGCGCCCGGCCCCGTAGAGGATGTCGGCACCGGCCATCGAGAGGATCGCGGGCTGGAGCGTCTTCTCGGCAGCCGTCTGGCCGTCAGGGACGTAGGAGTCGGCCATCAGCGCGAAGGTCTCCACGGGTACGTTGAAGGCCTCCTTGCAGAACTGGGCGGTCGCCGCGCGCGTGAGGATCGTCTCGCTGCTGGCGAGCAGCGCGTTGCCCGTGCCCAGGTCCATCGTCGTGTTGAAGACCGTGGCGATGAACGGGAGGCCGGGCTTGAACATCTGCGCCATGACGAGGAAGGCGAGAAGTTCGACGGACTGCAGGAGGACCGTGCCGGCGATCGTCCCGGGAGCGGTGGCGCCGAGGACGGGGAGCGAGTTCGCGGCCACGGGGATGTCGTACCTGGCGGCGCCGAGAAGCTGCGCCATGTCCATGTCCTTGAACACCAGCGGGCTGAGAGACGTCGGGTTGATGAGGAGGAGCGGGCGCCTGCTCAGCGCCTCGGCGCTACCGGCGCGCGCCAGCATGAGCTCGAAGAGGTACGGCACGCTCTCGTTGCAGTAGGCGAGCAGCATGAGCGGCTTGGAGGTGTTCTGCAGCTGCACGTTGAGCCCGTGCACGTCCGCCGTCTCCGGGGGCACGTTCATGGGCGTCTGGATGGCGCAGACATGAATGTTGGGGAGCCGCTCCACGAGCTGGCACCACTCCGCGAAACGCTGCTCCGTGTTGTCGACGTAGTCGCCGGCGTCGGGGTCGAGGTAGCGCATCGTCTGCACGCACGTGGTGGAGTAGAAGGCGCCCGACGGATCGGGGACGGTGAAGTCGTGCCGCTCGTCGCCACCCTTGACGGTGACGGAGTTGGGCACGCTCTTGAGCGCGGCTGCGATGTCCTCGGGCGAGAATCGGACCATCCTGGTCTCGCGGTCCACCTGCGCACCGGCTGCGGCGAGGCGATCCAGCGCCTCGTCGTGATCGACCTTGACGCCGTGGGTGCCGAGGATGTGGACTGCCTTCTCGTAGATCGAGGCCACGTCGTCCTTCTCGAGTAGTTGGACCCTCAGGGTCTTCGCCATGGCAGCTCTCCTTCGCTTGGGTCTCGTGATGGGGAGGTGGAGAAAGGTCGTGGATCTCCGGGCCCGTCACCCCGTCTCGATACGGGGCCGAGCCACCGGCGCCGCGGGTCCCCGTTCTCGGGTCGGTCCCAAGGCTAGACAGTGGCCCGCAGAGCATTCAAGCCCGGATGGCGGCGGTCCAGGATACGAGACGCATTTGTGCAGAGCAGCTCTCGACGCCCCCTGGAACAGAGATGGACTGGATGCTGCCGGTGGGCAGCGAGCGCCAGGACGGAGGATGGCGCAGCCGCGGCTGGAGTCAGGCCTCTCGCGTCGCGGCGTAGGCCGCGGCCATCTCCGTCGCCGCGGCCCCCACCAGCTCCATGAGGTCGGCCACGCCACGCTTCTCGAGCCGCCAGCTGGGGCCGATGATGTTGATGCCCACCTGGGGCTCGACGCCCTCGACCGCGCAGGCGATCGCGGTCACACCCGTCTCGACCGCGTCGGCGACGGCATGTGTGCGGGACGGGTCGGCGAACGCCGCGCCGACAGAGGTGCCCTCCCGACGCTCCCGGCGCCCGATCCAGCCGCGGCACCGCAGGTCGTAGTGGCTCTCGACCTGATCCAGATAGAGCACCTGATCGGCGTCGGCCACGAAGAGGCTGGCGGTCTCGGCGCTGGAGTCTCGCAGCCGCGCCAGGACGGGCCGTGCCGTGAGCTGCAGCCGCTCGGCCCACCCGACCGTCGAGGCCAGCCCCACGAGCCGCCGGCCCAGCCCGTATGTGCCGTCGGAGCCGAGCCGGAGGAGCCCATAGCCCGCCAGAGCACTCAGCGTACGCGCCACCAGGGCGCGCGGCAGGCCGGAACTCATCACCACGTTCTTCTCCGTCAACCCTCCACCGCTCGCCCCGAACACGTCAAGGACCGCCATCCCGTGGAGAAACAGGAGGCTGTCGGCGCCGGCCTCATGAAGCCGGTGCCCAGATGACCAGCCCTTCTCGTGCGCCCCGTAGGTGAGGTATCCGCGAGTCCTGAGCAGGCCCAGAAGCTTGTGCAGGGTGGAGCGCGGGATGTCGCACGCCGCACTGATCTCGGCGGCCGACACCGGCAGCGTCTGGCGCTCCACGAACTCGAGCACGTCCAGCGTCCTCGATGCGGCCTTCGCCGCCCGTCCCTCCCCCGTGCCGGCCCCGGGCGGCGTCATGCCAAGGGCCGCGGCTGGAGCAGTAGATCGTTTGGTCGGCATGCCACGTCGGGTCCATCCTCGAGGATGCGGTGTCGGAAGCGCTCCGCGGAAGGATACGAGCCGCGTCGGCAACGGCGCAACCCCGGCGCGGCCGATCCGCT
>JBAZPK010000203.1:0-4517 GCA_041648235.1 Thermoleophilia bacterium
ACGAGGCGATCCGCCGGCTGCTCGAAGGAGGTGCGTCATGATCGACGGCTACGCGGCGGTCTATATCTTCCTGCTGGCCGCGTTCACCGGCTACGAGGTCATCTCGCGGGTCCCGGTGATCCTGCACACGCCGCTCATGAGCGGCTCCAACTTCGTGCACGGGATCGTCGTGGTGGGGGCCATGGTGGCCCTCGGCAGCGCGACGACGACCCCGGAGCGCGTCGTCGGCTTCCTCGCGGTGCTGCTCGGCACGGCCAACGCCGTCGGCGGCTACGCGGTCACCGAGCGCATGCTCGAGATGTTCAAGAGCAGCACCCAGGCCTCCCGGGTGAAGGCGGGTGAGGATGCGCGCTGACCTGCTGCAGGTGGTCTACATCGCCGCCGCGGTGCTGTTCATCCTCGGCCTCAAGAGCATGAGCTCACCGCGCACGGCGCGCCGCGGCATCATCTGGGCCGGGGCCGGCATGCTCGTGGCTACGGCGGTCACCTTCGCCGCCCCGGACATGACCAACTACCTGCTGATGGCGCTGGCCATCGCGATCGGCGCGGCGGTGGCCTACGTCGCGGCGCGCCGCGTGGCCATGACCGACATGCCGCAGATGGTGGCCATCTACAACGGCATGGGCGGCGGCGCGGCGGCCCTGATCGCCGCCGTCGAGTTCATGCACCCGGGCGTGATGCCGGACAGCTTCGCCATTCTCGGCATCCTCGGGGCGCTGATCGGCTCCGTCTCCTTCTCGGGAAGCATGATCGCCTTCGCCAAGCTGCAGGGGCTGATCAAGAAGTCGTTTCTGTTCCCCGGCCAGAACGTGCTCGACCTGCTGGTCCTGGCCGCGGCCGTCGTGCTGGGCGTGTTCGCCGTGCTCCAGCACACGGGGAACCTTGGCGGCCCCGAGGGCCTCGTGCTCGGCCTCTTCTTCGGCCTCGCGCTCCTCTACGGCGTGCTCATGACGCTGCCCATCGGCGGCGCCGATATGCCCGTCGTGATCTCGCTCTACAACGCCCTCACCGGCCTCGCCGTGGGCTTCGAGGGCTACGTGCTCGGCAACGCGGCGCTGATCATCGCCGGCGTCGTCGTCGGCTCCGCCGGCACGCTGCTGACGCAGCTCATGGCCAGGGCCATGAACCGCTCCATATCCAACGTGCTTTTCGCCGGCTTCGGCGCTCATGGCGGCCAGGAGCTGGCCGCCATGGAGGGCGCCATGAAGGAGATGGCGCCCGACGACGCCGCCATCAGCATGGTCTTCGGCCAGAAGGTGATCATCGTGCCCGGCTACGGCATGGCCGTGGCCCAGGCGCAGCACAAGGTGTGGGAGCTGGCGCGGCTGCTCGAGAGCAAGGGCGTGCAGGTGAAGTTCGCCATCCACCCGGTGGCCGGCCGCATGCCCGGGCACATGAATGTGCTGCTCGCCGAGGCCGGCGTGCCGTACGACAAGATCTACGACCTGGAGGAGATCAACGGCGAGTTCCCCACCGCCGACGCGGCCCTCGTGATCGGCGCCAACGACGTCGTGAACCCGGCGGCGCGGGACGACCCCGGCAGCCCCATCTTCGGCATGCCGATCCTCGACGTGGACAAGGCGCAGACCGTGCTCATCATCAAGCGCGGCCGTGGGGCCGGATTCGCCGGCATCGAGAACAAGCTCTTCTACGGCGACAACGCGCGGATGGTCTACGGCGACGCTCAGGACGTGGTCGGCAAGCTCATCGCCGGCGCCAAGAAGGTGTAGGCGGCGGGCGGCTCTCTCGCCCGCCGCCTCCGCGCCGCCGGCGCGGCCGTCGCGCACCGCGCGGGCGCCGAGACCCCCCTCAGGCCCCGTCCGACGGGCCACGGGCGCCGCGGCGTTGACGTTACGCCTTGCGCCAACGGGTACAGTAGCGTGAAGAACGTCGTCTTGGCGGACGGGAGAGAGCGATGGCGAAGCGCAAGGTGGTCGGCAAGCTGGACGACGCCCCCGCGTGGCCGGTGGCCGGCGAGGGCGTGGCCGAGGTCGTGAAGCGGGTGCTGGTGTCCCCCGCCGAAGGCTGGGAAGGCTGGGTGATGCGCTTCTTCGAGGTGGGCCCGGGGGGCCACACCCCGCGCCACACGCACGCGTGGCCCCACATCAACTTCGTCGCCTCGGGCTCGGGCAGGCTGTACCTCGACGGTGAGGATCACGCCCTCTCGGCGGGCTCCTATGCCTACGTCCCCGGCGGCGACGAGCACCAGTTCATCAACGGCGGCGAGGAGCCGCTGGCCTTCATCTGCATCGTGCCGGTCGAGGGCGAAGGCTGAAGCCGTCCGCCCGGGCGTCGTGAACCGGCACGCCGACAAGACCGAGACACGGGCTGAAGCGCAGCCCGCGAAAGGAACGTGAGCGCCGTGTCACCTGTCGAGAACCGCCTGGCCCAGCTCCACGGCTTCGGCCAAAGTCCGTGGTTCGACTACATCAGCCGCGCCCTCGTGGCCCGCGGCGGCCTCAGGGCGATGGTGGACCGCGACGGCCTCGGCGGCGTCACCACCAATCCCTCCATCTTCGAGAAGGCGATCGGCGGCGGCACCGACTACGACGCGGAGATCCTCTCCCTGGCCCGCGAGGGGCTCGATGCGGCGGCGATCTTCGACCGCCTCGCGCTCAGCGACGTGCGCGCCGCCTGTGACGTGCTGGCGCCCGTCTATATGGGCAGCGGCGGCGAGGACGGCTTCGTCTCCATCGAGGTCTCGCCGCATCTCGCCCATGAGACTGAGCAGACGGTGGCCGAGGCGCAGCGCATCTTCACCGCCGTCGACCGCCCCAACGTGATGATCAAGATCCCGGGCACCCTGGAGGGCGTCGCCGCCGTCAGCCGGTGCCTGCGCGACGGGCTCAACGTCAACATCACGCTGCTCTTCTCGCTGTCGCAGTACGAGGCCGTGGCAGAGGCGTACCTCGAGGCACTCGAATACCGGCTGCAGCACGACCTCACCATCAGGGCCTCATCGTCGGTGGCGAGCTTCTTCATCTCGCGCGTGGACACGCTGGTCGACGGGCTTCTCGACGAGCGCGCGGCGGCCGCCGCCGACGAGGCGGAGCGGCGGCGCGTGGCCAGCCTCCGGGGCAAGGCGGGCGTGGCCAACAGCAAGGTCGTCTACGAGCGGTTCCGCAGCTTCCTCAACGGCCGCGACTGGCAGCTCATCGCCGCCTCGGGAGCCAAGGTGCAGCGCCTGCTCTGGGCGAGCACGGGCACCAAGGACCCGGCCTACTCCGACGTGCTCTACGTCGACGAGCTCATCGGCGAGCACACGGTGAACACCCTGCCGGAGGCGACGTGGAAGGCGTTCAAGGATCACGGCACGGTGGCGCGCACCGTCGACCGCCACCTCGAGGACGCCCATCGCGTGCTGCGCGAGCTCGCTCATCTAGGGGTCGACATGGAGCGCGTCGGGGCCCGGCTCCAGCACGAGGGCGTCGACCTCTTCGTCAGGTCCTTCGACGGCGTGATCGCGATCGTCGACGCCAAGCGCCAGGCGCTGCTCGAGCGCGAGGGTGGCTGACGTGGCCGCCGAGCGGCTGCCGGAGGCGCTCGCCGCGGCGCTGGAGGAGCGCCTCGCGGCGCTCGCCGCCGACGACGTGCCGGAGCGCCTCTGGGAGGCCGACCCCTCGTTGTGGAAGCCGGACGACGAGGCCCACCAGAAGGTCATCGCCAACGCTCTCGGCTGGCTCAGCGTCTTCGAGGGCGTGCGCGACCAGGTGGAGGGCCTGAGCGAGTTCGTGGCCGAGCTGCGGGCCGAGGGCTACCGTTCCGCGGTGCTGCTCGGCATGGGCGGCTCGAGCCTCGCCCCGGAGGTGCTGCGGGCGGTGCTGGGCACCGCCCCGGGCTACCTCGAACTGCACGTGCTCGACAGCACCGACCCGGCCGCCGTGGCCGCCGTCGAGGCGGCCGTCGACCTCGAGACGACGCTCTTCATCGTCGCCAGCAAGAGCGGCGGCACCACCGAGACGGCGAGCTTCCACTCGTACTTCCACGAGCGGCTCCTGGAGCTCGACGGTGCCCACGCCGGGCACCACTTCGTGGCGATCACCGACGAGGGCACCTCGCTCGAGCGCCAGGCGCTCGAGCAGGGCTTCCGGGCCGTCTTCATCAACCCCGGCGACATCGGCGGCCGCTACTCGGCCCTGAGCTTCTTCGGACTCGTGCCGGCAGCCCTCATCGGCGTCGACCTCGGGCGCCTTCTCGACGGGGTGCGGGCCATGGCCGTGGCCTGCGGCCCCGACGTGCCGGGGGCGGAGAACCCGGCCCTGCGGCTCGGGGCCGCGCTCGGCGAGCTCGCCCGGCACGGGCGCGACAAGCTCACGCTGCTCTGCGAGCCGCCGCTCGCGGCGTTCGGCGCCTGGGTGGAGCAGCTCGTCGCCGAGAGCACCGGCAAGGAGGCCACCGGCATCCTGCCGGTGGACCTCGAGGAGCTCGGCCCACCCGGGGTCTACGGCGACGACCGCGTGTTCGCGGCGCTGCGGCTGGCCGGCGGCCCGGCGCCGCGGGCCGGCGCGCTCGCGGCG
>JBAZPK010000204.1:0-4485 GCA_041648235.1 Thermoleophilia bacterium
AACTTCGCGGCCAACAAGAAGCGCCTCAAGCGGCTCCTGCAGATGATGATCGACGAGGATCTGGTCATCGCCTGGTCGGCCCAGGTGCGCGCCGACGTGGTGCGCGACCCGGAGCTGCTCACGTTGATGCAGCGCTCGGGCGGCGAGCTCGTCTACCTCGGCCTCGAGTCGGTCAACCAGGCGACCCTCGACGGCTTCGAGAAGTCGCAGACCGTGGAGGACATCGAGCTCGCCATCAAGGTCCTCCACGAGTACGGCATCCGCAGCCACGGCATGTTCGTCCTCGGCGCCGACACTGACTCCGTGCAGACGGTCCGCGATACGGTCGCCTTCGCGGTCAAGAACCGCATCGACACGGTGATGCTCAACATCCTCACGCCGCTCCCGGGCACGCCGCAGTTCGCCGAGCTCGACGCCGCCGGGCGCATCTTCGACAAGCGCTGGGAGCTCTACGACGCGCACCATGCCGTCTTCGAGCCCAAGCTCATGACGCCCTACGAGCTGCAGATCGAGGTGCTGCGCGGCTACATGCGCTTCTACTCGCTGCGCACCTGGCTGCGCTACATTTTCACGTTCAGGTTCACCAAGCAGCTGCTCTTCCACGGCTGGGGCATGGTGATCATCCGCAACTGGCGCCGGGACGCGCGCAACAAGGCGTTCGTCAAGGCGCTCAAGCACATGTGGCCGCGGCCGACGCCGCGGGGCGGCGCGCCCCGAGCTTCCGCCGACTGATCTGCAGGCGGCCGTTGAGAGGCGGCGCGCGGCGCCTCTCAACGGCCGCCTGCGGTTGTCAGCCCGGGGGCCTGATGGTAAGGTCCCATACTTGAATCCGGTGAACTTCGTCGCCCACGGGCGGCGGAGCAGAACCCCGAGAATCGCACTCAGGGCTCACCTCATCGAGGGCGGCGTCGCCCGCGCGGCGCTCCCGGAAGGAGGCGATGCAGTGAACAGCAGACGACGGACCGCAACCCTCGCCCTTCTCCTCGGCACCCTCGTTCTCTCCATCACCCTCGTACCGCAAGTCTCCGCCTCTCCCGTCTCCGCCAAGAAAGCCCGCCTGCAGCAGGTCCAGGCCAAGTTGCAGGACGTCTATCACCAGGCGGACATGGCCGTGGAGAAGTACAACCAGGCCACCAGCCAGCTCACCACGGTGCAGCAGCAGATCAAGGAGAACGAGCACCTCCTGAAGGTCGCCGAGTACAACCTCGACGTGGCCAACACCCAGCTGCAGTCACGCGTCGAGAGCATCTACAAGACGCGTGACGTCGGCATCGTCGACGTTCTCTTCGCCGCCAACAGCTTCGACGACCTCGTCACCCAGCTCGACCTCATGGCGCGGCTCGGCAACAGCGACGTCGACACCGTCAAGTCGATCGCCGCCTACCAGCGCGACATCAAGGACCGCCGGGTCAAGCTCGGCGCCGACAAGAAGGCGGCGGCCAAGCTCGTCACCGAGCGCGCCGCCCACAAGGACGCCGTCCTGGCCGTGCAGGCCAAGCTCGAGAGCTTGACCGCCGGCATCAAGGCCGACATCCGGCGGCTGCAGGAGCAGCAGGCCGCCGCGGCGCAGGCCGCGGCGGAGGCCGCCGCCCAGCAGACCGGCGGCACCGCCCCGGTCGCCGACCCCGGCGGCTCCGGCAACTCGTCCGTCGTCGGCATCGCGCAACGCTACCTCGGCGTGCCGTACGTCTACGGCGGCGCCAGCCCGAGCGGCTTCGACTGCTCCGGCCTCACGATGTACTGCTACGCCCAGGTCGGCGTGGGCCTCTCGCACGGCGCCACCGATCAGCAGCACGCCAGCACCCCGGTGCCGATCAGCGCCCTGCAGCCGGGCGACCTCGTGTTCTTCGGCAACGCCAGTTACAGCTACCACGTCGGCATCTACGCCGGCGGCGGCAGCATGATCCACGCCCCGCACACCGGCGCCGTGGTGAGCTACGGCTCCATCGGCGGCGCCTGGATCGGCGGCCGGTTCTAAGGATCCGCGCGCCTGGCGGGCCCCTCCCCCTACAGGGAAGCGCCCACCAGGCGCGAACAGTCCATGGCACGACCTGACCCCACCCACCAGCGCCGGCGGCGAAGCATCCGCCGACGGCGGCAGAAGGAGACGGCACAGTGAGACCAGCGCGGAGCACCCGGCGCACGGCCGCCGCCGTCCTCATCGGGGCCGTCCTCGCGTCCCTCCTCCTCGCCGGCACGGCCGCGGCTTCGCCGATCTCGGAGAAGAAGGCCCGTCTGCGGGCCGTGCAGGTCAAGCTCGACCGCGTCTACGACGAGGCCGAGATGGCGGTCGAGAAGTACAACCAGGCCAACGGCCAACTGCAGACGGTACAGCAGCAGATCTCCGAGAACCAGCGGCTGCTCGACATGGCCGAGCACAACCTCGGCCTCGCCAACGAGCAGCTCAAGCGGCGCGCGGAGGACCTCTACAAGACGCGCGGTGTGGGCTTCATCGACGTGCTCTTCTCCGCCAACACCTTCGACGAGCTGGTGACCCAGCTCGACATGATGGAGCGGCTCGGCAACAGCGACGTCGACACCGTCAAGGCCATCGCCGCCTACCGGCGCGACATCAAGGACCGCCGGGTCAAGCTCCAGGCCGACAAGGAGCAGGCGGCCAAGCTCCTCGCCGAGCGCGCCACGGAGAAGAACGCCGTCCTCGCCGTGGAGGCCCGTCTGGAGCGCATGACCAGGGGGCTCCAAGGCGAGATCAAGCGCCTGCGCGAGCAAGCCGCCGCCGCCGCGAGGCTCGCGGCCCAGCGATCCTGGGGCGGCATCGTGCCGCCGCCCATCGACCCCAATGCCCCCGGCCACCCGGAGATCGTCACCATCGCGCAGCGCTACTTCGGCGTCCCCTACGTGTGGGGTGGCGCCAGCCCGAGCGGCTTCGACTGTTCCGGCCTGACCATGTACTGCTACGCGCAGATCGGCGTGAGCCTCTACCACGGCGCCACCATGCAGCAGCGCCAGAGCACGCCCGTGGCCCTCAGCGACCTGCGCCCCGGCGACCTCGTCTTCTTCGGCAACTCCAGCTACAGCCACCACGTGGCGATCTACGCCGGCGGCGGCAGCGTCATCGAAGCCCCGCACACCGGCGACGTGGTCCGCTACGGGTCCCTGGGCGGCCGCGACGCCTGGATCGGCGGCCGCTACTAGGCCTCTCCGCCCGCTGCATCCTGCCCTCGGCGGCTGGTCGGCGCGCGACAACGCAGCGCTTCCCGTCCCTTGAGGGTAAGCTTTTGGCGTGAGTTGCCGAAGTAGGAGACCGAGAGAGAACCCGACCCATGGGGCCGCCACGTGAAACCGATCGATGATCTTCTCCGCGAGATGATGGGGCGCAACGCGTCGGACCTCCACATCAAGGCGGGCAGCCCTCCGGTCCTGCGCGTGGACGGCGAGCTGTCGCTCATGGACGAGCCGCCCTTCAGCCCCGAAGACACCAAGGACGTGGCCGCGTCCATCATGACCGACAAGCAGATCCGGCGTTTCAGCGAGCACAATGAGATCGACTTCGCCTACTCCGCACCGGAGCTCGGACGCTTCCGCGTCAACGTCTTCCGGCAGCGCGGCAGCATCAGCGTCGCGATGCGCCAGGTGAGCACCAAGATCCCCTCGTTCGAGGAGCTCCACCTCCCCGACATCATCAAGCGCCTCGCCCTGGAACCGCGTGGCCTGGTGCTCGTCACGGGGACCACCGGCTCCGGCAAGACCACGACGCTGGCGGCCATGATCGACCACATCAATGACACCATGCGCCGTCACATCGTCACCATCGAAGACCCGATCGAGGTCCTTCACAAGGACAAGCGCTCGATCATCAACCAGCGTGAGATCGGCCTCGACACCGACTCGTACGTCACCGCCCTGAAGTACGTCCTTCGCCAGGACCCAGACGACATCCTCATCGGCGAGATGCGCGACCTCGAGACGGTCTCGGCGGCGCTCACCGCGGCCCAGACCGGCCACTTCGTGATGAGCACGCTCCACACCATCGACGCCACCGAGACCATCAACCGCATCATCGACTTCTTCCCCCTGCACCAGCAGAAGCAGGTGCGCATCATGCTCGCCGGCACGCTCAAGGGCATCATCTCGCAGCGCCTCCTCCTGCGCGCCGACGGCGCCGGGCGAGTCCCGGCCATCGAGATCATGGTCGCCACGAACCGGATCCGCGATTTCATCCTCGACCCCGATCAGGCCATGATGATCGGCGACGCGATCAAGGAAGGCGACTTCTACGGCATGCAGACGTTCGACCAGGCCTTGCTCAAGCTCTACGAGGACGGGTTGATCACGCTCTCCGACGCGGCCCAGGTGGCCACCAACCCGCACGACTTCAAGCTCCTGGTGCAGCAGCAGGGGCACGACGTCAGCCTGATGACCTTCTGAGGCATGGTGAAGATCGGACGCCCGAGGGGGGCGGCGGCCTGACGGCCGCCGCCCCCCTCGGGCGTAAGGACGCGGGCGCCCGTCAGCTCAGGACGC
>JBAZPK010000205.1:0-4422 GCA_041648235.1 Thermoleophilia bacterium
AGCGCGGTGTGGCCCCTGGCAGCGAAGAGTACCGCGATGCGCACCGCGACGGCGCCGGCCATCGGCAGCAGCACAACGTACTGAATGGGCACGCGACCGGGTGAGGCGTCGCTGACGGCATTCCACGGCGTCATCTGGAGCAGCAGGGGCAAGATACCGAGCGCCACAAACGCGGCGATGGTGAGCGGGGCGAAGCGATACGCGATGGCGACCGCCACGGCGCCGGCCACGAACAACGCCAGCAGCTCGAGGTACCCGCCGGCGATCAGAGCCGTCAGGGCCGCGAGTCCAGCGAGAGTCGCCAGAGGCGTGCTCAGCCGCTGCAGTGTGCGCCCCCGCCAGGGCGAGACGACACTCGGCCACTCGCCGCTCATGTGGAAACGCCGCTCACGTCGACAAGGGGCATGTCACCTCGCATACCTTGGCGTTGCTCATCGTCGGAGTCTATTACGACCCAGCCGCTCGCGTGCTCTGGCGGCGTCGCTGACGAAAGCCGACTCCCTGAGCTGGTCGCTGTTGTGCAACGCGAAGTCAAACACAGTGACGAACGCGGAGGCCGACTCACGGCCGTCGCCGCAGCACGGCTGCGCCGATGAGGCGATGGCGCCCGCCGCCCTCACGCCGCTCGAGTCGCGGGGCCAGCTCACGCTGCTGCTATACTGCCGACGCATCCTGTGAATGGGGCACTCTCTCTTGGAACATCTTCTCATGACTCTCAGTGGCTGGCCGCGCCACCGTGCGGCGGGAGGCTGTCACAGCCAGCGTCGCACCGGCCTGTTCGCCGCTGTACCTCTGGCCGTCGTACTGCTGGCCGCGTTCCTGTGGAGCGCCGTGGGGCCGTCGGGTTTCGCTGGCGCTCCAGCTGCGGATGCCGCTGCCAAAGCACTCGTCGACGCTCGCCTGGACGAGAGCGCCAACGATCCAGCTCTGCGGACACCGTTCGTCGCAGACATCCGGCAGCTGGGTGCGAGCTGGGTGCGAGTCGGCGTCGCCTGGTCTCGCCTCGAGCTCGAGGAGGGAAGTTACGATGCGGCCGAGATCGCTCGCCTCGACGGCATCGTTGACGACCTGCGCGCGGCCGACATGAAGGTGCTCCTCACCGTACACGACGCGCCACACTGGTCCCAGGACACCTCTTACCCCGGGAATCCCGGGGTGGCTTACCCGATCCGCACCGATGCCCTGGACGACTTCGGCCGCCTGGGCGAGTACCTGGCCGCGCACTTCAGTGGCCGCGTGCGCGCCATGGAGGTCTGGAACGAGCCCAACCTCTGGACCTTCCTCTACCCGCAGCGCACCGCCGACGACCCCTACTTCGGCGCCCGCACGTACCTGCGCATGCTCAAGAGCTTCTCCGCCGGCGTGCGACGCGGCGACCCGGACGTGCTGGTGGTGGCCGGCGCCACTGCCCCTGTCGGCCTCAACGACCGCTACAGGACGAGCCCGCAGCGCTTCGCGAGCTTCCTCAAGTCCCACGGGGCCGCGGCCTACTTCGACGCCTACTCGCACCACCCGTACACGCCCGGCGGCTCCGTCAATCACTCCCCGGACGAGCCGCCCAACGACCCCAACACCACGGTCACCCTCTACAACCTGCCGACCCTGCTGCGCCTCTTCCCCACCAAGCCCTTCTACCTCACCGAGTACGGCTACAACACTGAGCCCAGCCTCATGTTCGGCGGCTTCGCCGTGAGCGAGGCGGCGCAGGCAAACTACCTGCGCGCCGCCTACCGTCGCGCGGGGCGCTACCCGCAGGTCAAAGCGCTCTTCTGGTACCTCGTCACGGACTCGCGGCCGGTGGGGCTCCCCGCGGAGCGGGGCGTCTACACCGGCCTCCGCCGCAGCGACGGTTCGCGCAAGCCGAGCTGGTTTGTGTTTGCGGGGGGCAACCGCGTCAGCCTCCTTGCCCCGGAGCGCGCCCGCAGGGGCTCGCTCATCACGCTTTCGGGCCGCGTCACCTGCGCGTCCATCGGCCCCGTCGCTGGGCGCTCTCTCAGCGTGCAGGCCCGGCGCCTGGGCACCAGCCGCTGGTACCCCCAGGCCACCGTCATCAGCGACGCCGACGGCCGCTACGGTGCGCGCCTGACCTTCAGATACGCCACGCAGTACCGGGTGCGCTGGTCGGTGGTGAGCACCAGCCTGGTCCGCACCGTCCGCGTGCGCTGAGGCCGCTCAGTCGCTGTTCGCCCATGCTCTGCGCACTTGCCCTCCAACGCGCCAGGACGTACGCGGTCCAGTACGTACAGTCGGCAGCTCACCCGTAGAAACACCCACAAGCGCCTCACTTGGCGTACAGAACGTGCCTTTTGTACAAAGGGTACGCAAAGTGAGGCACCCGCACAGGCACATGCCCACGCTGGCTGGGTCGATCAAGGTTGACGTGCGGGGCGTTCATAGAGGCGCACGTCGACCGCGCGCAGGCATCTGCATGCTCGTTGTCGGCCTCACCTCTCTGACGGCCACATAGCCGGAACATCGGGCGCCAGAGGTACAATAGAAGCGACCACACCAACGACGCCGAGGTGTCGCGATGACGATCGATGAACTCAAGCGAGAGGCTCTCCGGCTCGATCCGTCGACACGTGCGCACCTTGCCCACGAACTGCTTAGCAGCCTTGACGCTCTCAGCGAGGCTGAGATCGAGCAGTTGTGGTTGGAGGAGGCTGCGCGTCGTGACGCGGCACTGGATGCAGGCGCGCCATCATCCGCTGCGGCTGACGTCCTCAGCCGCGCCCGGGCCCGCCGGGGATGAGGCGGCGCGTCCGGTTCGACGCCGCCGCTGAAGTCGAACTCAACGAAGCCGCCGACTACTACGACCTCGAAAGCCCGGGGCTTGGCAGCGTGTTCCTCGACGAAGTCGAGCGCGCGATGGCTCAGGTGACGGCATTCCCCGACGCTGCGACACCGGTTCACGCTGGCGTGCGCCAGCGGTTGCTGACCAAGTTCCCGTACACGCTGCTCTACTCGCTGCGCGGAGACGAGATCCGTATCTTGGCCGTCGCCCATCAGAAACGTCGGCCGTTCTACTGGCGCGGTCGTCAGTAGACGGGGACAGGCCGCCCGGGAGTCCCGCACAAGCACACCCACAGACACCTCACTCAGGGTACAGAACGTGCCTTTTGTACAAAGGGTACGCAAAATGAGGCACCCGCACAGGCACATGCCCGCGGTGGCTGGGACGATCAAGGTTGACGCGAAGGGCGCCTCTCGCGGGCGCGGCGCCTGAGCCGCGGGTGGCCCGGGCTCCTACGCCTGCTCGGGCACGGCGTCGGACGTCGGCTCGACGGCCAGGTGCGGCAGGCGCGCGTCGACCGCGCGTGGCAGCCACCAATTGCGAGTCCCGAACAGGTGCATCACTGCCGGCACGAGCACGGTGCGCAGGACGAGGGCGTCGATGGTCACCGCCGCCGCCAGCCCGATGCCGAACTCGGCGATCACCCGCTGCCCGCCGAACACGAAGGCGATGAAGACGCTGATCATGATCGCCGCCGCTGCGGTGATGACGCGGCCGGTGGTCGCCTGGCCCACCTGGATGGCGCGCGCGTTGTCGCCGCTGTGCACCCACTCCTCGTGCATGCGGCTGACCAGGAACACCTGGTAGTCCATCGACAGGCCGAAGAGGATCGCCAGCATGATCACCGGCAGGAAGGCTTCGACTGGGCCGGCCTTGCCGAGCCCGAGGCTCTCCGGGAGCCAGCCCCACTGGAAGATCGCCACGACGACCCCGAAGGAGGCGCCGGCGGCGAGCAGGTTCATGACCGCCGCCGTGGCCGGCACGAGCAGGCTGCGGAAGGCGACGAAGAGCAGCAGGCAGCCGAGGCCGACGATGACGGCGATGAACAGCGGCAGCTTGCTCTGGATGACGGCGGCGAAGTCGTCGAAGACCGCCGTCATGCCGCCGACGTAGACGCGCAGCGTGGTCCCCTGCGTCGCCTGCGGGATCACCCCGGCGCGCAGATCCGCGATCAGCTCGGTCGTGGCCTCGTCCTGCGGCGCCGTCTTGGGGATCACCTGGACGAGCGCCACCTTGGCTCCCGGCGCCGAGGGCATCGGGGCGACGGCGGCCACGTTGGGGACGCTGGCGAGCCGCTCGGCGAGCTTCGCCAGCGCCGCCTGGTCGCCGGGGCCGCTGAGCTCGGCGACCAGCAGCAGAGGGCCGTTGGAGCCCGGCCCGAAGGCGCCGGCGAGCAGGTCGTAGGCCTTGCGAGTGGTCGAGCCCGCGGGGTCATTGCCTTCGTCGGACGAGCCGAGGCGCAGCGAGAGCACCGGGCCGGCGAGGGCCAGCATGAGCACCAGGGCGGCGATGGCCAGGAGGACCGGCCGGTGCGCGACGAAGCCGGCCCAGCGCGCCCAGCGGCTCGACTCGTGGCCGTCGCCGAGCTCGCCGGCCGCCAGCCGCCGTCGCTCCCGCCGGCTGAGCAC
>JBAZPK010000206.1:0-4413 GCA_041648235.1 Thermoleophilia bacterium
GCCGGCCGCGCCGAGCTCGCCAGCGACGCCGGCGGCGGACCTGCGGCGGACGGCGCGGCGGCCTCTGCCTGCGGTGCCGCGTGCGCCAGAAGCTCGGGCAGCCGCTTGAAGTCGTCCTGCAACGTGCTGAGCATCGCCGGCGTGTACAGCGCCGCCGCGGGGTGGAGAATCGGGTACAGGTACAGTCCGACCCCGTTGATGGTGGTCGCCTGCGGCACGCCATGCACGCGCGTGATGCCCGCCGGGTCACCGGTGAGCAGCTTGGTGGCGTGGTTGCCCAGGGTGCAGATGACCCGCGGCCTGATGACCTCGATCTGCCGCCAGAGGTACGGCTGGCAGGCGGCGATCTCCTCCGGCTTGGGGTCGCGGTTGTTGGGCGGGCGGCTCTTGAGCACGTTGGCGATGAAGACCTGCTCGCGCGTGAGCCCGATGGAGGCGAGCAGCTGCTCGAGGAGCTTGCCGGCCTGGCCGACGAACGGCCGGCCCTGCTGATCCTCGTGGTAGCCGGGCGCCTCGCCGACGAACATGAGGTCGGCGCCGGGGTCACCCTCGCCGGGGACGGCGCAGGTACGCGTCGCGTGCAGATCGCACAGCCGGCACGCCTCGATCTCGGCGCGCAGAGCTGCGAGCGCCGCTCCGCTGTCGTCAGTGGCAGGTGCCACAGGATGAGCTGGCGCAGGAAGAGCAGCTCTTGGCCGCTCCCTTGCCACCCAGGTTCGCGGACGACGAGTGCACGGCGAAGGTGGAGAGCAGGCGGCAGACATCGCCCGAGTGGCAGCTGGGGCACTCCGGCCGGGTGCCGTTGCGGACCAGCTCCTCGAATGCGGTACCGCACTGGTTGCAGCAGAATTCGTAGATCGGCATGGCCGTAGTGTACCACCTGGACGCAGCCGTCAGGCCTTGCCGACCGGGGTCGGATCGCCGAAGGAGGGCCGACCGATTGACCATGCGGGCGCGAGGCTCTACGCTCTGCTTGGCCCCGCTTCGAGCCTCGGCAGGAGACGGGGACACCGCCTGTGCCGCACAGGCCGGCGACAGGCGCGGTACCGCCCCCACCGGGCGGACCGCAGCCGGAGAGGTCGTAGGCTTGGCCATCGACGAGTATCGCTACTGCGTGATCGGCCCCGGGCGCCTGGGGACGACGCTCCTCGCCGGCCTCCAGGAGGCCGGCCTCCCCGTCGTCGCCGTGGGCGCCCACGCCGACGACGACACCGACCTCCGCAGGTCCCCTCCCTGGCTGCGCGTGAACGACACGGCGCTCGAGGCCGACGCCTGGTGGCTGACCGTGCCCGACGATGAGATCTCCACCGTGGCCGCCCGTCTGGCCTCGGCGCTGCCGACGATGCGCCGCAGCGGCCGTCAGCCGCTCGCCATCCACTCCAGCGGCCTCGGCTCCATCCACCTGCTCAAGCCGCTGGTCGAACAGGGCGTGCGCGTGCTGTGCCTGCACCCCCTGCAGACGTTCACGGGCGAGCCGCGCGCCGAGCGGCTCCACGACGTACCGTGCGCCGTCACGGCGCACGAGGAGCGCGATCTGCAGCTCGGCGAGGAGCTCGCCCGGCGCCTGGGCATGCGGCCCTTCCGGCTGGCCGACGAGCAGAAGGGCCTGTACCACCTCTCCGCGGTCGTCGGCTGCAACCTGCTGGTGGCGCTCGAGAGCGAGGCCAAACGGCTGATGGACGCCGCCACCGGCGGCGACGCCGGCCTCGAGCACCTGCGCCTGCTGATCCGCACCACCGTGGACAACCTCCTCGCGGGAGGGCGACCGGCGCAGGCGCTCACGGGGCCGGTGGCCCGCGGCGACGCCGGCACGGTCCGCGCCCACCTGCGCCTCCTCGACCGCGAGTCGCCGCGCCTGGCGCGCACCTACCGAGCCCTCTCCCTCGAGGCGCTCGCCCTGGCGGCGCCGCGGCTCGACGACGAGCAGGTTCGCGCGCTGCGCGCGCTCCTCGAGGATCCGCCGGCCGGGGCGGCGAGCGGCGGCCCAGACGCCGGCGGCGTCGCCGGGCCGGCGAGCGGCGGAGAGACGGGCACGGCCGCCGGAGGCGCGCCGTGATCGTCGCCCGCAGCGTCGCCGAGATGCGGGCCGCGCTGCGTGGCCTGCCGCGGCCGCTGGGCCTCGTTCCCACGATGGGGGCACTGCACGAAGGCCACCTCAGCCTCGTCGCGGCGGCGAGGGCACGCTGCGCCGGCGTCGCCGCCTCCCTCTTCGTGAACCCGTCGCAGTTCGGCCCCGGCGAGGACCTCGCCAGCTACCCGCGCGACGAGGAGCGGGACCTGCGGCTCTTCGAGGATGGCGGCGTCGGGGCGGTGTTCGCGCCGGCCGCGGACGAGATGTACCCGGAGAGCTTCGCCACCAGCGTCCACGTCGGCGGCACCCTCACGGAGACCCTGGAAGGCGAGTGGCGCGGGGCGCACTTCGACGGCGTCGCCGCCATCGTCACGAAGCTGCTCAACGTCGCGCGCCCCGACGTGGCCTTCTTCGGCGAGAAGGACGCCCAGCAGCTCGCCGTCGTCCGCCGCCTGGTGCGTGACCTCGACCTGCCCACGGAAGTGGCCGGCGTGCCCACCGTGCGAGAGCCAGACGGCCTCGCCTTGAGCTCGCGCAACGCGTACCTCACGCCGGCGCAACGGGCCGTGGCTCCCGACCTGTACCGGGCCCTGCTGGCCGGGCGGGCCGCCGGCGGCGCGCCCGCCGCCAGGCCCCAGGACGTCATCGCCGCCGCGGCGGCGGCGCTCGTCCTCCCCGGCGCGGAGCTCCACGACCAAGGGCGCCTGGCCGAGCCGGGCGTCGGGGCCCTGACCGACACGCCGCGCTTCGCCGTCGACTACGTCGCCGTGGTGGACGCCGACACCTTCGAGGCAGAGCCCTGCCTCGGGCCGCGTTCGCTGCTCGTGGTTGCGGCCCGCCTGGGCACGACCCGCCTCATCGACAACCTGTGGCTCGGGCAGGCTACGCCCGCCGAGCCCGCCGCGCGCCCACCGCGACCCGAGACCAGCGCGTACTCCTCCGGAGACGCGACCGCATGAAGGGAAGGACCACCGTGGCCACCGCGATCGTCAAAGGAAAGAAGAAGGCCCACGTCCGCGAAGGGCTCCTGAGCGTCGTCACCGGCAGCCTCGAGTTCTCGAGCCGGGGCAACGCCGACACCATCCGCCTCACCGATGAGGTGCGCGAGGCCCTGCGCCAGAGCGGCCTCCAGGACGGCACCCTCACCGTGTTCGCCCCTGGTGCCACGGGGGCGGTCACGACCATCGAGTACGAGCCCGGGGTCATCAAGGACCTGCAGGAGGTCCTCGACGCCGTAGTGCCCCCGGGCCACGAGTGGCAGCACAACATCAACAACGGCGACGGCAACGGCCACTCGCACGTACGTGCAGGCCTCTTGGGGCCCTCGCTCACGGTGCCGTTCGTGGACGGCCGCCTCACGCTCGGCCGCTGGCAGGAGATCGTCTTCTGCGACTTCGACGCCATCCCGCGCGAGCGCTCGCTGATCGTCCAGGTGATGGGCGTATGAGCGCCGCCGGAGCCGCGCCAGGCGGCCGCGCGCCCTGCGACCCGGGGCGCGAGCGCACCACGGTGCAGGTAGCGCTCGACTTCGTCGACCTGCCGCGAGCCCTCGCAGTGGCCCGCGAGGCCGTAGCCGGCGGCTGCGACTGGGTGGAGGCCGGCACGCCGCTCATCAAGGCCGAGGGGCTCGACGCGGTGCGCCAGCTGAAGGCCGCCTTCCCGGAGCTCACCATCGTCGCCGACATGAAGACCATGGACGCCGGCCGCACCGAGGTGGAGTCCGCGGCCAAGGCCGGGGCCGGCGTGGTGGGCGTGCTCGGCGCCGCCTCCGACTCGACGATCAGGGAGTGCGCCGAGGCGGCCCGCAACTATGGCTGCCAGCTCATCGTCGACATGATCGAGGTCGCCGACCCGGTGGCCCGCGCGCGGCGCGCCGAAGAGCTCGGCGCCGACTACATCGGCATCCACACGGCGATCGACCAGCAGATGCGCGGCGAGGCACCCTTCGAGACGCTGCGCGCCGTGGCCGCAGCCGTGTCGATCCCCGTGTCGGTGGCCGGGGGGATCAACTCCGAGACGGCCGCCGCCGCTGTGGCCGCCGGCGCCAGCGTCGTCGTGGTCGGCGGCGCCATCATCAAGGCGCAGGACGCCACGGCCGCCGCCGCCGAGATCCGCCGCGCCGTCGACGAGGGCGTCTGCATCGAGACGAAGCTGTACAAACGCGCCGCGGCGGCCTCCATCCGCGGCGTCCTCGAGCAGGTCTCCACCGCCAACATCTCCGACGCCTGGCACCGGCAGCCGAGCCTGCCCGGCATCAAGCCGCTGCTGCCGGGAGCCCACCTCTGCGGCCCAGCCGTGACGGTGCGCACCTACGCCGGCGACTGGGCCAAGCCCGTGGAGGC